>NZ_JBFHIA010000064.1:0-13549 GCF_041596715.1 Phaeovulum sp.
GCGGGCCACGATGTCGGTGCGGCTGACCACGCCGACCATGGCCCCCGCCGCATCGACTACGACCATCAGCCGGGTCTCTGGCCGGTCGAATGCCTGCGCCGCGGCGATCAGGCGCGCGGATCGGTCGATCGTGATAAGCCGCTGATCGGCCTTTTCCAGAAGAGCCGCGGGGATCATGGGGCAGCTACGCCATCAGAGGGCGCTACTTTGCCGTCGCCATGCGGCGCCTTGGGGTCTTGCGGTCTGGTCTTGATCGGGAATGTCGCCCTTGTCAGGGCGTTACCGGACGCGTCCACGATAAAGCGGCACGCCCGGTCTGCGTGATGAAAGGTCAGACGCCAGCGGCCAGCGTCTTCCGCAACGCCTGCCTCGCAGCGCGAGGTGATGGCACCTTCGCGCATCCGCGCCTTGATCTCGCTTTGCGGCAGGCCGAACGCTTCTGCGAGTAGCGCGGCGTCGATGACGAAATCCTCGGCCTTACGTTCAACAGGCGTCATGTCGCATCTCTCCAATAGTCGTTAGCCGCCGCTACGGTGGCGAAATGCGTTGCCACGACCTGAGAGGAGGCGATCAGCGCATCCGCACTCTCGGCATAGATCGGGCGCAATTTGTCGCGCACCTCTGCGTCAGGCTGGGTCATCTTGATCGCGACGCGGGCCATCTTGACCGCCAGCGCATATCCCTCTTCGGGCGTTGCGGTCTTGAGAGTAGGGAGCCAGCTTGTCATCGGGCATTCCTTCCATGTTCGGTCTTGGTCTTGTTGCCGCCCGGTGGCGCGGCTGACGAGGCGAAAACCCGTCAGCCAGCCAGAACCGGGTCGAGTGCGATGTCGGCTAGGGTCGAGTGGTCGAGTGCGGCTAGAAACGCCGTTTCAGCGAACCGAAGCCGGGATTTGAGGCGGCAGTGGCCATCCAGCGAACAGTCGCTGCCATCGGTGCTCAGACATTCGACGAGCGGCTGACCCTCTTCCAGCAGGCGAACGATGGTGCCTAGCCGGATCTCTGCCGCGGGCCGGGCAAGTGCCGCGCCGCCGCCGCCGCCGCGCCGCGTTTCGATCAGCCCGGCGCGGGCAAGGTGCTGCATGATCTTGGCCAAGTGGTTGCGCGACAGCCCGAACTCATCCGCCAGTTCGGCGGTCGAGAAGACGTTGTCAGGCGCGCTTGCCATGCGCATCAGCATCCGCAGTCCGTAATCGGTGAATTGTGTGAGGCGCATCGCGGAAGGGGCCTTTGAATAGGTATTTACAATACCACTTAACAGATTTAGGCTTGTTTGCAAGACAAAACCCAGAGGTCTTGATGCCTTCCAGCGAAGCATCGCCAGAAATTGCCTTAGCGCGCTGTCTGTTGGCAGCCGCTATTGCGCCCGGGCCGCGCCGCCTTTTGGCAGCGCGGCCCGCATCTGCGCTGGCCACCCGCGACGCCGTTTTCGCCATTTCAAGCTAAAGGATACCCCGATGATCGATGTTGCCCCGATCCACGATGCCGCCGAGCTTACCCGTTACATTGAAACCCGTTTCCACGCGCGCCATCGTTCGCAGTTGCCGCGTCTGGCCGAAATGGCCGAGAAGGTCGAGAATGTGCACTTCGGCGACGACAATGTGCCCGAGGGGCTTTCTGCCGTGCTGCGCCGCATGATCGGGGATATGGAAGTGCATATGAAGAAAGAGGAGCTGATCCTTTTTCCCGCCATACGCAACGGCGGCGGGGTAGGGATCGAACACGCGATCGGGGTGATGCGCGCCGATCATGACGACCACGCAACCGAGGTTGCCGAGATCCGCCGTTTGACCGCAAATCTGACATTACCGCAGACGGCTTGTGGTACATGGACCGCGCTTTATGGCGGCCTTGTTGAGTTTATCACCGATCTTGAAGAGCATATTCGTCTGGAAAACGACGTGCTTTTCCCGCAGTTCGAACAGGGCGGTGCGGCGCATGGATAGGCTTTGCTTGCCAAAATCAAGCCACGCGCAAGCTGCGATCCGCGCGACAACTTGATCATCAGGATGAGCACCGCCCGTTCTGCCAAGCTGCTGGAGTTGATCGGTGACAGGGCCGCCCAATGACCTGCGTGCCGCAGATCAGCACGGCGCGGGTATATGATGCGCCCGACGCGGCTCTGGGGGCGCGCCTGCTGGTAGACAGGCTCTGGCCGCGGGGGATTCGCAAGGCGGATCTGGTAATTGACGACTGGGTTGGCGAAGCCGCCCCAAGCCCTGCCTTGCGCAAGTGGTTTGCCCACGATCCCGATAAATGGGCCGTATTTTCCCGCCGTTATCACGCGGAACTGGTTGAAAATGACGCCGCTGTGGCCCGCTGCCTTGCTTGGTGCCGCAAAGGCCCGGTCGTTCTGCTTTACGCGGCGAAAGACCGCGATCATAACCATGCAGCGGTGCTGCGCGACTATCTGCGCGCGCAACTGGCGCAAGAGCACGCAAGCTGATGAACATCGCTTATCCCATTGCAGCAGAGCTGAACATGACAGCGCCGCGAGGGCGCGACCGGATGGGATGTGCAGGGGGCCGGGATGGCAAAGAGGCAGCCCGAGGCAGCGACATCACCCCTTCGCGCGGCACGGGCTGACCATCTTGCCGCGCGCAAGGGTGCGCCTTTTCCTAGACCACGACGATATTGCCGCGCTTGTGCCCGGATTCCATGTGCTCGTGCGCTGCAATCAGGTCGTCGAGCGGATAGACCCGCTCGATGACAGGTTCGAGCTTTCCGAGCGTGTTCATCTTGATCAGCTTGGCCAGCATTGGGCGCAGGATTTCTGGCTTCAGCAACCCGGTTGCCGAGAAGCGAGCTTTGCGTTGGCCGAAGGCAGATGTGCGAAGCATTGCCAAAAGCAGCCCTAGCGAAAGCACCGGGCAGACATAGCGCCCGTTCTGCGCAAGGCTCTGGCGAGCCTTGCGAAATGTCGTAATACCCAGCGTATCATAGATCACGTCGTAGCGATCGGGCGCGGCCAGCGGGTCTTGCTTTGTGTAGTCGATCACACGGTCGGCCCCCAGCGAGGCGACAAGTTCCACGTTGCGCGTGCTGCAACTGGCGGTGACATCCGCGCCCATCGCAGCCGCGATTTGCACAGCGGCGCTGCCCAGACTGCCCGACCCGCCAAGGATCAGCACCCGTTCGCCCGGCACAAGGCGCGCTACGTTTTGAAGGAAGTTCAACGAGGTCAGCGGGCCATCGCACATCACGGCTGCGTCCTCATGCGAAAGCGCCGCGGGTTTGTGCATCAGCACGCCGTTTTCGTCGAGGCAGATATGGCTGGCATTCGCACCGAAGTTCAGCCCGGCCTCGCCGAATACCGCATCGCCCACCGCAAAACGCCGAACCTGTGCACCCACCGCGATCACTTCGCCCGAAAGCCCGGTGCCGCTAAGATCCTTGCGCGGGCGACGAAAGCCCAGAAACGCCCGTGCAAAACGCGGCCGCCCCGCTCGCATCATCCCGTCGGCGCGGGTGACTGCCGAGGCGCGGATGCGGATCAATATTTCAGTCGGGCCGGGGGTGGGCATCGGGCGTTGGACTGGGGCAAGCCGATCTGGCGCGCCATAGCTGCGAATGGTCCATGCGGTAAGGGTGGCGGCCATTGGGTAACTCCTTTGAACCTTGGGTTGCGATGAAGCAGGTATAGCGGTTCGAAATGCGCACGAGTATTGACGCATTTGGCCCAGTGCGGTTTAAAATCGTTCCACCATGATGGATTGGAAATCACTCCCCGCCTTTCTGGCCGTTGCGCGCGCGGGCTCGTTACGGGGCGCGGCTGAGCAGTCAGAGGGCACCCACGCCACGGTTCGTCGGCAGATCGAGGCGCTGGAGGCGCGTCTTGGTGTGCAGCTGTTTCGCCGGGGCGCGGATGGGCTGCACCTGACGGCGGCGGGTCGGGCGCTGCTGCCTCAGGCGCTAGAGGCCGAGGCGGCGCTGCTCAAGGGTTTCAATGCCGTGCAGGGGCTCGACCGCGAGGCGGCGGGGCGTATCCGCCTTTCGGCCGATCCGATGACCGCGCATTTCCTGCTGGCACCGGTGCTGGCCGAGTTTGCGACGCTCTATCCCGATATCGAAATCACCCTCAATCTGTCCTACGGCATCGACTCCATCGCGCGGCTGGAAACCGACGTGTCGATCCGCCATGTGCGCGAGGTCGATGACGATGCCGTGGGACGCAAGCTTTTTCCTTTGGCGATCGGCACATATGCCGCCGCGCATTACCTTGACCGGATGTTGCCCAATGCCGGGCCCGAAGGTCAGGGGCTAAGCTGGATAGGCTATGGCGAGGTGCCCGAACTTCTGGATCATATCCGCCGCTCGCCCTTTCCCAAGGCGCGCATCCGGCACACCATTCCAGACCCCGCAATGCATCTGCATCTGGCGCGGGCAGGGGCCGGGATGACCATTCTTGCCGCTTGGGTGCAGGCGATATTCCCCGAATTGCAGCGCGTGCCGGGCACCACGCTTGATACTAGCCGCGCGACATGGGTGCTGCTGCATGGCGATTTGCAAAGGGTGCGCAGGGTGCGGCTGTTTGTCGATTACCTGTGCACCGCGTTAAGCGAGCGGCGGGCAGAGTTCATCGGGCGGTAACGCAGACCGCGACCTTGGGGCAAGAAGCCCGCACGCGTCAGGCAGGCCGGCGACCAATGGCAAGCACGGCACCGATCGCCAGAAACCACGCAATGGCCCCAAGGCCGAAAATCGCCCCGGCCGTATCACCTAGGGCAGGCACGATGGTCGCCAAACCGCCAAACCCCGTCAGAACACCCAGTACCGCAATGGCGCGCGCGATGCTGCGCCCGACAAGGCCCGCGATGCTGACACACAAGATCCATATCCCGCCCGCAATCTCGTTGCCGCCCCCAAGGCCAAGTTCGACGGAATGCAGAACGTCCCACAACTGGGCGGCGGCCTCCGGGTCTGTGGCGTAAACATGGCTCGCGCGTACAACCGCGACATTGGCCATCATGCCCGCGCCAAGCACCAGCGCGGCCCAGATCAGCCCGAACGCCTGTGCGGCGGATGCCCAGCCCGGCGTGGCCTTGGACAGCCGCAGCGACAACGCCATGACCAATACCGCAAGCGCCAGTGCATTGACCACATAGATCGTCGTGTTCCACGCGATCAGGATGCCGGGGCTTGTGTCGATGAAATCGACCACGGCGCGGGCGTCGATCTCTTTCGTGCCGAATCCCAATGGGGCCAAAAGCGTGACCAGAAGCGCAAAGCCGATCAGATAGGTTGCGCCGCAAACAAGCGCGGCCAAACCGCCGATGCGTTGAAATGTCATGGCTTTGTCCTTTCGGGCGCTGCGCTATTGCTGCGGTCTTTGTGCCAGCGCGGCGAAATGGGCGTCAAGGTGGCGCTTGCCGCAAGGGGGGCCGACCATATCCATCGCAAGCGCGGTGAGGAAGAACTGCGCGGGTCCGTGCACCCGGCGCGGCGTCAGGCGTGGCAACAGCATCAGGGCCGCGCGCCGCAACCCGTCGGGAAGCCGCGTTATCTTTGCCGGCTTGCCAAGGGCTTTGAAGGCCGCATTTGCCAGATCGGTCTGGCTGAAAATGTCGGGCCCGCCCACATTCAGCCAATCCTGCCCCCGGTCCGTGGCAGCTGCCGTGGCCGCGGCCAGATCCGCCCCGTGAATCGGGTTGATCCGCAGCGCGCCAGAGCCAAAGAGCCAGACACGACCAGAGCGCGCCATTTTCAGAAAATCGCCCATGTCCGAAAAATAGCCCGACGGCGCGACCACGGTAGAGGCGATCTCGGCTGCCTGTAGCGCGTCAACGAAAGCGGCCTTGGCCGCCACCAGCGGCACATTGCGCATCTGCTGTGCGTTCAGCACATGGATATAGGCAAATCGCGGCACATGGGCGCGCTGTGCTTCGTGCAGCAGGTTCAGGTTGGCCTGATAATCGACATCCCAATACCCTAGGCCATCCGCCTGCCGCGTGATGCCCAGCGCGGAAATCACCAGATCGGCCCCGTCCATGACCCCGGCAAGGGCTTGCGGCTCTGTGGCTTCGGCCTCGATCACCTTATCGACCGCAAGGTCTTGCGCTCGCTTCGCATCACGCACCAGCGCGTGCACCTGCCATCCGCGCCCGCGATATTCTGCGCAAAGAAAGCGGCCCAGATAGCCCGTGGCGCCAGCAATGAAGACGATTGGCATGGTGTTTGCTTTCGGTTTTGAAGTTTCAGAACAGGGCCGTTCCAAGCGCGGCTGCAACCATCCCTAGCGTGACTGGGGCCCAAAGCCGCCGCTCGCCCCGCGAAGGGCTTGCCGCATTGGCAACGCAGGTTAGCACCGTAAGGCCCACGACCGGCCAGAACAGGCCCCTTGGCAACCCGGTAGACAGCGCGCCGCCCCGTTCAAGCACCACAAGCGCCATCACGGCCAAAACCCCCGCCTGAACCAACGCCAGCACGCGCCAGATCGGCGGCAAGCGGCCTGCAAACCGCCCGCCCACCGTAAACCTTCCAAGCGGCGCACCCGCTGCAAGCGCGATCTGCATCGCGGTGGGAAGGGCTGCGAGGGCTGCATAAAGAAGGGCAAGGGTCTGGTTCGTCATAAGGGGCCTTTCGGGTGAAAGCGCGTGCAGAGCCGCGCCTGTGCGTTAAAGCCGTATGCCAAACTGCGAGATGACCGGCCGCGCACATTCCCGCTCGGGCAGGCCAACATCCCGCCGCAGTCGTGGCGAGGTAGGCAGCGAAGGTTGCAGGTCTTTCGGTGGTTTTCGCTTCGCCGGAAGATCAAGTTTGACGCGAAGATAGGCAAGAAAACCGCGTCGAGGAAAGAAAAGATACGCCATGTCGTGCGCCTTTCGTGATGTGCAAAGAGGGGCGGTCTGCCGACGAAGCGGCGGCCGGGGGCGGGGCGTAAAGGCACCGCAGAAACGCTTGGGAATACCGCAACACGTGCGGCAGGGCGGTTAGAGGGTAAGATCAGAGCGTGGTCAGGCGGGGCCTTCGCGGCTGAAGGGGGGCGCGGCCTCGGCACCGCGAAACCGCTGGCGGTAGTCGGTAGCGGAAACCCCCAGATGCCGCTGAAATGCACGTCGCATCCGCTCGGCATTTTGAAACCCGGCCTGCCGCGCGATCTGTTCGACCCCGCGCGCTGTCGTTTCAAGCGCCACTCGCGCGGCCTGAACCCGTGCCGTTTCGACATAGGCGGCGGGTGTCAGCTGCGTTTCATCTTTGAACCGGCGCGCGAAGGTACGCTCTGACAGGCCAGCGCGTGCGGCCAATGCCGTAACAGTCAGCGGGTCGCCGGGGTTGGTTAGAATATAGGCGAGCGAGGCATTGATCGCCGGGTCTTCGGCGCGCTGGGCTACCAGATGCGCGCTGAATTGCGACTGACCGCCGGGGCGCATCATATACATGACGTTGTAGCGCGCGACCTGTAGCGCGATGTCGTGGCCCCAATCCGTTTCGACAAGCGCCAAGGCAAGGTCCATGCCCGCTGTAACCCCCGCCGAGGTCCAGATATCCCCATCGCGCACGAAAATCGCATCGCGGTCCACCAAGACCTTCGGATAGCGCCGTTCCAGAATTGGGCACCACCACCAATGGGTGCTTGCCCGCTTGCCATCCAGAAGCCCGATCTCGGCAAGGATCATCGCACCCGTGCAGATTGATACAACGCGCCGCGAACGGGCTGTTGCGTGGCGCACAAAATCCAGAAGCTCTGCATCTTCGATAGCGGCCATGGTGCCATGGCCACCGCTGACGATCAGCGTGTCGATGGGGTCGTTTTGCGCCGCCGCCTCGGCAAAAGAAACCTGTGCGGTCAGGCTTATCCCCGAGGTTGTGGGCACAGGCCCCGCGCTATGCGCCGCGAGCGTGACGTTATAGGGTTCCGGCCCCTCGGGAAGGAAGTATTTGACGCCCGTCAGCACCTCCAACGGGCCGACAACGTCAAGAACATGGGCGTCCGGATAGGTTACCATCACGACGCGGCGCGCCCGTTGCCCTGTCTGATTTTCTGCTTTCTGTTCCATGGTCCGACATTAGGCCAAACTTCGCGCTGACCGTTAGGACAAAGACCCCTCGATTTCTGCCATTCGCCGGTTTTGGGGCATGAGGCGCGGTGCCGCGCGCCCAGATAAGCGCGGCAGGGCGGAGTTTTAGAGCCTTTCGCCGCACCTCAAATCAGCTTCGTTCCAGAATGGCGCGGGCGCGCGCTGCCACCGGTTTGTCGATCATCCGGCCATTTAGCCGGACGGCCCCCTCGCCGCGCGCCTGTGCTTCGCTCAGCGCGGCCAGCACGGCGCGCGCCCATGCAACCTCGTCGGGCGAGGGCGCAAAGCCCGTGTTCAGCGCGGCGATCAATCCGGGGTGCACGACAGCCGCGTCCGCAAAGCCGAAGGCGCGCGAACGTCGCACCAGATCAGGGTCGCCATCCAGCACCGCGGCGGTGTCAAGCAGGCCCAAGGGCGCGATCCCGGCGGCAGCGGCCGCCTGCACGATGCGTGCGCGCGCGGGGGCAAGGTGGTCTGGGCCGGGGGGCATGCCGCAGGCGGTCGCGAAATCTTCAGAGCCTAGCGTAAGCGCCACCACACGCGGTGCGCGGGCGATGCCGAACACGGATTCGAGTGCGGCTGGGTCTTCGATAACCGGGATCAGCGCGATGCTTCCCACAGGTAGCCCACGCGCGGCCTCAAGGCCCGTCAGCGCCTCGGCAAGCCAGCCTAGGGTTTCAGGGCCACGCGCCTTGGCAAGGTAAAGCGCGCGAAGCCCCGGTCGCACCACGGCATCAAGATCGCGCGCCGCGTCCAGAAGCGGGCCGTTGATGCGGACGATCAATTCCGAAGGCCCGCGCGCCAAAGCATCCCAATGGCGGGCAAGGCGCTCGCGGGCGGCGGGCTTGGTGTCATCGGGAACCGAGTCTTCCAGATCGAGGATCAGGGCATCGGCACCGCGGGTCTGCGCCTTTTCCAGAAAGCGGTCAGAACTGGCCGGAACATAGAGAAGCGAGCGCCAAGTCATGCGACGATTCCTTTCCTGCGCAAATCGGCGATGGCGGCCGCGTCAAACCCGGCTGCCGCCAATGCCGCATCGGTATCTTGCCCCAGCGCGGGTGCCGGCTTGCGCAGCGAAGCCGGGCTGGCCGACAGCCGCGGAATGGGCGCGTGCTGGGTGGTGGTGCCGATTTCTTCATCGGGCAGGTCGAGAAAAACACCGCGGTCGATGAAATGCGGATCGGTGCAGATATCGCTGACCTCATAAAGTGGCGCAGCGGTCACTTCGGCGCGCGTCAACACTTCCATGGCCTCGGCCTTGCTGCGCGCGGCGAACCACGCGCCAACCGCGGCATCGACCTCGGCGCGGTGGGCAACCCTATCGGAATTGGTGCGATAGCGGGGATCGTCGATCATGGCGGCGCGGCCGATGGCGCGAAACAACCGTTCCGCCATCGATTGCATCGAGCCCGAAACGGCGATCCAGGCACCGTCCTCGGTCTGATAGGCATTGCGCGGGCTTGAGGTGTTGGAACCATTGCCGACGCGCGGCTTGGGCTTGCCGGTCAGGCGGTAGTCAAGCGGTTCGGGGCCAAGCACCGAGGTCATCGCATCAAGCAGCGACAGGTCGATCACCTGCCCGCCATGGCCCGCATCGCGGTGCCGCAACGCCATAGATACGGCATTGGCACCGTAAAGACCGGCGATCATGTCGGCCAGTGCCAGTGGCGGCAACAGGGGCGCGCCGCCCGCTTCACCGTTGCGCGCGGCAAAGCCCGACATCCCCTCGATCAACGTGCCAAAGCCGGGGCGGCGCGCATAGGGGCCGGTCTGCCCGAAACCCGATATGCTAATAAGCACGATCAGTTCCGGCTTGCGCGCCAGCAGCGCCTCGGGCGATAGGCCCATCCGCTCTAGCGTGCCGGGGCGGAAGTTTTCGATCATGACATCGGCGGCGACGATCAGGCGGGCCAGCACATCGGCAGCGCCCTCGGCGCGAAAATCAAGCGCGATCGAGCGTTTGTTGCGCCCGTAAATCTTCCAGAAGGTCGAGACGCCCTCTTGTTTCCACGCGCGCAGCGGATCACCCGCGGGGGCCGGTTCCACCTTCAGCACATCCGCCCCGAAATCGGCCAGTTGCAGCGAGGTCATGTTGCCCGCAACCAGCCGCGATAGGTCGAGCACGCGCAACCCGGTCAGTGGGCCGCTGGCACCCGGTTGCCAGTTGGCTGCGCGCCAGCTCATATCAGACGCGCCCCGGTCGCAGGGTCAAAGACCAGAACGCGCGCGGTTTCGAAGGCCAGCGCAACGCGGTCGCCTGCCTTGAGCCGCGCGGTTTCGGGCAGAATCGCGACCAGATCGGTTCCACCAAGGTTCAATTGCGCATCCACCGTTTCGCCGGTGGGTTCCACAAGAACCACGTTGGCCGCCAGATCGCCCCCGAGCGAGATGGTCTGTGGCCGGATGCCATAGGTAACCTGCGTGCCGGGTGCTACGGCCAATGGTCGCGGCAGCGGCAAGGCGGTGCCATCGGCCAGCTTAACATGCGCAGCCCGAGGGCCCAACCAGTACAAGGAACTCGCCGTCAGCGATGTCCAGATCGATCCCGGTCAATACATCGGTGCCGCCGAAGGATTTGCCGACATTCTGCAACTGGATGTGGCCCATCTCAGGACTCCCGTATCTCGAAGCGTTGGCAGGCAAGCGCGCCCGGCGCGGCCATGCGCAGCCCCGCCATGCCCATCGGGTGCGTGTCATCCGTCACCGCCAGAACTTCGCGCCCGTCGATGCTGAGCGCAAGACGCGCGCCCTTGGCCGACAATTGCAGCGTTACGCGCTTTGGCGTATCGGGCAGAGGAGCGGTGGCAACTGTGGTGGTGCCGAAGTTTTCCAGCTTGATGACCGCCTCTCCGTTCTCGATCCCCGCAGCGTAATAGCGGCAGTTGCCACGTGCCCGCGCGGTGATCAGATGGCTGGCCCCTTCTGACCGGGTGATCGTTGCCGATACGATCTGGTCGCGTGCAAAGGGATGGCCTGTCCAGAGGTCTGCATCCTGTTCCGACGTGCCTGTAATGGCACCTTCCGCAAGGCTCCAGCGCCCGCGATTGAAGCTGAAGCGCGAAACGCAGCCCCATTCGGCGCGTTCCAGTTCCGGGTCGATCAGCGTATGGCCGGGGCTGCTTACTGCAAAGTCGAAATCCGCAGCCAGATCAGCACACGGGCGGCATCGCGCTGATCGAGCAGCAAACCGATCTCGTCGAACGCCTCGTCGGTTTCGGGCAGCACAAAATCGATCTCGACCCGCTCGTGCGGCACCAGGGCGGGCGGCGCGAGTGCAACAATGCGCCCCGAAGATGCGAGCCGCACGTAAGGCGCGTAGTGCACCGCATGGACACCCTCGGCGGGGCGCTGGCGGCAAGCGCGATGCGCACCCGCTGGCCCGAGGCCACAACGGGCGACAGCATCGGGCGATAGCGGTCGTCATCGAACTAGTCACGCCGGTAGAAGGGTTTCCAGAACACCCGCCCGTTGTCGCCCTTCGTCCAACGGTCGATCTGGATGTCGAGCGCGCCTTCGGTCAGGCCGGGCAGGGCGCGCAGCCGATGCGAGCCTTCGGCACGCAGCCCGTGGCTCGCGCCGGGCAGGGCAAAGTCGAACGCCACGGCGCGAACCCGGATTCAGCCGGGGGGCGGTGCGGTGCTTTTTCGGATTACCAGATCTACCGGCAAGACCAGTTTTGGCACGGGCTGATGCTCGCGCTCTTGGGGTGACAGGTTCATACGGTCCAGCAACATCCGCGCCGCTGCTCTGCCGATGGCTTCGCGCGGCTGGTGGATCGTGGTCAGCGGCGGCACGAAATGGGCGGCGATTTCAAGATCGTCGAAACCGACAACGGAAACCTCGTCCGGCACCTTGACGGCGCGCTGGTTCAACTCTCCGATGAAGCCCATCGCCATCTCGTCACTCGCGCAGAATATCGCGGTGGGGCGGTCTTGCGCACCGTGCCAATGCGCTGCTGCGCGGACGCCGGATTGCAGGGTGAAATCGCCGTCATAGATCCAGCGCTGCGGAAGCTCTAACCCGGCGGCATGGATTGCGGCCTCTGCGCCTTTGAAGCGGGCCTTGGTCAATACGTTGTCGCGCGGCCCGTTGAGCACGCCAATGCGCCTGTGGCCAAGCGAAATGAGGTGGTCCATTGCACGGCCCGCAGCCGCTTCATTGTCGATCGTCACCGAGGGCCGCACGAGGTTTTCGTTCCATTCGCAGGCGAAAACCATCGGCGCGCGTGTTGCGGGCGTGCCGCGATTGAGAAGCGCGTCGCGCGCTAGCAATCCGTCGAGCACGATCAGCCCGTCAGTCTGGTTCAGGCTCAGAAACACCGGGAAATGGTGATCGTCGAGCGACATTGGTGTTGTGTCCGTTATTAGCACGCTGAAGCCCGCATCCGACATCACCTCCGCGATTCCCGAAAGGATGCGCGCAAAGAACGGGTTGGCGAGGTTTGGGACCAGCACGGCGATCGCGCTGGTTGCCTGCTTGCGCAGGTTGCGTGCCGAAACGTTGATCCGGTAGCCGGTCTGTTGCACAGCATCGAATACCAGCGCGCGGGTAGCTTCGCTGACCAACTCGGGGTTGGAAAGGGTGCGGCTTACGCTGGCGGTAGACACGCCCGCCACCTTGGCCACGTCGCGAATGCTCGGTGCCCGAAACGTCATGCTTTTGTGCCTTTCATCGCCAGCCCACGCCCTTTTCTGGCCGAATCCAGTTCGGCAAGAATCGCGTCATATGGCGGTTCTTACTCCTTGTAAACGATTACACAAAAGCTAAAATCCCGATGTAAAGGATTACATAGGCGATTCGCGTTTGGCCGGGAGGGGCGAAGCGGGAGCTGTTACTTTCGACGGCTTTTGGAGGTTCGACGATGAAGACTATCAAGGGGCCAGCCCTTTTTCTGGCGCAGTTCGCAGGCGACAAAGCGCCATTCAACTCTTGGAAATCCATCACGAAATGGGCCGCAGATTGCGGGTATATCGGTGTGCAGGTGCCAAGCTGGGACGCCCGGCTGATCGACCTCGCCAAAGCCGCCGAAAGCCAAGATTACTGCGATACGTTCAAGGGGATCGCGGCTGAAAACGGTGTTGCCGTAACCGAGCTTTCCACGCACCTGCAAGGCCAGTTGGTGGCGGTGCATCCGGCCTATGACATTGCGTTCGACGGCTTTGCCGCACCCGAGGTGCGGGGCAACCCCAAGGCGCGTCAGGAATGGGCTGTCGATCAAGTGAAAAAGGCGCTCACCGCCTCGCGGCGGCTGGGGATTACGGCGCATGTCACCTTTTCGGGCGCGCTGGCGTGGCCCTTTGTCTACCCTTGGCCACAGCGCCCGGCCGGGCTGGTCGAGACGGCGTTCGAAGAGCTTGCAAAGCGGTGGACACCGATCCTTGACCATGCCGAAGACTGCGGCGTCAATGTTTGCTACGAGATCCATCCGGGCGAAGATCTGCATGACGGCGTGACCTTCGAGATGTTTCTGGACCGTGTGAAAAATCATCCGCGTGCGATGATGCTTTACGATCCCAGTCACTACGTTCTGCA
>NZ_JBFHIA010000065.1:0-13266 GCF_041596715.1 Phaeovulum sp.
ACGGCTGGTGATAGACATGCCGCCGGTTCTTTCCGATGGCGCGCCGGGCTATACCGACCCCTTGCCACAGGCGCTGGTGCTGACCGCGATCGTCATTTCCTTCGGCATGACGGCGGTGGTCGTGCTGCTATCGCTGGGGGCCTATATCGTCTCGGGCGATGACACGATCGAGCTTGGCGAGGACCGCGAATGAACCACTGGATCATCGCCCCTGTCGTGCTGCCCGCGCTTTTGGCGCCTTTGCTGATGCTGCTTGTGCGCAACGATCTGCGGGCGCAGCGTGTATTATCGGCGGCAGGAACCTTGGGTTTCGCGGCACTGGCCGCGCTGCTGTTGATGCAAACCGCAGGCGGTGAAATCATCGTCTACCGGCTTGGCGACTGGCCTGCGCCCTTTGGCATCGTGCTGGTGGCAGACCGGCTGGCAACGCTGATGCTGGCGCTGACTGCGGTGTTGGCGCTGGCGGTGCTAGCGCACGTGCTTGGCACGGGCTGGGATGCGCGCGGGCGGCATTTTCATGCGTTGTTCCAGTTTCAGCTGATGGGTCTGGCAGGGGCTTTTCTGACAGGCGACGCGTTCAACCTGTTCGTGTTTTTCGAAGTGATGCTGATTGCCTCTTACGGGCTGATGATCCACGGCGGCGGCCGCGCGCGCCTGCGGGCGGGTGTGCAGTATGTGGTCATGAACCTTGCAGGCTCGGTGCTGTTTCTGTTCGCGCTCGGCACGCTTTATGCTGTCACCGGCACGCTGAACATGGCCGATCTGGCGGTCAGGGTATCCGCTCTTCCGGTTGACGAGGCGGGTTTGCTGCGCGTGGGCGCGGTGATGCTTTTGCTGGTCTTTGCGCTCAAGGCGGCGCTGGTGCCGCTGCAATTCTGGCTTCCGGCCACCTATGCCAACGCCCCCGGCCCGGTGGCGGCGCTGTTTGCGATTCTGACCAAGGTCGGGGTCTATGCGATCTTGCGAATCTACCCGCTGGCTTTCGGAGCCGACAGCATGGCAGGCGACATCGGCCCGACGCTGTTGCTGCCCGCGGCCGGCGTGACGCTGCTGATCGGCATGATCGGCGTGATGGGCGCGCGCGATCTGGGGCGAATGTCGGCATTCGCGGTGGTCGGCTCGATCGGCACGCTGATGTTGGGGGTTGCGGTTTTCACCGCGGCCACCACCGGCGCGGCGCTGTTTTATCTGATCCACTCGACGCTTGCTGCGGCGGCGCTGTTTCTGGTCGCCGATCTGGTGCTGACCGAGCGCGGCAACCTGGCGCTGCAACCCGGGCCCCGGCTTGCGCGGCACGGGCTTTTGGCGGCGCTATTTTTTGCGGCCGCAATCGGCATGGCGGGGATGCCGCCGTTGCCGGGCTTTTTGGGCAAGCTGATGATTCTCGATACCACGTGGCTGCAACCCGAAGCCTGGGCGATCTGGTCGCTGGTGCTTGTCGGTTCGATCATGGCGATCATCGGCCTTGGACGGGCGGGTGCTGCGCTGTTCTGGGAAGTGCCGCGCGAACCGGCGTCGGTATCTGGCAAGCCCTTCGCTTGGGGTGGCATCGCGGGGCTTCTTGGCGCAATGGTTGCCCTCACCGTCGCCGCCGGGCCGATTAGTAACTGGCTGAACGCCACCGCCGTAGCGATCTACACGCCGGCACCCTATATCGAGGCTGTTTTGGGTAGCGGGGTCAGCCAATGATGCGCAAACTATTTCCGCACCCGCAACTCAGCCTGTTGTTGACGGTCGTCTGGCTGCTGCTGGTCAATCAACTCAGCCTCGGCTCGTTGGTGATGGCATTGATCCTTGCTTGGGCGATTCCGCTGCTGACAGCGCCCTACTGGCCCGAACGGCCCGGCGTGCGAAACCTGCCGATGATCATCAGCTATCTGGGCGTCGTGGCTTGGGACATCGTGGTGGCCAATTTCGTGGTGGCGCGGATCGTGCTATTCATGCCGAACGCGCGGTTGCACACCGCATGGGTGGCGGTGCCGCTGCGGCTGCAACAGCCCGAGGCGATCACCGTGCTGGCCGCAACGATCACCCTGACACCCGGCACCGTATCTGCCGACCTGTCAGCCGATAGCCGCACGCTGTTGGTGCATTGCCTGCACGCCCCCGACCCTGAGGAAGTGGTTCGCCAGATCCAGACCCGCTACGAGGCCCGCTTGCTGGAGATATTCTCATGATCGCCATCGCACTTACCTTTACTTTTGGCTGCTTTGCGCTGGCTCTGGTGCTGAACCTGTGGCGCGTGATCCGCGCGCCGGGGGTGCCGGACCGTGTGCTGGCGCTTGACACGATGGTGGTCAACGTGATCGCGCTGCTGGTGCTTTACGGCATTTATCAAGGAACCGCGGTCTATTTCGAGGCGGCAGTGCTGATTGCAATGGTGGGCTTCGTTTCTACCGTCGCTTACGCCAAGTTCATGCTGCGCGGCGACATAGTGGAATAGGGGGCGATGATGCTGGTTGATGCACTGATCGCGGCGTTTCTGGTGCTGGGGGGCTTTTTCGGGCTCGTCGGCTCTTTGGGGCTTGTCAAGTTGCCAGACCCGATGACGCGGCTGCACGCGCCAACCAAATCGACCACGCTGGGCGTGGGCGGGGTGCTGGTGGCCTCGATGCTGTTTTTCGCGTTCAAAGAGGGGCATGTCAGCGCGCATGAGCTGCTGATCACGCTGTTTCTGTTTCTGACCGCACCTGTCAGCGCGCATTTCTTGGCCAAGGCCAACCTGCACCGCGGCCACCCTGAAAAATTACCGCGGCCCAAGGGTTCGCAATGGGCGCATCTTAGCCCCGGTGTCGATACGTCAGCCGAAGTGCTGGCCGACCCGGAGCCGGAGCCGGAAGCAGAGCCAGCGCAACCGTTGACGCCGACTGAAGGGCGTGGTCACTAGGGGCGCATTTGCCGGGGCCCCCATGTCGCCATTGATCCAAGGCGTTTCAGCCGACCGCATCGCCGAAGTTGCCGCCCATGCCGCCACCGCCTACCGCGCGGCGCGGCCACGAAGTGCTGCGGCGCATTGGGCCGATGCTTGGCTTGGCGGTGTGCCGATGCACTGGATGAAGGATTGGCCGCAACCCTTTCCGATGCTGGTCGCCCGCGCCAAAGGGGCGTGGCTAGAGGATATCGACGGCAACCGTCTGGATGACTTCTGCCTTGGCGATACCGGCTCGATGTTTGGCCATTCGCCGGCACCGGTTGCCCGCGCGCTGCGTGCGCAGGCCGGGCGCGGGCTAACCTATATGCTGCCCACCGAAGACGTGCTTGCCGTCGGCGCGCTGCTTTGCCAGCGTTTTGGCGACTTTCGCTGGCAGATCGCCACCACCGCCACCGATGCCAACCGATTTGCGCTGCGGGTGGCGCGGGCGGTTACCGGGCGCGCCAAGGTGCTGGTGTTCAACGGTTGCTACCACGGCACTGTGGACGACGCGATGGTGCGTCTGCGGGCCGGGCAGACCGAGGCGCGCCCCGGTCTGGTCGGGCAAGTCGCCGATCTGACTAAAACCGCCGTCGCGGTCGAGTTCAACGACCTCGCTGCGGTGGAACGCGCGCTTGCGGCGGGCGATGTGGCCGCGGTGCTGTGCGAGCCGGTGTTGACCAATTCCTGCATGGTCTTGCCAGAGCCGGGTTTTCATGCGGGCCTGCGCGCGCTGACCCGCCGCTATGGCAGCCTGCTGATCATCGACGAAACGCACACCATCTCGACCGGGCTTGGCGGCTACACGCGCACCCACGGGCTGGAACCTGATGCATTCGTGTTGGGCAAATGCGTGGCAGGCGGTCTGCCCGCCGCGGTCTGGGGGCTTGCGCCCGAACTGGCTGCGCGTTTTGCAGCCTATGATGCCACGCGTCCCACGGGCCATTCGGGCATGGGCACAACGCTTTCGGCCAACCCGCTGCAATTCGCGGCCCTGCGCGCCACACTTGCCGAGGTGATGACCCCCGCCAATTACGCGCGGATGGAGGCGGGTGCCGCCCGCCTTGAAGCTGGGCTTTCGCGCGCCATTGCCGCCCAAGGCGCGCCTTGGCATGTGGTGCGCGTCGGCGCGCGGGTAGAGTTTATCTGCGCCCCGGGCCCCTTGCACAACGGCGCAGAGGCCGAGGCCGCCCATGCCCCCGCACTGGAAGCCGCAATCCACGCGAGCCTTCTGAACCGCGGCTGCCTGATTGCCCCGTTCCACAACATGATGCTGGTCAGCCCCGCCACCACGCGCCGCCAGATCGACCGCCTGATTGCCGCCTTTACCAGCACGCTTGTTGCGCTTTTCAACTGAAAGTCCGTCCCATGACCCAATCGCCCACCGGTTCCACCCCCGCTGAAGCCGAAGCCTTTCTGGCCGCGCATCCCGAGATCGAAGCCTTCGACATCGTGCTGACAGACGCCAATGGCATCGGACGCGGCAAGATCATCCGGCGGCACGAGTTGCTGGGGCTGTATTCCGGCGGGCGACACTTGCCGATTTCGATCCTCGGGCTCGATATCTGCGGCGAGGATGTGCACGAGACGGGGCTGATCTGGGATCAGGGCGATGGCGATCTGCGCGCTTGGCCGATACCGGGCAGCCTGAAGCCCATGCACGGCACCAACCCGCCGCGCGGCGAATTGTTGATGAGCATGTATCACCTCGACGGTGCCGAAATGACCTCGGACCCGCGCCATGCGCTGGTCCGCCAGGTGCAGGCCATGGCGGCCGAAGGGCTTTACCCGGCAGCGGCCTTTGAGCTGGAGTTTTTCCTGCTCGACCCCAAGCTTGACGATCAGGGCTACGCGCGACCCGCCGCCGCGGTGCTGGACGGGAGGCGGTCAGACAAGACCGAGGTCTACTCGGTCGATCATCTGCACGGGATGGAGCCGCTTTTCTCGGATATCTACCGCGCCGCCGAGCAGATGGGGATCAGGGCCGAAACCGTCATTTCGGAATATGCACCGGGGCAATACGAACTGACGCTACATTACCGCACCGATGTGTTGGCCGCCGCCGATGATCTGGTGCGGCTCAAGCGGATCGTGCGGCTGCAAGCGCGCAGGCATGGTGTGACCGCCTGCTTCATGGCCAAACCGGTTGAAAAATACGCAGGCTCCGGCATGCACTTCCACGTCTCGCTATTGGATGATGCCGGGCGCAACGTTTTTGCCGAGGCGAAGGAGGGCGTGTGGAACGACCCTATTCGCCATGCGATCGGCGGGTTGCGGCAAACGATGGGCGAATCGATGCTGGTCTTTGCCCCTCACGCCAACAGCTGGCGCCGCTTTGCCAGCCAAAGCTACGCGCCGGTCAGCCCAAGCTGGGGCGTGAACAACCGCTCGGTCGCGTTGCGCATTCCCGCGGGGCCCGTGGCCGCGCGGCGGGTGGAACACCGCCCCTCGGGTGTCGATGCCAACCCCTACCTCGTGGCGGCGACCATACTGGCCGGGGTGCGCAAGGGGCTGGCCGAACGCATCGACCCCGGCCCAGAGACCACCGGAAATGGCTACGAAGGCGAAGCCGAGTCACTGCCGATTCCCGGCGACTGGCGCGAAGCAATTCGCGCCGCGACCGATTCGGTCTTTCTGCGCGAGGCGCTTGGGCCCGACATGCACCGCACCTTCTGCGCCATCAAGGCCGCCGAATACGCCCGCGTGGCGCGCACCATCGCCGATGTCGATTACGACCTCTACCTGCACACGGTCTGAGGGCTATCGCTTTACGCTGGCGGTGGCGTAGTTCACCGAAAGATCGCGTGCCGACAGGCTCCAGCGCCAGCTGAGCGGGTTAAAGACCATACCCTTGCGGTCCACCGGCTCTAGGCCCGCGCCGCGTATCAGCGCATAAAGCTCGTCCGGAGTGATGAACTTCGACCAGTCATGGGTGCCCTTGGGCAGCCAGCGCATCACCACCTCGGCGCCGAAAACTGCCATCACATAGCTTTTGGGATTGCGGTTCATCGTCGAGCAAAGCATCAGGCCGCCCTTTTTCAGCAGCATCTGACAGGTGGTCAAAAACGCCTGCGGGTCGGCCACGTGTTCGACCACTTCCATGTTCAGCACCACGTCGAACTGCTCGCCCGCCGCGGCCAAGGCTTCGGCGGTGGTATTGCGATAATCGATCGCAAGCCCCTGCGCCTCGGCATGCAAGCGCGCCACGGGGATGTTGCGGGGGGCCGCGTCAGCCCCCACCACATCGGCACCCAGCCGCGCCATAGGTTCCGACAAAAGCCCGCCGCCGCAGCCGATGTCGAGAATACGCAAGCCCTCGAACGGGCGGGGGGCGGCAAGGTCGCGGCCAAACTCGGCGGCGATCTGGGTGGTCAGGTATTCGAGTCGGCAGGGGTTCATCAGATGCAGCGGCTTGAACTTGCCATTCGGGTCCCACCACTCGGCGGACATGGCCTCGAACTTGGCGACTTCTTCGGGGTCGATCGAACTGGCGGTGTTTTGCATCTGCGTCTCCAATTTCTGGTTGGCAGCCGTGGCGGGCGGCGCCTTGCCGCTATATAGTCGAGCCATGGACCGAACCGCAGCCCAAAAGCGCATTGGCGCCGCCTTTCTCTACCCGCCGGTAGAGCCCTTCGATCAGCGTATGCTCGAGGTGGGCGACGGGCACCGGGTTTATGTCGAACAATGCGGCAATCCGAAGGGTCGAACCGTGCTGGTGCTGCACGGCGGGCCCGGCGGGGGTGCCAGCCCTGCGATGCGGCGGTATTTCGACCCCAAGGCTTTTCGCGTGGTGCTGTTCGATCAGCGTGGTTGCGGGCGTTCGCGGCCCACCGCCTCGGTCGAGGCCAATACCACCGCGCATCTGATCAGCGATATCGAGAACATCCGCACCACGCTCAAGATCGACGATTTCATCGTGTTCGGCGGCAGTTGGGGCGCGACGCTGGCGCTTTTATACGCCGAGGCGCATCCCGAAAGGGTGCGCCAGCTGGTGCTGCGGGGGATATTTCTGGCGACGCGGGCCGAGCTTGACTGGTTTTACGGCGGCGGCGCGGGGGCGTTCTGGCCGGATCTGTGGAAGCAGTTCACAAGCATGGTGCCCGAGGCAGAGCGGGGCAACCTGATCGGGGCCTACCATCAGCGCCTTTTCAGCGGCGACTGGGCGACCGAGGCGAAGTTTGCCCGGATCTGGGCGCATTGGGAAAACGCGCTGGCAAGTGTTGATGGCGATGCGGGCATCGCCGAGGCGCCTGCGGAATATGCCCGCACCTTCGCGCGGCTTGAAAATCACTACTTCCAGAACCGCGCCTTTCTGGAGGTTGACGACCAGATCCTGCGCAACCGGCACCGGATCGAGCATATTCCGGCGATCATCGTGCAGGGTCGGCTCGACATGGTCTGCCCGCCCGCCACCGCTTGGAAGCTGGCCGATGGCTGGGCCAAGGCCGAACTGCGGCTGGTGGCAGCTGCGGGCCATGCGCTTTCGGAACCACCGATCACTGCGGAATTGCTACGGGTGATGAACGCGTTACGGCCGTGATATCACGCGTGTTAGGCATAGCATTGCATTGATATTCCTATGAAATACACGTGCCATTAACTTTTTGGTAGGGGTTTGCCCAACCAACAGCCACCCGCCCAAATTATCTGGCGCGGCCCCTATGCTTTGCAAGGATAGCATACCTATCTAAGGCGCAGGCAGCGCAGCCGCGCAATTTGGAGATCTGCCATGTGGTCACTGTTTCTGGTGTTTCTGGCCGCCTCTGCCACGGCGGCGGCCAGCGGAATGTTCTTCAAGCCGGGGAATTGGTATCAAAGCCTAGTCCGGCCCAGTTGGACCCCGCCGAATTGGGCCTTCCCGCTGGCTTGGACCACGATTTACACGCTGAGCGCCTATGCCGCAGCACGGGTGGCAATATTGCCGGGGGCGGGTTTTGCGCTCGGGCTATGGGCCTTGCAGATCGCGCTCAATACGCTTTGGACGCCGGTGTTTTTCGGCGCACGAAAGAAGGGCGCGGGGTTCGCAATCATTGGCATCCTCTGGCTGGTGGTTGCAGGTCTGGTCTGGAACTTCTGGGCGCTTGATTGGCTGGCGGGCGTGCTGATGGTGCCGTATCTTGCATGGCTTAGCGTAGCGATGCCGCTGAACTTTCGCGTGTGGCGCGATAACCCGGAACCTGCATAAGCGGCGTGGGGCCAAGGGCCGCCCGCCCGCACTTTGAATCTTTCTTGCACGTCACCGCCCTTTCGCCTATATGGCATTCAACAGCGGCGCAGCGGGGTCCAAACTCGCAGCCCACCGAATGAGACAACGGGCCGCGACGGCCCGTTTTTTGTTTTGAAAGCACACAAACACATGACCGATCTGATCGCCAAAGCCGCCATCGACCAGCGCATGGCGGCGATTGTGGCCCCGGTGATCGAGGGCCTTGGCTTTGAACTGGTGCGCATTCGCCTGATGGGCGGGCTGAACAAGACGCTTCAGATCATGGCCGACCGCCCCGAAGGCGGCATCGACGTGGCCGATTGCGCCAAGATCTCGACCGGGGTTTCGGCAGCACTTGACGTGGAAGACCCGATTTCAGAGCCCTACACGCTTGAAGTATCAAGCCCCGGCATTGACCGCCCGCTGACCCGCTTGAAGGATTTTGACGTCTGGCAAGGCTATGAGGCGCGGATCGAAACCGAGGCGCAGATCGACGGGCGCAAGCGTTTCAAGGGAATTCTGGCAGGCACCGAGGGCGACGAGGTATTGATTACCCTGCCCGAGGGGCCGGACGGCGAGCTGACCATCGGGCTAAAGTTCGACTGGTTGGCGGATGCCAAGCTGATCCTGACCGAAGCGTTGATTGCCGAAATGCTGCGCCAGCGCACCGAAGCGGGCAATATCGACGAATCCGAGTTTGACGAAATCGAAGAAACCGATGGCGACGAGGACGAAGGCGATACCGCCCCCGACGCCAAACCGACCCAACACTGACCACCCCCCGGAGGAAGACATGGCGATTACCTCGGCCAACCAGCTAGAACTTCTGCAGACCGCCGAGGCGGTGGCGCGCGAGAAGATGATCGACCCGGAACTGGTGATCCAGGCGATGGAAGACAGCCTCGCCCGTGCCGCCAAGTCGCGCTATGGCGCGGAAATGGACATTCGCGTGGCGATCGACCGCAAGACCGGGCGCGCGACGTTTACCCGCGTGCGCACCGTGGTCGAGGACGAAGCGGTTGAAAACTATCAGGCGCAACTGACCGTAGAGCAGGCAAAGCCCTATCTTGCCGAGCCCAAGGTGGGCGACGAGATCATCGACGAAGTGCCCCCGGTCGATCTGGGCCGCATCGCCGCGCAAAGCGCCAAGCAAGTGATTCTGCAAAAGGTGCGCGAAGCCGAGCGCGACCGCCAGTTTGAAGAGTTCAAGGACCGCAAGGGCACGATCATCAACGGCGTGGTCAAGCGCGAGGAATACGGCAACATCATCGTCGATATCGGCCGTGGCGAGGCGATCTTGCGCCGCAACGAACGAATCGGTCGCGAGAGTTTCCGCCCCAACGACCGCATCCGGTCTTACATCAAGGATGTGCGCCGCGAGCCGCGGGGGCCGCAGGTCTTCCTGTCGCGCACCGACCCGCAGTTCATGGCCGAGCTGTTCAAGATGGAAGTGCCGGAAATCTACGACGGTATCATCGAGATCAAGGCCGTGGCACGTGACCCCGGCAGCCGCGCCAAGATTGCGGTTATCAGCTATGACAACTCGATCGACCCGGTGGGTGCCTGCGTCGGTATGCGCGGCAGCCGTGTGCAGGCCGTGGTGGGCGAATTGCAGGGCGAAAAGATCGACATTATTCCGTGGAACGCCGATCAGGCGACCTTCCTTGTGAACGCGTTGCAGCCTGCCGAGGTTTCCAAGGTGGTGATCGACGAAGAAGCGGGCAAGATCGTCGTGGTTGTGCCTGACGAGCAGCTTTCGCTGGCGATCGGGCGGCGTGGGCAAAACGTGCGGCTGGCCAGCCAGTTGACCGGGCTCGACATCGACATCATGACCGAAGCCGATGAAAGCACGCGCCGTCAGGCCGAGTTCGCCGAGCGCACCAAGCTCTTTGTCGATGCGCTCGATCTTGACGAGTTCTTTGCGCAGTTGCTGGTGGCCGAAGGCTTTACCAGCCTTGAAGAGGTCGCCTATGTCGATCTTGACGAGTTGCTGACGATCGAAGGCGTCGATGACGCCACGGCGAGCGAATTGCAGGCCCGTGCGCGCGAATACATCGACACCCAGAACCGCAAGGCGATGGAAGCCGCGGTGGCGATGGGCGTTGAGCAGAGCCTGATCGACTTTGAAGGGCTGACGCCGCAGATGCTGGAAGCGCTGGCGAAAGACGGCGTGAAAACGCTTGAAGACTTTGCAACCTGCGCTGACTGGGAGCTGGCCGGTGGCTGGACCACGGTGAATGGCGCGCGGGTGAAGGACGAGGGTCTTCTTGAAAAGTTCGACATGAGCCTTGAGGAAGCGCAGCAGTTGGTGATGACCGCGCGCGTGCAACTGGGCTGGGTCGATCCTTCGGAACTGGAGGCGGCCGAAGATGTCGCCACCACTGATGATGAGGAGGTCGGGGCCTGAATCAGCCCCGGAACCCAATATGACACGCGGCGGCCAAGACAAAACCCCGGATGATCCAGAGCGTCGGTGCATCGTCACCGGCGAGGTGCAGCCCAAGGCAGGGCTCATCCGCTTTGTCGTGGGGCCGGACAACATGATATACCCCGATCTGGCAGAAAAGTTGCCGGGCCGGGGAATATGGGTCACCGCGGAACGTGATGTGCTGGAAAAGGCCGTCAAGAAGGGCCTGTTCGCCCGCGCCGCCAAGGCACCGGTGACCCTGCCCGAAGGCCTGGTCGATCTGGTCGAAGCGGGGCTCGCGCAGCGGGTGGTTGACCTTGTTTCGCTGGCGCGAAAGTCCGGCAGGGCGGTCTGCGGCTTTGAGAAGGTCAAGGGCTGGCTATCAGAGGGGCGCGCGAAGGTCTTGTTGCAAGCCTCCGACGGATCGGACCGCGGCAAGGGCAAGCTCTGGACGCCCGAGGGCGGGCGCTGGTTTGGCTGCCTTACCGCATCGGAATTGGGTTTGGCTTTCGGCCGCGATCATGCCATACACGGCGCGCTTGCGGCTGGCGGACTCACCTCACGGGTAAAAGTCGATGCTGCGAGACTTACAGGTCTGCGCAAGCGGGACGGCGGCACGACCGCCGAGAAGGATACGAAGACGGCATGAACGATACTGACGGCAAAAAACCTCTCGGTCTTGGCGGCGCGAGCCACCCCGGACAGGTGAAGCAAAGCTTCAGCCACGGCCGGACCAAAAGTGTGGTGGTCGAGACCAAGCGCAAGCGCGTTCTGGTGCCCAAGCCGGGTGCGCCAGCGGCACGGACCCCCGCGCCGGGCGGCAGTTCGCCATCAGCGGGTGATCCGGCCAAGCGCCCCGCCGGCATTTCAGATGCCGAAATGGACCGCCGCATGGCGGCGCTGCGTGCCGCCAAGGCGCGCGACGCCGAAGATGCCGCACGCCGCGCGATCGAAGACAAGCAACGCGAAGAAGAGCGTGCAGCGCGTATTGCCGAGGCCGAAGCCAAGGCGCGCGAAGAACGTGAGCGCGAAGAGGCCTTGCAGCTTAAGGCCGAGGAAGAAGCGCGCCGTCTGCGCGATGCCGCAGCGCGCGAGAAGAAAAAGGAAGATGTCCGCAAACCTGCGGGTGGGGCCAAGGCCGATGCGCCTATCGACCCGGCCGCAGCCGAGGCCGCAGCCAGCCGCGCCGCCACCAAGGGCGTCGCGACCGTGGGCCCGCGCAAGACCGACCGCGACCGCGACGAGCGCGGCAGCACCTCGACCGACCGCGATGCGCGCGGCAAGGCCAAGTCCACCGACAACGCGCGCCGCACCGGCAAGCTGAGCCTTTCCGACGCCATCGATGGCGAAGGCGGGCGTCAGCGCAGCATGGCTGCGATGAAGCGCAAGCAGGAAAAAGCGCGCCAAAAGGCGATGGGCATGCATGTGAAGCCCGAAAAGCAGGTGCGCGATGTGCAGTTGCCCGAAACGATCGTGGTTTCGGAACTGGCCAACCGCATGGCTGAACGTGCGGCTGACGTGGTCAAGAGCCTGATGAAAATGGGCATGATGGTTTCGATCAACGAAACCATCGACGCCGACACCGCCGAACTTGTGATCGAAGAGTTCGGCCACCGCACCGTGCGGGTTTCCGACGCCGACGTTGAACATGTGATCGACACCGTTGAGGACAAGGCCGAGCATCTTGCGCCGCGCCCGCCGGTGGTGACCATCATGGGCCACGTTGACCACGGCAAGACCTCGATTCTCGATGCTATCCGCCATACGACGGTTGCGACGGGCGAGGCGGGCGGCATTACCCAGCACATCGGTGCCTATCAGGTGAAAACCGATAGCGGTGCCGTGCTGACCTTCCTCGACACGCCCGGCCACGCGGCCTTTACCTCGATGCGCGCGCGTGGCGCACAGGTAACGGACATTGTGGTGCTGGTGGTTGCAGCCGATGACGCGGTGATGCCGCAGACCATCGAAGCAATCAATCACGCCCGCGCCGCCAAGGTGCCGCTGATCGTGGCGATCAACAAGATCGACAAATACGAGGCCAATCCGCAGAAAGTGCGCACCGACCTGTTGCAGCATTCTGTGGTGGTCGAGGAAATGTCGGGCGACGTGCTTGATGTCGAGGTTTCGGCAAAGACCGGAAAAGGGCTCGACAAACTGCTCGAAGCGATCTCGTTGCAGGCCGAACTGCTTGACCTGCGCGCCAACGCAGACCGTGCGGCGCTGGGTGCTGTGATCGAAGCCAAGCTCGACGTAGGCCGCGGCCCGGTTGCGACCGTGCTGGTGCAAAACGGCACGCTTCGTCTTGGCGACATCTTCGTGGTCGGCGAGCAGTGGGGCAAGGTGCGCGCGCTGATCAACGACCATGGCGAGCGCGTCGATGCGGCTGGGCCTTCGGTCCCGGTTGAGGTGCTGGGCCTGAGCGGCACGCCGCAGGCGGGTGACGTGCTCAACGTCGTCGAGACCGAGGCGCAGGCCCGCGAAATTGCGGATTACCGCGTCAAGCTGGCGCGCGACAAGCGCGCGGCGGCAGGTGCGGCAACGACGCTGGAACAGCTTATGGCCAAGGCCAAGGCCGACAAATCGGTGGCAGAGCTGCCAATTCTGGTGAAGGCCGACGTGCAGGGTTCTGCCGAGGCAATCGCACAGGCGATGGACAAGATCGGCAACGAAGAGGTGCGCGTTCGCGTGCTGCATTCGGGTGTCGGTGCCATTACCGAAAGCGATATCGGCCTTGCCGAA
>NZ_JBFHIA010000066.1:0-13238 GCF_041596715.1 Phaeovulum sp.
TTCCCCGCCCTTCCTTGCGTAAGACTTGAGCTGCCGCGTGATCGCGCCCATGCGTTCGATCAGATCGTCGATACGCTGAAATGAGGAAAGCGCCTCTTCGGTGCGACTGCGTTGCAGCAGCAGGCGCGCCCCGGCAAGATATGTTTTCATCGCAGCCAGTGGCTGGTTCAACTCGTGGCTCACGGCCGCGCTCATTTCACCCAAAGCAGCAAGTTTGGACGATTGCGCCAAGGTCTGCTCTGCGACAGCCAGATCTTTTTGCACCCGCTCACGCTCAGCGATTTCGCGCAGAAGCCGCGCGTTCAGCACCCTAAGCTCGGCAGACTCGCGCCGATACCGCGCCGATTGCACCCGCGCGCGGCGTGACAGAAGGTAAAATACCCCCGCCATCAACACCGCGAAACCCATGATCTCTAGCGCCAGAACCGCGTTTACGCGCTGGCGCACTGAATCGTAGCTGGTGAACGAAACCATCCGCCAGCCACGAAACGGCAAGCGCGCATCGGCGCGCATCACGGCGGCACCCGAAAGGTAGGCGTCCGGCGGTGCCCCGGCCCAGTCGCTGGTAACCTGTAGCGCGCGCTGCAACGCGTTTGCCTCTTCGCTTACGGCAAGCGCCTCTGCAAGCGTCTGCCCGCGCCAACGCGGCTGGGTTGACAGGATGATCTTGCCTTCGCTGTTGATCACCGCCACCGCGTCAAGAATCCCGGCCCAGCTGCTTTCAAACTTCGCAAGATCGGTTTCGACTACGATCACCCCGACCACTTTGCCCTCGGCCAGAAGCACCCGCGAATACAGAAACTCGGTCGCGCCGCCGTCGCGCGCGTTGGTGCTGAACACCGTCTCTCGCGAACGTAGCGTATCTACAAAGAAACCCGCAGTGGCGTAGGAGGTGCCAATCAGGTTGCGGTTCGTCGAGGCAACCGTGCGACCGCTTGCATCCAGCAAGCGGATAGAGGCCGCCGCAATCTCGCGCGCCGATGAAATCAACCGCGCCGATGTCAGCGAGAACTCGCCTTTCGCCAACGCATCCAGCAATGCCGGGTCGCGCGCCAAAAGCAGCGGCACCACCGAGGTGCGCTGCAACTCTGACATCAGGTTGCCCGAATATAGCGCAAGCCGCAAATCGGCGCGCACCCGCGTGGTTTCGGTAAAGCGTTCCGATAGCCACACGTTGGTTGCCCAGATCACCGCACCGGCGGTCAGCAGAATCGCCGCCACCACCAGCCGCAACAGCATCGCACGTGAGGTCACCGCCTCGGCCTCGACCGGGTTCACGAGATCGGGAATGGGCGGGCGCTGCGGCATGTGACTAACTTAGGTGAGCTTGCCTCGCGCCTCAAGCCAAAGGCTCAGGCCCGCGCCAGCACCTCGGCCAACGCGCGGAACAATGCCGATCCGTCTGTCCCGCCCTGTGCAGGCTCCATCGCCCGCTCGGGGTGCGGCATCAGACCCAGAACGCGGCGGTTAGCACTCAGCACGCCCGCGATATCGTCAACCGAGCCGTTCGGGTTGTCCGCATAGCGAAACGCCACCCGGTCCTCTGCCTGCAACTGCGCCAGCCCTTCGGCGTCGATCGTATAGTTGCCATCGTGGTGCGCGACCGGAAAGACGACTTCGGCGTCTTTGGCATAGCCCGAGGTGTAAACGCTGTCCGTGCTCGCCACACGCAGGGTCACCGGCTTGCAGATGAACTTCAGCCCCGCGTTACGCATCAGCGCACCCGGCAAAAGCCGCATTTCGGTCAGAACTTGAAAGCCGTTGCAGATGCCAAGCACATAGCCGCCGCGCCCCGCATGCGCAGCAATCGCGCGCGCCACCGGGCTTTGCGCCGCGATGGCACCGCAGCGCAGGTAATCGCCATAGGAAAACCCGCCCGGCACACCAACGATGTCGGTGCCTGCGGGCAGCTCTGGCTCTTTGTGCCATACCCGCACCACCTCTGCCCCCGCCATGGCAAAGCCGCGTTCCAGATCACGGTCGCAGTTCGACCCCGGAAAGGTGATGACGGCAGCTTTCATCGGCGTTCCTCGCTTCGTTTGCGGCTGGTCCTTGCCGCTTGATACCCTATCGCCCGCGCC
This sequence comes from Phaeovulum sp., assembly GCF_041596715.1. Taxonomy (GTDB): domain Bacteria; phylum Pseudomonadota; class Alphaproteobacteria; order Rhodobacterales; family Rhodobacteraceae; genus UBA6213. The sequence continues at coordinate 2,082 of NZ_JBFHIA010000066.1, forward strand.
GCTGTCACCGGCAGATCAGGCGCTAAAATCGGTTATGACCGCCACGCCGGGTGGCGCGGGGTGGTCAAAGGCCGCAAGCTCGGCACTCGCATCCGACAGGCGCACCCGCCGCGCGATCATCGGTGCCAGATCCACATGACCTGCCGCGATCAGGTTCAAGAGGCTCGGGTAACGCCAAGCGGGCATACCGCGCGTGCCAAATAGCGCAAGCTGGCCGGAATAGACCGCATCCATCGGAATCCGCATCGTCACATGCTCGCCCGCGGGCATGCCGATCTGCACCATGCGGCCCAGCTTGCGCAGCGATCTGAGCGCGCCAACCGTGGTAGCCTCGATCCCCAGCGCCTCGATGGCAACATCCGCGCCACCCCCGGTCAGCGACCGAATCGCAGCGGGCGCATCTACTTCGGCGGCGTTGAACACCGCGTCGGCCCCAAGGCTTTTGGCATGTGCCAGCTTTTCGCCCACCACATCCACCATCGCCACCCGCGCGCCCAAAGCCCTGCCCAGAAGCATTGCCGCAAGCCCTACCCCGCCAGTGCCAAACACCGCCAGCCATTCGCCGGGCGCCAGTGCCGCGCGGTCTGTCAGCGCGTGCCAAGCGGTCGTGACACGGCAGCCGAGCGAGGCAGCAAGCGCGGGGTCCATCCCCTCGGGCAGAATCGAGAGGTTCGCATCCGCACGCGGCACCGCAATGCGTTCGGCAAAAGCCCCCGCTTGCGTGAAGCCGGGAATGATTTGCGTCGGGCAGGTGGTCTGATGCCCGGCCGCGCAGGCGGGGCATTGGCCACATGCAAGAATGAAGGGCGCAATCACCCGGTCGCCGCGCTTCCAGCGCGTGACGCCTGCCCCAACCTCTTCCACGACGCCGCAATATTCGTGCCCCGGCACATGCGGTAACTGCACATCGGGGTCAGACCCGCACCACGAATGCCAGTCAGAGCGGCATATGCCGCAGGCCAGTACTCGCAGCACAACGCCATCCGCAGGACAATCGGGATCGGGCAGGGTTTCGAGGCTGAGCGGCGCGCGATAGGCAGTCAGAACGGCGGCGCGCATCAGACAAACTCGATGTCGTATTTCTCGATCACGGTATTGGCCAAGAGCTTTTCGCACATCGCGCGCAGTTCCGCCTCGGCGGCGGCGCGATCGGTGGTGGTCAGATCAAGGTCGATCACCTTGCCCTGCCGCACCCGTTCGACCCCGCCAAACCCGAGTGTCGCCAGCGCGTGGCGCACCGCCTCGCCCTGCGGGTCGAGTACGGCATCCTTAAGCATCACATGCACGCGTGCCTTCATCGCCTGCCCCTTCAGTTGATCAGCGTCGGCTTGGTCATCACGGTAGCGTTGGTGGGCAAAACCCCCAAACGCCGCGCCACTTCGGTATAGGCGTCGGTCAGACTGCCAAGATCGCGGCGGAACACGTCTTTATCAAGTTTCTGGCCGGTCTTCACATCCCAAAGGCGGCAGCTGTCGGGGCTGATCTCGTCGGCCACGATCAGGCGCATGAAGTCGCCATCCCAGACGCGGCCAATCTCGATCTTGAAATCGACCAGTTTGATCCCGACCGCGTAGAACACGCCAGAGAGGAAATCGTTCACCCGCAGCGCCAGCGCCACGATGTCGTCAAGGTCTTGCTGATTGGCCCAGCCGAAGGCGACGATATATTCTTCGCTCACCATCGGATCGCCGAGCGCGTCGTTCTTGTAGCTGTATTCCACGATCGGGCGCGGCAGTGCTGTGCCTTCTTCCAGTCCCAGCCGCTTGGCAATCGAGCCAGCAGCGAAATTGCGCACGATCACTTCCAGCGGAATGATCTCGACCTGACGGATCAGTTGCTCGCGCATGTTCAGCGTGCGGATGAAATGCGTCGGCACGCCCACATTGCCCAGACCGGTCATGAAAAACTCGCTGAGTCGGTTGTTCAGCACGCCCTTGCCATCGAACACCGCCTTCTTCTGCGCGTTGAAGGCCGTGGCATCATCTTTGAAATACTGGATCAGCGTGCCCGGCTCGGGGCCTTCATAGAGGATCTTCGCTTTGCCTTCGTAAATCTTCTTGCGCCGCGGTGCCATCTGCTCTCCCATCGCTCGAAGCCCACAAGGGGGCGGCGGGGCGGCCTGCCCCAGCGCCGCTATAGGCCAAGGCAGAGAAGGCCGCAAGGCAAAGGGCCACGCCGATAGCGGCTCGGCGGGGCTTGCGGTTGCGCCCACGCGTGGGCATATGTGAACCAACAGCAACCTTCTGAGAACCGGGGGCCGCCATGACCACTTTCGACGACCGCGAGAACGCCTACGAAGCCAAGTTCGCACATGATGCGCAACTTCAGTTCAAGGCCGAGGCACGGCGCAACAAACTGCTCGGCCTCTGGGCTGCGGGCCTGATGGGCAAGGCCGAGGCCGAAGCTGCGGCCTATGCAAAAGAAGTTGTCGCCTCCGACTTTGAAGAAGCGGGCGACGAGGATGTTTATCGCAAGCTTGCCGCCGACCTTGGCGATCTTGCCGACGAACAGACAATCCGCGCCAAGATGTCCGAGCTGAAAGCTGTGGCGAAAAAGCAGATCGTAGACGAACTCTGATCTGCCGCTTCAAAATGGGCATACATGCGCCCGCCTCATGTTGAGCCTGAGCACTTGGAAATTGCCAAGCGGCGCTTGTCGTGGCATGGCTCTGCCCAAGGTCGCGCGGTGAACAGCCGCGCCACCGAAGTGAAGGAAGGTCCCTTATGAGTGACGCACTGACCCGGCTTCTGGCAAACCGTGATTGGCTGATGGCCGACGGTGCGACCGGCACCAACCTGTTCAACATGGGGCTTGCCTCGGGCGACGCGCCCGAGCTTTGGAACGCCGATCAACCTGACAAGATCCGCAATCTCTACCGCATGGCGGTGGAAGCGGGTTCTGACATATTCCTCACCAATACCTTTGGCGGCAACGCAAGCCGCCTCAAACTGCACAACGCCCAATCGCGCGTGCACGAGTTGAACCGCCTCGCCGCCACTCTAGGGCGCGAGGTCGCCGATGCCGCAGGCCGCCCGGTGGTCGTGGCCGGCTCCATTGGCCCCACCGGCGATATCTTCGCACCGATGGGCACGCTGACACACGAACTTGCGGTCGAGATGTTCCACGAACAGGCCGAAGGGCTGAAGGCGGGTGGTGCCGATGTGCTCTGGGTCGAGACGATCTCGGCTATCGAGGAATACAAGGCCGCTGCCGAAGCGGCGCTTCTGGCCGGAATGCCGTGGTGCGGCACGATGAGCTTTGATACCGCCGGGCGCACGATGATGGGCGTCACCTCGGCGCAACTGGCGGCGCTGGTGGAAAAACTGCCCAACCCGCCGATCGCCTTTGGTGCCAACTGCGGCGTCGGCGCCTCGGACCTGATGCGCACGATCCTTGGTTTTGTCGCCGCAGGCACCGAGCGGCCGATCATCTCAAAGGGCAACGCTGGCATACCGAAATATCACGAGGGCCATATCCACTATGATGGCACGCCCGAACTGATGGCCGAATACGCGGTGCTTGCGCGCGATGCGGGCGCGCGCATCATCGGCGGCTGCTGCGGCACCATGCCGATGCACCTTAAGGCAATGCGCGAGGCGCTTGAAAACCGCCCGCGCGGGCCGCGCCCGACCGTCGAAGATATCGCCGCGCGACTTGGTGGCTTTTCCTCCGCCTCCGACGGCACCGGCGATGACGAGGGCCCAGCGCGTGAACGCCGCGGGCGGCGGCGCAGCTGAAAGACGGCCCCGGCACGGATATCGGGGCCAAGGCAAGCAGAGGCACGCGTCGGTCCCCGCACCGCCGATGTCGCAAATTGCCAAGTGACGCAGTAACTTTGACGCAATACCGATGTGAACGACCGCGAGGAGTGCCAGCATGGCCGACGATGACATCATCCTTTCCGAGCTCAGCGACGATGAACTCGTGCTGCAAATGCACGACGACCTATACGACGGGCTCAAGGAAGAGATCGAAGAGGGCGTGAACATTCTGCTCGAGCGCGGCTGGACCCCTTATGACGTGTTGACGCGCGCATTGGTAGCGGGGATGACCATTGTCGGCGCAGACTTCCGCGACGGCATCCTGTTCGTGCCCGAAGTGCTGCTGGCCGCCAACGCCATGAAGGGCGGCATGGCGATTCTGAAGCCGCTTCTGATCGCAACCGGCGCACCGCGCATGGGCAAGATGGTGATCGGCACCGTCAAGGGCGACATCCACGACATCGGCAAGAACCTTGTGGCGATGATGATGGAGGGCGCGGGCTTTGAAGTGGTTGATCTGGGCATCAACAACGCGGTCGAAAAATACCTCGACGCGCTCGAGCGCGAAGGTGCCGACATTCTCGGGATGTCGGCGCTGCTGACCACCACCATGCCCTACATGAAGGTCGTGATCGACACGCTGAAGGAACGCGGCATGCGCGAAAACTACATCGTGCTGGTCGGCGGCGCGCCGCTGAACGAAGAGTTTGGCCGTGCCATCGGTGCCGATGCCTATTGCCGCGATGCCGCCGTTGCCGTGGAAACCGCGAAATCTTTCATCTTGCGCAAACACAACGCCTTGAGCGCCTGATAACGTTGCTGTTTCCCCTTGGAACCGGTGCGAACACGCGCCATATTGAAGGGAACGGAGGTCTGCCATGCCCCTGCCCCATTTTCTGATCCTGCTCGCACTGGTCATCGCCGCCGCGGCCGCAACGCTTTGGTTTGCCACCTCGGCAGGCGTGCCGGTGGCGGTTCTTGCGCTCGTGGCCTTGGTCGGTGCGGCGCTTGTGCGGCTGCTGGCGCCGGTTGAATGACGCTTAGCGATGCGGAGTTGAGCGAGGCGGGCCTACCGCCTGCGCATCATGGGCGCGTGCTCCTGATCGCCTGCGGCGCGCTTGCGCGCGAAATCCTTGCGCTGAAGGCGGCCAATGGCTGGGATCACCTCGATCTGACCTGCCTGCCCGCCAACCTGCACCTGCGCCCCGAGCGTATCACCGAGGCCGTATCCGCCGCTGTGGCCGAACATCGCGCCGCCTATGACAGCGTTTTTGTGGTCTATGCCGATTGTGGCACCGGCGGCCAGCTTGCTGCGCGCTGCGCCGAACTTGGCGTCGAAATGGTGGCGGGGCCGCATTGCTATGCTTTTTACGAAGGCAACGAAGTCTTTGCGGCCAAAGCCGAAGACGAGTTTCGCGCCTTCTACCTGACCGATTTTCTGGTGCGCCAGTTCGATGCCTTCGTCTGGCGCCCGATGGGGCTCGACCGATACCCCAGCCTGCGCGACACCTATTTCGGCAATTACGACCGGCTGATCTATCAGGCGCAAACCGACGACCCCGCACTTGATGCCGCCGCCCGCAACGCCGCCCAACGCCTCGGGTTGGCCTACGAGCGCCGCTTCACAGGCTACGGCGAGCTTGCCACCACTCTGGCGCGGCTCTGATACTGCTTCAGGCCAAATATCCCCGCCGGAGGCGCCTTACGCCTCGAGTTCCGCATCCCAGTAGAGGAAATCGAGCCAGCTGTCGTGCAAATGGCCCGGTGGAAAGCGCCGCCCCATGGCGTTCATGTGCTCGGCATCGGGGGCGCGCGGGGCTGCAAAAAGGCTCATCCCGGCTTGCTTGAGCGACTTGTTGGCCTTGCGCAGATTGCAGGGCGCGCAGGCGGCGACAACGTTTTCCCATGTCGTCACGCCACCGCGCGAGCGCGGCACGACATGGTCGAAGGTCAGATCACTTTGCGCACCGCAGTACTGGCAGCGAAACTCGTCGCGCAGAAAAAGATTGAAGCGCGTGAATGCCACGCGCTTCTGGGGTTTCACATAGTCTTTCAGCACGACCACCGATGGGATGCGCAGCGCCATGCGCTGACTTCGCACCTCGGCGTCATACTCCGCCAATATCGTCACCCGGTCGGCAAACACCGCCTTGATCGCCTCTTGCCACGGCCAAAGCGAAAGCGGGTAGTAGCTCAAGGGGCGGAAATCGGCGTTCAGCACCAACGCCGGGTAATGTTTCAGCGCGGCAGGTTCGCGCACGAAAGTCGTGCGAAACGCTTGGCTTGTCTGGTGCTCTGCGAGGTCTTTCATGATCCTTGCCTGACCTGACGTTCGGGCGGCGCGCGCCGCCCTTGCGCCTACTATATCTTGCGGCTTGGCGGGGGCAAGCGGCAAGCATTCGCAGCACTAACCTTACACCCATTCGTGACAGTAGAGTTACGCCAGACTGCTTAGCCCAGCCGTTCGCGCAAAAAAGCCAGCGCCACGCTCAAACCGTCTGGGGCGATACCGTGGCCGGTGCCGCGCATGACGTGGGCATAGGTATCAAACCCCGCAGCCACCAACGCGTCGCCCGCCCGCCCCATTTCGGCAAAGTCCACCATCGGGTCGGCATCCCCGTGCAGCAATATGACAGGCGGCTTGACCTGCGCTTCGCCCGCCAGACGCTCTGGCCGCAGCAATCTTCCCGAAAAGGCCACAACCCCGGCCAGCGCCTCGGCACGCCGTGGAGCCACTTGCAGCGCCATCATTGAGCCCTGCGAAAACCCGAACAGCGCCAATTTGGAAGGCGGCAGGCGCGTCTCTGCCAGCAGCGCATCAAGAAACGCCTGCAAGTCTTTGCTTGCCAAATCAAATCCGGCATTCGAATCCGCCTCTGACGAACCGTCCAGCCGCGGTATCGGAAACCATTGCCGCCCAAACGGGTTGCCCGCGCAAGGCTCTGGCGCATCGGGGGCGACAAACAGCGTATCTGGCAGATGCGGTGCCAGCGGGTCTGCCAAACCCAAAAGGTCTGCGCCATCGGCCCCGTAGCCGTGCAGAAACACCACCGCAGATTTGACCACGCCCGATTTTGGCGCGCGCCGCCCGGCCACTAGCTTGCGTGTCATCCTACCCCCTCGCGGCGTTTCATCTGCGCGTAATAGGCCCAGAGCAGTCGCGCCGCAACCGCGCGCCAAGGTGCCCAAGGCTCGGCCATCGCCGCGAAGGGCTTGGGGCGCGGCCTTTCGGGCAGGTCGAACAGCATTCGCGCCGCCTCTGCCAGCGCCAGATCGTCGGGCGCAAAGACATCCGCGCGCCCAAGTGCAAACATCAGATACATCTCGGCGGTCCATCGCCCGATGCCGGGCAGTTCGACCAAAGTTGCGATCACCGCCTCGTTGGGCATTTCGCGCAGCGCGGCATAATCAAGCCGCGCGCGCGCAAGTGCTGAAAGGTAGCGGATCTTTTGCCGCGATAGCCCGCAGGCCCGCAATGCGTCATCGCCAGCCTCCGCCACCGCGTCTTGCAGCGCGTACCCGGCAGAATCGAGCCGCGCCCGAATAGCGCGCGCCGAGGCGACAGAAACCTGCTGGCCAATGATCGAATCACGCAAGGCCAGAAAGCCATCGTCCACCCTTCGCAGCGGCAGCGGGCCGAGCGCGGGCAAAACCCGCGCAAAAACCACCTCGCGCGCCGCCAGTTCGGCGGCGGCATCGGCCATCTGGGTTTCGCTGGTCAGGATCACGCCGGGCATTGGCGCAGTGTGCCGTAACGTGCGGCGTGCCGCCAGCCCCTTTCCCTTTGCTGCGCGCCGCGTTAGGGCTTGGCGATGGACAGTTCCGCCTCCCTGATTACCGCCGCGCAGGCCCGCCGAAACGTGGTGGTTCTGGTGCTGGCGCAAGCGCTGCTTGGTTCGCAAATGTCGATGATCTTTATCGTCGGCGGCCTTGCCGGACAGCAGCTTTCACCGAACCCATGCTGGGCAACGCTGCCGCTGTCGCTGATCATCCTGGGCTCGTTGCTGACCGCGCAGCCTCTCAGCGCTTTCATGCAGCGTTATGGCCGACGTGCCGGCTTCTTTCTTGCCACGATTGCCGGGGCGACCGGTGCGGGGCTGGCCGCGCGCGCGCTTTACATACATTCCTTCCCGCTATTCATGCTCGGCTCATTTCTATCAGGCATCTATATGTCGGCGCAGGGTTTTTATCGCTTTGCCGCAACTGATGGCGTGTCGCCCGAGTTTGCGCCGAAGGCCATTTCCTATGTGATGGGGGGCGGGCTTGCCGCGGCGCTGATCGGCCCGCAACTGACCAAGCTTACAGCCGAGGCCCATGTGGTGCCCTTCATGGTCACCTATCTTGCGATCGTGTTGCTGAACCTTTTGGGGCCGCTCTTGTTCGTCTTTCTGCATTCGCCGCAGGCGCACCGGGTGGCCAAGGGCACGATTGCGCGCGGTCGCAGCCGGATGGAGCTTTTACGCGACCCTGTGATCGCGGTGGCGATGGTCTGCGGCATGGTTGGCTACGCGCTGATGAATCTGGTGATGACCTCGACACCTTTGGCGGTGATGGGGTGCGGCTACGAGCAGGGCGATGCCGCCAATATCGTTTCGGCGCATGTGCTGGCAATGTATCTGCCCGCCTTCTTTACCGGTCACCTGATCGCGCGATTCGGCCGCGAGATGATCGTCGGGGCTGGCCTGTTGATTCTCGCAGCATCCGGCGCGGTGGCGCTTAGCGGGGTCGAGTTGGAGCAGTTTTATATCGCGCTGGTGCTTTTGGGTGTGGGTTGGAACTTTTCCTTCATCGGTGCCACCGCAATGCTGACATCGGCCTATCGCCCTGAAGAGCGTGGCCGGGTGCAGGGCATGAACGACTTTATCGTGTTTGGCGGGGTGTTCGTGGCCTCGCTCTCATCGGGCAGCCTGATGAACTGCACCGCTTCGGGTAATGCCGAGGCGGGCTGGCAGGCAGTCAATCTGGCGATGTTGCCGTTTCTGGTGCTGGCCGGGGCCGCGCTGATCTGGCTGCTGCTGCGCCCGCGCGAGACGCGCTGACCGCGCGTCCGGGCGCGGGCTGCGGGCCTAGTGTTCGCGCAGCCTGCGAAACAGCGTGGCAAGTGCAAGGGTCGAGCCGTCGTGCTCGGTGCCCGCATCGCCGCCTTCCAGCAGGGGGGCGAGGTTCAGCGCAAGCTCTTTGCCCAGTTCCACCCCCCATTGGTCGAAGCTGTTGATCCCAAGGATCACCCCTTCGACAAAAACCCGGTGCTCGTAAAGCGCAAGGATGCCGCCCAGCACGAAGGGTGTGAGGCGCGGGTAAAGCAGCGTGGTCGAGGGGCGGTTACCCGGAAAGACGCGGTGGCGCGCCTGCCGCTCCAACTCTGCCCCCGTCAGCCCGCGCGCCGCCATCAGCGCGCGCGCGGCCTCAAGATTGCGGCCACGCAGCAGCGCCTCGGACTGCGCAAGGCAATTGGCGGCCAGCGCGCGATGCTGGTGGTCAAGCTCAGGCTCGTGGCCTTCGGCTGCCAGCATGAACTCGCAAGGCACGATCCGGGTGCCTTGATGGATCAGCTGGTAAAAGGCGTGCTGGCCGTTGGTGCCGGGCTCGCCCCAGACGACGGGGCCGGAATTGCGCGTCAAATCGCTGCCATCCATGGCCACGCGCTTGCCGTTGCTTTCCATCTCCAACTGCTGAAGATAGGCGGGCAAACGGCTTAGGCGCTGATCGTAGGGCAGCACGGCGCGCGTGGCATGGCCCTGAATCTGATTGTGCCAGATGCCGACTAGCGCCAGCATCACCGGCAGATTGCGCGCGAAAGGTGCGGTGCGGAAATGGGCATCCATTTCGGCGGCCCCGGCCAACATCGCCTCGAAATGCGTGGGGCCAATTGCCAGCATCAGCGGCAACCCAACCGGCCCCCATAGCGAATAGCGCCCCCCTACCCAGTCTTCAAAGCCAAACACCCGCTCGGGCGCGATGCCAAAGGCGGCGGTGCGTTCTGGCGCACTTGAAACGGCGGCAAACTGCGCAACGGGGTCCGCCACGCGCCGCGCCATCCAGGCGCGCGCGCTGGCGGCATTGGCCATGGTTTCAGCGGTAGTAAAGGTTTTCGACGCCACGATGATCAGCGTCGTTTCAGGGTTCAGCGGTGCCAGCACGTCATGCACATGCGCACCATCGACATTCGAGACGAAATGGCAGCGCGGCCCGGTGTGATAGGGTGCCAGCGCCAAGGTCGCCATCGCGGGCCCAAGGTCAGAGCCGCCGATGCCGATGTTGACCACATCGCTAATCGCCCCGCCCTGCCCCTGAAAGCGGCCCTCACGCAGATCGCGGGCAAAGGCCGCCATCCGCGCGCGAGTGGCGCGCACGCCTTCCAGCACGTCTCGGCCATCGACTATCAGCTGATCTTGCGTGGCGCGAAGGGCTGTATGCAGAACCGCGCGGTCTTCGGTTTCGTTGATCGGTTGGCCGGCAAACATCGCCTCGCGCCGCGCCGCCACGCCTGAGTCTTCGGCAAGTTGCAGCAGCAATGCGCGCGCTTCGCTATCGATCGCGGTCTTTGAATAATCGAACAGAAAATTGCAGGCTTCGATCGAAAAATCGGCGGCGCGTTTCGGATCGTCAAACAGCGTCAGGATCGGGCGGCTTGCGGTGGCGGTGGCATGGCGCGAAAGCGCGTTCCAGATGGTCATTCACTCGGCCCAATGGATAGTGGCATGGTTCAGCACTACTCGGATCGGCGCCTCGCGCGGGGAAAGCGTCTCGGCGCGCAGAACTGCGGCGCGCTTGGCCGCGCCAGTGATAAGAACATGCGTTTTCAACGCGTCGGCCAGCACCGGCCCGCTTAGGCTGATGCGCGGCTCGGGCACGTCGGGGGCGCGCAGCGCAACCAGCGTTGGCGCATCGGGGGCAAGTGCTGCGGCCAATCCCTCGGCCCCGGGGAAAAGGCTGGCGGTGTGCATATCTTCACCCATTCCCAGCAAAAGCACGCTGATCGGCAGGTGTGGCGCGATCGCCTTGCCCAAGCTCGCCAGTGCAGGCTCTGGCTCTGGCACATCGGCGTAGAGCGGCAGCAGACGCGCCGCCGCAGCGCGCCCTTGCAACAGACGCGCACGCAACTGCGCGGTGTTGGAGCGGGGCGAGCTTTCCGGCACCCAGCGTTCATCGCCCAGAAACACCGTGACATTGGCCCAATCGAGGTCTGCCCCCGATAGCAGATCGAACACCGGCCCCGGCGTGCTGCCCCCCGGCACGCAAAGCGAGGCGTGCCCCGCGCTGCGCAGCGCCTGCGCCAGTTCGGATGCGATCCGGTCGGCCAGCGCCAACGCCATCAGGTCGCGGTCGGGGTATTCGATCAACATCATTCGCGGATCTCGCGCCAGCGGCGGCCATCGCGGTGCATCAGCATCAA
>NZ_JBFHIA010000067.1:0-13139 GCF_041596715.1 Phaeovulum sp.
CACCTTTTCGACCGCGCGCTCTAGCCGGGTGGCCTCGGCGCCCATGTCGAAGGAATAGCGCAGCGCCATCGCGAAGCTGAGGATGCAGGCGATCGGGTTCGCCTTGCCTTGGCCCGCAATATCGGGGGCAGAGCCATGCACGGGCTCGTAAAGGGCCTTCGGGCGGCCGTTGGCCATCGGCGCACCAAGGCTGGCCGAGGGCAACATGCCAAGGCTGCCGGTCAGCATTGCGGCCACATCCGAAAGCAGATCGCCAAAGAGGTTGTCGGTCACGATCACGTCGAACTGCTTGGGGTTGCGCACCAGCTGCATGCCGCCGTTATCGGCATACATGTGGCTGAGTTCGATTTCGGGGTATTCGTTATCGTGCACCCACTGCACTTCCTCGCGCCAGAGGATGCCGGATTCCATGACGTTGGCCTTCTCCATCGAGCAGACCTTGTTGCCGCGTTTGCGCGCCAGATCGAATGCCGAACGGGCGACGCGGCGAATCTCGTCGGTGGTGTAGCGCTGGGTGTTGATGCCGACGCGCCCACCCTCGTTATCAGGGAAGATACCGCGCGGTTCGCCGAAATAGACGCCCGAGGTCAACTCGCGCACGATCATGATGTCGAGGCCCGCAACGACTTCCTTTTTCAGCGACGAAAAGTCGGCCAGCGCGTCAAAGCACTGCGCCGGGCGCAGGTTGGAAAACAGATCCATCTCCTTCCGCAGCCGCAGCAGCCCGCGTTCGGGCTTTACGCTGAAATTGAGGTTGTCGTATTTCGGCCCGCCCACGGCCCCCAGCAGCACCGCATCGACAGCTTGCGCCTTGGCCATGGTGTCGTCGTGCAGGGGGGTTCCGTATTTGTCATAGGCGCAACCGCCGACCAGATCTTCGCATACATCAAAGCGCACGCCGCGCCGGCTGCCATACCAGCCGATGATCTTTTTCACCTCTGCCATGACTTCAGGGCCAATGCCGTCGCCGGCGAGGATGAGAAGGGACGGGTTTGCCATCGAATGCTCCTGAAAAAAACGGGTTGCCAGCGGCCTAGCCAATGGCGGGCGCGGGGTCAAGCGGGGCGCGAAAACCCGCGGCCAAAGCATCGAGCACAAGGCGCACACGCGGGTTGGCGCGCAACGGCTCGGCCACCGCCAGCCAGATCGGCATCGGTGGCAGATCGACGAAGGCGGCGATGCGTTCAAGCAGCGGGTCGGCATCGCCGACGCGCGTCTGCATACCCCCCACACCGCAACCGGCCCGCACAAGGTTCCAATACACCAGTTGGTCATCGCAGCGGGTGCCAAAGAAGCTGCGATCAACCTTGATGCCCATAGATGCCATCGTGCGTAAAATCGTGTCTGATCGATCAAACCCCACCCAAGCCAGCCGCATCAACGCCTCGACAGAGTCGGGCCGGCCTGCGCGGTCGAGGTAGCTGCGCGCGCCATAAAGCCCGACGGGCAGATCGGCCACATGGCGGGCTGCTACCTCGTGCTCGGTCGGGCGATACATGCGCACTGCAATGTCTGCCTCGCGGAACATCAGGTTTTCGCTTGTGTCCGACGCGGTTAGGTCGATCTGGATTTCAGGGTGCGCTGCGCGCAGCCGCGCGAGGATCGGCGGCAGCAAATGGTGTGAAACGATCCGGCTGGCGGAAATGCGCACCGCCCCCGCCAACCCCGCGTTTCGCGCCGCCGCCGCCAGCGCCAGTCGCTCGGCCGCCTCGCGCATGGCGCGGGCGTGGGGCAAAAGGGCCAGCGTTGCTTGCGTTGGCTGCAATCCGTCGGCAACGCGGGTGAACAGCGGCTGGCCAAGACTGGCTTCCAATGCGTGAACATGGCGACCAAGCGTGGGTTGGCTGAGGCCAAGCTCGCGCGCCGCAGCCGATAGCGAGCCTGCCTCGGCCACCGCCAGCAAGCTGCGCAACAGGGTCCAATCGGCGGGCGCAATGGTCATTCATAAATGAATACCAGATGGGCATTTTCGGGCAATGGAAAAACAGTCGCAAAAGGCCGATTTTAGTGCCAGCAACAACGGAGCGAGTGATGCGTAGCAAGAAAGCATTGGTTCTGGGCGCGGGTGGCAACTTTGGCGGCGCTGCGGCGGCGGCACTTGCGGCGGCGGGCTGGCAAGTCGCGCGGTATCAGCGCGGCACCGACATGGCAGCGGCTGCTGCGGGTGCAGAGTTGATAGTCAACGGCCTCAATCCGCCAAAATACCATGCGTGGGCAACGCTTATTCCCGAAATTACCACTTCGGTTCTGGCGGCTGGCAAGGCCAGCGGCGCGGCCATTATGGTGCCGGGCAACGTCTATGTGTTTGGCAAGCAGGCCGGGCCTTGGGGCGCTGGCACACCGCACCGCCCCGTGGCGCGCAAGGGTCAGATCCGGGCCGAGATGGAGGCGCGCTATCGCGATGCGGCAGATCGTGGCCAGAAGGCGATCATCTTTCGGGCGGGCGACTTTGTTTCGGCATCGAACCCCGGAACGATTATGAATATCCTGATGCTCAACGGCATTGCCAAGGGCAAGATCACCGCACTTGGCGCGCCTGACGCGCCCCATGCATGGGCAGAGCTTTCAGATCTGGGGCGCGGGGTAGTGGCGCTGGCCGATCAGTTGCCCACGTTGCCTGCGTTCAACGACATCGGGTTTGCCGGGCTGACGTTTTCTGCAAACGAACTTGCGGCAGAGGCGGCGCGCCGTTTGCAGCGGCCCGTAACGCTCAAGCAGTTTCCGTGGTGGGCGCTGCGGCTTGCCGCGCCGTTCTGGGAAATGGGCCGAGAGTTGGGCGAGATGCGCTATCTGTACGACACGCCCCACAGCATCGACGGCAGCGATTTTGCGCGCCTTGTGCCCGACTTTGCTGCCAAAAAGCTGGCGCAGGTGGTAGACGAGCATTTGGTGGCGCGCGGGCTTTAACCCCCGCTCGGCGCGCTAGGGCAATTCGATATCGACCCAGACCAGCCGGTGCCGTGATGCTGCGGCTGCGGCCTCGGCCAGCGGTGCGCCCGGTGCGGGCCAGACGACGCCAGAGCCGCTTACCGCAAGGTCCGCCGAGGGTAGCACGTAATCGACCCTGCGATTGCCCAGATCGCCAGTTTCGGGCCAATCCACGGTATCAAGCGCAGGGTCGCCTGCCTGCGCCCTGTTCGGCCCTGCCTGAACGGTGGCGGCAATTTTGCCACCCTCGCTTGTTGGGCGGGGGTCTTGCAGGCCGGGGTGCGAAAGCAGCGCGCGCAGTGCCTCGGGCCGCCCTTCGCCATCAACCGGGTCAAGGTTCGCATCGCCAAGCAGCACGAAGGGCGCAGATGGCGGCGGTAGCGGCAGCGCGCCTTCAAGGTAGCGCAGCCAGAATGCAGCCTCGTCATGGTTACGCCGCCCGTTCAGGTCTTCCGGCCCATCGAACACCGGCGGTGTGGCCAGAAACGCGAACACATGCAGTGCCTCGCCCGATGGCAAGCGCAGCGGAACATCCCAATGGCCCATGCTTGAAAGCCGCAAAGCGGATGTGATCTCGGGTTTCAAACCCGCACCGGGCAAAAGCGCATCGGGCAGATCGCGCCAGAGAAACGATGTGAAATCGCGCGCCTCATCGGCCATGATGGGCAGGCGGCTTAGCAGTGCCATGCCGCCCTCGCCCGTAAAGCGCCCATAGCCTTGCGCATCGCGCGGCCCGCCTAGCCGGCCGTCGCCGTTCAGATCAAACCCGGTGGGGACGCCTGCATTGGGGCGCGGCGCATAAAGGTAGCCATAGCCTGCGCCCAAAGCCGCCAGATTTGCCTCGAGCGCAGAAAGCGCCAGCAGGTCGTGGTCCCAATCCACGCCGGTCAGCAACAAAACGTCGGGCGAGACAGATGCAATGACCTCAGCCACGGCGGCAATCTGCCCCGAGGTGCCGCGCCGCAGGTCTTGCAACAAAAGCCCCGGCCCATCGCGGCTGAGATCGGCGTTGAAGGTGGCAATGCGCAGCGTCTCGGCACCCGCAGGAAGCGCGAGCAGGGCTGCCGCGACAACAACCCAAATGCGCATCAGGCGCGTGCCAGCACGTCTTTGGGCCGGTCGCCCGACTGTCGCTGCGCCTCGATCATTTCGGCAACACGGCCCATGGCGATCCCTCGCATGAACAGGCTGGCCGGCAGGAAGGCCCAAGCGGTGATGGTCCAGATCAGGGTTTGCGGCGATGTGAAAGAAATCGGTTCAAACACGCTGGCCGCGGTTTTCACCGCCACAGGAACAAGGAAAGGCAACAGAAAACCAAGCGCGACGTTCAGCATTGCATCGCGGCGCAGCCGTGTAACAACATCGGCGCCAGCGGTGGGGTCGAACGTCGGAAGGTTCACCCAGACGTTGAAGCCGCCGCTACTATTCGGCCACCCCATGGTGCGCAAAATCACGACAAAGAAGCCGAGCGATGTCAGCGAAATGACATAGCTAAGCCCTGCGGCAGTGCGCACCAGTGAAATATGCTCGGGGCTGCTGTCAGGCGGCAGCATCAGCACCAGCAACCGCACCGGGCTATAGGGCAGGTCGATAGAGCGCGCGACCGCCGCCCCCGTTGCCTCGACAAAGCGGCTGAGCGTCGTGGGGTCGGTCGTGTTGAGCATCAAGGTGGTCAACAGGAACACGCTGGCAAGAAGTGCGATGAAGCGGATGCGGTTGAAGGGCGGTGCGTCGCGGAACTCGACCAGACCGGGGTAGACAGAGGCATATTCGAAAAACGTCAGCAGGGCACCAAACACCGCGATCAGCGCGGTGATCTGCCTTGTATCCGGGCCCAGGCCCGGCAGCATCAGGGCCGGCATAGCGACGACCAGCGCCACAAGCACGGCACGCAAAAACACCCCTGTCAGCCGACTGACCACTGGCCCTATCCCTTGCCTTGCCCGGGGACTGCGTAACGCCGCGCCCCTATTGCCGTTTCTTTTCCGCCGATTAAGGCGGTCTGCCTCATTTTGGCCATGAAAATGCCCGATTTGCTTTGCCGTGGCAACATCTTGTTAACTATAGTGTTTCCAATGGGGCTTTTTGACGAAGCAACTGGTGCGGCATTGCATCAAACTCGGTGCAATAAAAAGGCCGCCTTGGTCATTTCCAACCCGGCGGCCCAAGATGTTGTGTTTGAAGCGGTTTTTAGACCCAGGGTCGCGCCTGTGCCGCCTGTGCCTCAAATGAGTCGATGGCGCTTACTTTTTCCAGCGTCAGGCCAATATCGTCGAGTCCGTTCAGCAGGCAGTGCTTTTTGAAAGCATCAACCTCGAAGTGAAACTCTTGGCCGTCAGAGCTGGTCACCGTTTGTGCCTCAAGGTCAACGCTCATCCGCGCGTTGGCACCCTTTTGCGCGTCTGCCATCAGCGTGGCCACCGCCTCGGCTGGCAGCACGATCGGCAGGATGCCGTTCTTGAAGCAGTTGTTGTAGAAGATGTCCGCGAAAGAGGTGGAAATCACCGCACGGATGCCAAAATCCAAAAGCGCCCAAGGCGCATGTTCGCGCGATGAGCCGCAGCCGAAATTGTCGCCCGCAACAAGGATCTCGGCCTTGCGATAGGCCGGCTGGTTCAGCACGAAACCGGGGATTTCGGCCCCATCTTGGGTAAAGCGCATCTCGTCGAACAGGTTTTTGCCAAGGCCGGTGCGGGCGATGGTTTTCAAAAACTGTTTCGGGATGATCATGTCGGTGTCGATATTGACCAGCGGCATAGGCGCGGCAATGCCGGTGAGGGTGGTGAACTTATCCATTACATCATCTCCCGAACGTCAGTGAGGTGCCCGGTGATCGCCGCGGCTGCCGCCATCGCAGGGCTCATCAGGTGGGTGCGCCCGCCACGGCCCTGTCGGCCTTCGAAGTTGCGGTTCGAGGTCGCGGCACAACGTTCGCCGGGCGAAAGCTGGTCTGGGTTCATCGCAAGGCACATCGAGCACCCGGCAAGGCGCCATTCCATACCGGCATCAATGAAGATCTGCGCCAGACCCTCTTCTTCGGCCTGCGCGCGCACAAGGCCCGATCCCGGCACCACCATGGCGCGAAGCCCTGGCTTGATCTTCTTGCCTTTCAGAATTGCCGCTGCGGCGCGCAAATCCTCGATCCGGCCATTGGTGCAAGAGCCGATGAACACCGTGTCGATCTTGATGTCGGTCAGCTTCATCCCAGGCGTCAGGTCCATATAGGCAAGGCTGCGTTCGGCGGCCTCGACCTTGCCGCCGCTAAAGTCGGTTGCGGCGGGGACGGTGCCAGTGATCGGCAGCACGTCTTCGGGGCTGGTGCCCCAAGTCACGACCGGGGCGATGTCTTCGCCGCGCAGCGTCACCACCTTGTCGAACTGCGCGCCCTCATCGGTTTTCAGCGTTTTCCACCAGTTGAGCGCTGCTTCCCACTGCGCACCCTTGGGCGCGTGCGGGCGGCCCATGACATAGGCAAAGGTCTTTTCGTCAGGCGCGATCAACCCGGCGCGCGCGCCGCCCTCGATTGCCATGTTGCAGACCGTCATGCGGCCCTCCATCGAAAGGTCTTCGATGGCGGTGCCGCAATATTCGATCACATAGCCTGTGCCGCCCGCGGTGCCGGTGGCGCCGATCACGCTCAGCGTGATGTCTTTCGCGGTCACGCCGGGGCGCAGATGGCCGGTTATTTCGACCTTCATGTTCTTCGATTTCTTCTGGATCAGCGTCTGCGTGGCCAGAACGTGCTCTACCTCCGAGGTGCCGATACCGTGCGCCAAGGCCCCAAAGGCACCGTGCGTGGCGGTGTGGCTGTCGCCGCAGACCACGGTCATGCCCGGCAGGGTCCAGCCCTGCTCGGGGCCGACGATGTGCACGATGCCTTGGCGCACGTCGGAAACCGGGTAATAGACCACGCCGAAATCGCGTGCGTTCTTGTCAAGCGCGTCAACTTGGATGCGGCTTTCCTCGTTTGCAATCACGCCCGATACGCGGTCAAGCGTGGTGGGCACGTTGTGGTCGGGCACTGCGATGGTCTTTTCGGGTGCGCGCACCTTGCGCCCTGCAAGGCGCAGGCCCTCGAAAGCCTGTGGGCTGGTTACCTCGTGCACGAGGTGGCGGTCGATATAAAGCAGGCAGGTGCCGTCGTCCGAGGTGGAAACGACGTGGGCATCCCAGATCTTGTCATAGAGGGTTTTCGGGCCGGTCATGGAATTCTCGCTAGCTGGCGGAAAGGGGAAACGGGCGGCATGGGTTTGACCCCGGCGGGGGCCGGGTCAGGCGCGTGCGCGTATCGTCCGGCTTTCGCCGAAAAACCGCCAAGGCAGGCGGGCGCGGTCGTCCATGTCGAAAAAGCGGATCATGGCGGCCTTCTACGCGGGATTTAGCTTGCAGGCAATACGCGGCGGGGGTTGCGGCGGGGGCGGCGGTCCGCTATCGGGTCCGGTCCCCGGTGTTGAGATTTTGGTATCTCGATGCTAGCAAGGGAGTGCCCGGCGCCGGGGGATGATGGCGCGATAGCTGGAGGACTTGGTCCTGACTCATTCTGATCCCGCGACCGGCCTGCCGGTCGGCCCACGCCCGGCGCAAGCCGAAGCCGACTATACCGCCGCCGATCTTCTGGCCCGCGTCATCGCCTCGATCGAGGATGACAAGGCAGAGGACGTGGTGCAGATCGACCTGCGCGGGCGCTCTTCGATGGCTGACTTCATGGTGATCTGTTCGGGCCGTTCCTCGCGCCAAGTGGCCGCGATTGCCGACAAGCTGATGGAACGGCTCAAGGCCGAGCTGGGGCTTGTCTGCCGAAGCGAAGGAAAGGAACAGGGCGATTGGGTGCTGATCGACGCGGGCGAAGTGATCGTTCACGTGTTCCGGCCCGAAGTGCGCGAGTTCTACCAGCTTGAAAAGCTGTGGCTGGGCGTACCTTCGCCGATGGCTGGGCCGGGCGCTGCCTGATGCGCGTGGCGATCGCTGCCGTGGGTCGGCTGCGTGCCGGGCCCGAGGCTGATCTGATCGCCGATTACCTCGACCGCTTCGGCAAGGCCGGGCGCAGCCTCGGGCTGGGCCCGGCGCAGGTGCTGGAGGTGGAAGACAAGAAGGGCGGCGGCATGGAGGCCGAGGCGGCGCTGCTGGAACGCGCCGCACCCTCTGGGGCGCTGCTGGTAACGCTCGACGAACGCGGTGGGCTGCTCAGCTCACCCGAGTTTGCGGGCAAACTTGCCGACTGGCGCGATGCCGGGCGGCAAGACGTGGCTTTCGTGATTGGCGGGGCAGATGGCCTCGCGCCCACCTTGCGGGCCCGCGCCGATTTCAGCCTCAGCTTCGGGCGCATGGTCTGGCCGCATATGCTGGCCCGCGTGATGCTGGCCGAACAGCTTTACCGGGCGGCAACGATACTGGCGGGCGGGCCATACCATCGGGCGTGACGGGCACCGGACAAGTGGCATTTATGCTTTGATTTCTTAGGCCATCCGGGCAACCGGGTGCGCCAAAATGACGCCAGCTATCTTGCTATCGGGGTCATCACAAAGGTGCCAGAATTGAACCGCGGGTGAGATGCCGACTCTTCGGCTCGCGGCCTGCGACCGCGCTCCGCGCGGGTGGCGGGAAACCGTCCCACCTGCACAAGTTCTTCGACGGAGGAGCCTGAAAACATGAAAAAGTTTTTGTTGGTTGCCATGCTTGCGCTGACTGCTTGCGCAACCGTGCCGAATACTTTTGGTACGATGATTCCGGGCACGCTGACCTCGCTTTCGGATGGTGCGGTGTTGCCGATGGAGATCGAAGTAACGACGGGCTCGGGCAAGATCACCGCGACTGACCCGCGCAATGGCGAGGTTTTTGCGGGCACTTATACCGCGATGATGGAAACCCAGGTTCTTCAACACTCGCAACAGACCTTTCTAGGGCCGCAGGTTACGGGGCAGACGGTCCAGACAAGTGGGCTGGCGGTAGGCTCGGCGGTTCTGGTGGGCAACATGGGCCGCGTGTTGAACGTGACGATGAAGATCAAACCCGGCAACCCGCCGCACGGATTTGGCGAAGCGACTGACAATCGCGGCAAGAAATACAACCTTCAGTTCTGAAGGGTTGGCTTAACCCGCTGCTGGGGCTGCGGTTGAACGCGGATGGTGGGGCGAACGGTTCGCCTCGCCCGCGGCTGCGGACATGTGTTCGGCAGGTGGAGTATCACGCGTGATACGATAGGCAAGCCATTGTAAAACAACAAAAAAACAAAGCCCGTTAAAGGTTTGGTAACATTTCCTCACACCTCATCCCAGCCGCCCCTCGCCGGATCAACCGCCGCGCCGGGCTGGCGGCAAGGGTGATGCAAAAGCCGAAATCCGGGCGCAGGCGGCGCTGCGCTAGAAAGCCCGCCAGTTCGTGGTCTTTGCAAAGGTTGCCGGAGGGCGCGCTTTGTGCGCGCATTTCCTGCGCCGAACACTCGTGCCATGATAGCAAGAACCCGTGGCCCAAACGATGCGCGCACGCGCACGCAGATTTGCACAATGACGGCGGGCGCCGCGGTTGCCGGGCGAGGCCCGGGCGCGTAAAAGGGCACGATATTGCTAGGAGCGCCAGATGACCCCGCCAAAACCCGTTGTGCTGTGCATTCTCGATGGCTGGGGCCAGCGGGCCGAGCGCGAGGGCAACGCACCGCTTCTGGCCGATACACCGAACTACGACAGCATGATGGCCAACAACCCCCATGCCACGCTGCTTACCCACGGACATGATGTGGGCCTGCCTGCCGGGCAGATGGGCAATTCTGAAGTGGGGCACACCAATATCGGCGCGGGCCGGGTGGTGGCGATGGACCTTGGCGCGATCGATCTGGCGATCGAGGACGGATCGTTCTTTCATAACGCGCCGCTTCTGGCCTTTGTCGAAAAGCTCAAGGCCAGTGGCGGCACCGCGCATCTGATGGGCGTCATTTCGGATGGCGGCGTGCATGGGCACATCGGCCACGTTCTGGCCGCCTGCCGAGCGGTTACGGATGCCGGGGTGCCGGTGGTGCTGCACGCGATTACCGATGGGCGCGACGTGGCACCCAGTTCGGCCGCCGGATTCATGACCGATCTGGTGGCGGGCTTGCCCAAGGGCGCGCGCGTGGCCACGGTGATTGGCCGCTATTGGGCGATGGACCGCGACAAGCGGTGGGAACGTGTCGCGCGCGCCAGCGAGGCGATGCTGCACGGTGTGGGCGAGGCAGCACCCGATGCGGTTGCGGCGGTCAAGGCCGCCTATGTGCGGGGCGAAACCGACGAGTTCATAGCGCCCGCCGTGATTGCGCCCTATGCGGGCGCCAAGGATGGCGACGGGTTTTTCTGCCTTAATTTCCGCGCCGACCGGGCGCGTGAAATCTTGCAGGCGGTGGGCGAGCCGGGTTTTTCTGCCTACTCGGTGGGGGTGCGGCCAAAATGGGCGGCGATGCTGGGGATGGTCGATTATTCTGCCGCGCATGACGCCTATATGACGGCGGCTTACCCCAAGCAGGTGATCGTAAATACGCTGGGCGCTTGGGTGGCAAAGCACGGGTTGCGCCAGTTTCGTTTGGCTGAAACCGAGAAATACCCGCATGTGACGTTTTTCCTGAACGGCGGGCGCGAAACGCCAGAGGACGGCGAGGCGCGCTTCATGGCCCCGTCACCCAAAGTTGCCACCTATGACATGCAGCCCGAAATGTCGGCCCCCGAAGTGACCGAGCAGTTCGTTGCGGCAATTGCCCAAGGGTATGATCTGATCGTGGTCAATTATGCCAACCCAGACATGGTGGGCCATACCGGCAGCCTGCCCGCTGCCATCGCCGCCTGCGAAGAAATCGACCGCGATCTGGGGCGTGTGCTGGAGGCGCTGGAAGAGGCGGGCGGGGCAATGGTGCTGACCGCCGATCACGGTAATTGCGAAACCATGATCGACCCGGTGACCGGGGGGCCGCACACCGCGCATACCACCAACCCGGTGCCGGTGGTGCTGGTGGGCGGGCCTGCGGGTGCCAGTTTGCGCAGCGGGCGGCTTGCCGACCTTGCGCCGACGCTGCTTGATCTGATGGGCCTGCCGCTTCCGCCAGAAATGACGGGCAAAAGCCTGATCGTGCATTGATGCGTCTGGCGCTTGCACTGTCTTTGCTACTCGCAACCGGTGCCGCCGCGGCCGAACCGGTGGCGGTTGCAGCCGCGCGCGATGCGGCGGACGAATTGCGCGGCACGATCGGCGCGCTGGATGCAGCCCAGCGAGCCTCGGACCGTGTTGCGGCGCTGACCGCCACCATCGGCGCTTACGAGCGCGGGCTTGCGGCACTGCGCGAAGGTATGCGGCAGGTGGCCGTGCGCGAGGCGGAAATCGCCTCTGGATTCGCCGCGCGCCAGCAAGAGATCGGTCGTTTACTGGCGGCAATGGCTGCGATCGAGCGCAGCGAAGCTCCGTCGTTGCTGCTGCATCCCGATGGCGCGCTTTCCGCCGCGCGGACCGGGATGATTCTTTCGGATGTGGCACCCGCTTTGCAGGCGCGCGCCGATGCGCTGCGCGGCGAGTTGGAGGAACTGGCCGCATTGCGCACCCTACAGGAAGGCGCGAATGAAACGCTTGCGGCGGGGCTTGCTTCGGCGCAAGAGGCGCGCACCGCGCTCAGCCAAGCGATGGCAGAGCGTGGCGATCTGCCCCGGCGTTATTTGCAAGAGCCCGAAGAATTGCAGGTGCTGGTGGCCGCGACCGAAACGCTGGACGGCTTCGCGCAGGGTCTGGCCGACATGGAAACCGATATCGGCGCGCCGATGGCCGATTTCGTCGGTGCCAAGGGTGGATTGCCGCTTCCGGTGCTCGGCACGCTCTTGCGCGGCATGAACGAGGCTGATGCTGCGGGTATTCGCCGCCCCGGACTGATTTTCGGCACCGAAGCGGGTGCACTTGTCACCGCGCCGTGGCCTGCAACAATTCGCTACCGCGGGCCGCTGCTCGACTACGGAAATGTGATGATCGTCGAACCCGCGACAGGCTATCTTCTGATTCTCGCCGGGCTGGGCACGGTATTTGGCGAAACCGGCGATGTGGTTTCGGCAGGAGCGCCCCTAGGGTTGATGGGCGGCACAGGCTCTGCATCGGCGGAAATCGGGCAAGCGACGCAAATCGGCGGTGGCGCTCGGCGTAGCGAAACGCTTTATTTGGAACTGAGACAGGGCAAGACGCCCGTGGACCCGGCAGAGTGGTTCACGATGACAGGCAAGGACCAGGGGTAGATGATGAGGAAATTCGTGATCGCCGCGTTGAGCGGCACAGTTGCCGGGGCGCTTCTGACGACGCAGTTCGCAGGCCCGCTGGTGGCGCAAGAGGCGGCACAGCCTTCGTCGGTCTACGAACAGCTTGACCTGTTCGGCTCTATCTTCGAGCGGATCCGGGCGGATTATGTGGAAGAAGTTGACTCGAAAAAGCTGATCGAGGCGGCGATCAACGGCATGTTGACCTCGCTCGATCCGCACTCCAGCTATCTGCCTCCCGACGATTATGCCGATATGCGGGTGCAGACCCGCGGCAGCTTTGGCGGGCTTGGCATCGAGGTCACGCAGGAAGAAGGCTTCGTCAAGGTCGTCTCGCCGATGGATGGCACCCCGGCAGACGCCGCAGGCATCCTTGCGGGTGACTTCATCACCCATGTCGATGGCGAGTCGATGCTGGGACTCACGCTCGATCAGGCGGTGGAACTGATGCGCGGGCCGGTCGGCAGCGAGATCATCATCACCGTGGTGCGAGAGGGTCGTTCCGAGCCTTTCGACGTGTCGATCATTCGCGATACGATCAAGCTGACCGCGGTCAAGGGCCGCACCGAAGGCAAGGCGGTGGTGCTGCGCATTTCCACCTTCAACGATCAGACCTATGCCAACCTTGAAGAAAGCATCGCCACGGGCATCGCCGATCTGGGCGGCATCGACAACGTTTCGGGCTTTGTGATCGATCTGCGCAATAACCCCGGCGGTTTGCTGACGCAGGCGGTGATGGTGTCTGACGCCTTCCTCGATGCGGGTGAGATCGTCTCTACGCGCGGCCGCGACCCGGCATTGAGCGAGCGTTTCAACGCCTCGCCGGGCGATCTGGCGCTGGGCAAGCCGATCGTGGTGCTGATCAATGGCGGCTCTGCCTCGGCTTCGGAAATCGTCACCGGCGCGCTGCAAGATCATCACCGTGCGATCGTGGTGGGCACCAAGTCGTTCGGCAAGGGTTCG
>NZ_JBFHIA010000068.1:0-13106 GCF_041596715.1 Phaeovulum sp.
ACGCCCGACGTAATTTGCGTAGAGCGCCTCGCGGCCAAGTTGTTCTGCGATCTCCGAAGAGATCGATGCCAGTTCGGGCACTGCCGCAATGAGGTCGTCAAAGCTGACCTCGTTCATCGACAACAAGGCATAGGCGCTTCGGCGCTGACCGTCTTGATTGACGCGAATGCCATGCTTCAATGCCTCGGTTGACGAAAATTTCGCCGATTGCAACGCGATCCACCCTTGCTCCAAGGCCTCGATCTTGTCCTCGAATATCCGCGCGCGTGCTTCACCGACACAGCCCAACTGAATGCCCAGCCCGGTAAGACGCTGATCCGCGTTATCGGCGCGAAGCGAAAGACGGAACTCAGCGCGCGAGGTGAACATTCGGTAGGGTTCCGAAACGCCGCGCGTCACGAGATCGTCGATCATTACACCGATGTAGCTTTCTGCCCGGCTAAACCGCGCTGGCTCGCGGCCACTTACACCGAGTGCTGCATTAAGTCCGGCAACAAGGCCCTGCGCCGCCGCTTCTTCATACCCCGTCGTTCCGTTGATTTGCCCTGCAAGGAACAGCCCGGGCAGATCTTTTAGCTCAAGCGTCGGGGCAAGCGCGCGCGGGTCGACGAAATCATACTCGATCGCGTAACCGGCTTGCAGAATATTGCAGCTTTCGAGCCCGCGGATCGAGCGGATATAGGCCTCTTGCACCTCAAGGGGAAGCGAAGTCGAAACACCGTTGGGATAAATGGTGTGATCGTCTAGCCCTTCCGGTTCAAGAAAGATCTGGTGTGATGCCTTATCGGCAAAACGCACAACCTTGTCTTCGATCGAAGGGCAGTACCGTGGCCCAACCCCTTCGATATGCCCCCCATACATGGCAGATCGCGCGAGATTTTCGCGTATTATTTCATGGGTTTGCGCGTTTGTGTGGGTGATCCCGCAGGCGATTTGGCGCACAAACGGTGTCTTGTTGAGAAAAGACATCATCACGGGCGCGTCATCGCCCGGTTGCTGCTCAAGCACAGACCAGTCGATGCTGCGCCCGTCCAACCTAGGTGGCGTGCCAGTTTTCAACCTGCCAAGCGGCAGACCGAGGGCACGCATACGCTCCGCCAGCGCGTTTGAAGGCAAGTCACCAACCCGGCCACCTTCGTGCTTTTGGTCACCAATGTGAATGATCCCGCGCAAGAAGGTCCCAGAGGTCAGCACCACAGCGCCGGCCCTAATCTCGGCACCATCGCGCAGCACCACGCCGCACACGCGACCAGACTCCAGCAGAAAGTCAGAAACCTCTGCTTCTATAACATCTAGCCCTTGTTGCTGGGTTGTCATGTGCTGCATTGCAGTTCGGTAAAGTTTGCGGTCCGCTTGCACGCGCGGGCCTTGAACCGCCGGACCCTTGCGCCGGTTCAGAAGCCGAAACTGGATGCCAGCCAAATCGGCCGCCCGCCCCATGACGCCATCCATGGCGTCAATCTCGCGCACCAAATGGCCCTTTCCAAGGCCACCAATCGCGGGGTTGCAAGACATCGCACCAATCGTATCACGCTTTTGCGTAACCAAGGCCGTAGCCGCACCCATGCGCGCCGCCGCATGCGCGGCCTCCGACCCGGCATGGCCCCCGCCGACCACGATCACGTCAAAATGTTTCACGTGGAACGCTCCCTACTTACCGATGCAGAAACTGGCAAAGATATCATCAAGCAGATGCTCAACATCAATGCGCCCAACAAGAGATTCAAGCGCCCGAATCCCTCGATCTATGCCATCAGCGGCGATCTCGGCCCTCTCAGGCCAGAAATCGAGCTCCACTCTGGCCAGTTCAAGCGATTCAATCGCTCGCCTCATCGCGGCCCGATGCCGCTCGCGCGTCATAACGCCCGCCGATCCCGCGCGCTCTGAAAGCGATTTTGAGATCATATCAACCAACTCGTCTACACCTTGCCCGGTCAGCCCCGAAACCGCCAGCCCCAATCCCGCGCCAAGATCGGCCTTGCCATGAACCACTAGGTCTCCTCGCTCCGGCTCGATCAACGGCACATCACCGCCGTCCAGCAAAAACACGCGCAAATCCGCGCGCCGTGCGCGATCGAGCGCCCGCGAAATACCTATCGCCTCTATCTCGTCGCCAGCCTCTCGCAATCCAGCCGTATCAAGCAACGTAACCGGAAGCCCGCCTAGATCCATACGCACCTCTATGACATCACGCGTCGTCCCCGCATGTGCCGAGGTTATCGCCGCTTCTCGCCCCGCCAACGCATTGAGAAGTGTTGATTTTCCAGCATTTGGCCTACCAACGATCGCAACTTCAAAGCCATCGCGAATACGCTCGGCTGCTCCCGAACCGGCCAATTCCCGCGCTACTCCGTTGCTCACCCGCGTAATCAGAACCGCGGCTTCCGCCACAACTTCCTGCGGCACATCTTCGTCAGCAAAATCAATCGCCGCCGCCACAAGCGCCGCCGCACGCCGAAGATCTGCGCGCCAGCCATCAACCAACTTTCCGACCGCCCCAGACAAAACCCGGAGCGCCTGCCGCCTTTGCGCCTCTGTCTCGGAATCGATCAGATCGCCAAGCGCCTCGACCTGAGGCAGATCCAACTGCCCGTTTTCAAGCGCGCGCCGCGTAAACTCGCCCGGTTCAGCAAGCCGAAGTCCCGGCATTTCGCCGAGAACGCGCAAAACCGCACCAACAGTCGCTGCCGAACCATGCACATGCAATTCGGCAATATCTTCGCCGGTAAAACTCGCGCCAGCCTCAAAACAAAGCACCAAACCGGTATCGAGGGGTTCATCCCCAGCGCGCAGCACCCGCAGCCCAGCGGTGCGAACCGCAGGCAATTCGCCCGCAAGCATCCGCGCCGCGGCCCACGCCTCTGGCCCGGAAATGCGAATAACCGCCACACCCGCTTTGCCGCGGGCGCTCGCCTGCGCGAAAATCGTATCCATCGCTCAAACCCCCAGTCACCGCAGCGCTGATCAGGCGTTCATCGAATCGAAGAATTCGCTGTTGGTCTTGGTTTGCTTCAGCTTCGAGATCAGGAACTCGATCGCGTCGGTGGTGCCCATCGGGTTCAAGATGCGCCGCAAAAGATAGGTTTTCTGCAAATCCTTCGCATCCGAAAGCAACTCTTCCTTCCGCGTCCCGGATTTGAGAATATCCATCGCCGGGAACACCCGCTTATCGGCGACCTTGCGATCAAGCACGATTTCGCTGTTACCGGTGCCCTTGAACTCTTCGAAGATCACCTCGTCCATACGGCTGCCCGTATCAATCAGCGCGGTAGCGATGATCGTCAGGCTACCGCCCTCTTCGATGTTCCGCGCCGCACCGAAAAACCGCTTCGGGCGTTGCAGCGCGTTGGCATCCACGCCACCCGTCAGCACCTTGCCGCTTGAAGGCACAACCGTATTGAAAGCGCGCCCAAGGCGGGTAATCGAATCCAGCAAGATCACCACATCTCGCTTGTGTTCGACCAGTCGCTTGGCTTTTTCGATCACCATTTCGGCTACTGCCACGTGCCGCGTCGCGGGCTCGTCGAAGGTCGAGCTGATAACCTCGCCCTTCACGCTGCGCTGCATATCCGTCACCTCTTCGGGCCGCTCATCAATCAGCAGCACGATCAGATAGACCTCAGGATGGTTTCTCTCGATCGAATTGGCGATATTTTGCAGCAAAACGGTCTTACCCGTCCGCGGCGGCGCAACGATCAAGCCGCGCTGGCCCTTGCCGATCGGGGCAACAAGATCAATGATCCGCGCCGAACGGTCTTTGATGGTCGGGTCTTCGACTTCCATCTTCAACCGCTCAGTCGGGTAAAGCGGCGTCAGGTTTTCAAACGCCACCTTGTGCCGCGCGCGATCTGGGTCTTGGAAATTGATCTTCTCAACCGTGCTCAACGCGAAATAATGCTCGTTCTCGCCCGGTGCCCGCATCACCCCTTCGACTGTGTCGCCGGTCCGCAGCGAATACTGTCGGATCATTTCAGGGCTGACGTAGATGTCGTCCGGACCGGGCAGATAGTTCGCCGAAGGGCTACGCAAAAACCCGAACCCGTCCTGCACCACCTCAAGAACACCGTCACCGCCAATGTCGATTCCATCCTCGGCGTGCTCTTTGAGGATCGAGAACATCATCTCGCCCTTACGCATCGTCGAGGCGTTCTCGATTTCCCACTCTTCGGCCATAGCCAAAAGATCAGCAGGCGTTTTTGCCTTGAGATCGGCAAGATTCAGGCGTTCTTCGCTCATGGCGCATCCAACGGTTTCAGGCGCCAAAACGGCGCGTCAGTCACAGGTTTTCGGGCTTCGCCTTTGCGGCCGGACGGCCAGGCTGCCCTCCCCTAAGCCCACTGACCAAAAAAGTCAACGCAGGCTGTCAGAACTTCAAGATCACGGCCAATACGATCACGATCATCAGCACCGTCGGCACTTCATTGGCAAAGCGATACTGCCGACCGCTCATCCGGTTGCGACCCTCTGCCAAAGCTATGCGTTGGTGATTGAGCCAGTAATGGTACCCCGTCATCGCCAAAACCGCGAACCCCTTGGCCCAGGGCCAAACCATCGTCCAGCCAACAATGCCGGGCGTGAAGACAAGCGCCAGTCCAAAGATCCAACTCGCATACATCGCCGGCACCATGATCGCCTTCATAAGCAGGCGTTCCTGATGCCGGAACAGCAGGTCCATATCCGAGCCACGCTCAACCCCTGCTTTCGCAAGCCCTTCTACATGATAGACAAAAAGCCTTGGAAGGTAGAACAGCCCTGCCATCCACGAAAGCACTGACATCACATGCAGCGCCTTCGTCCAAAGGTAGCTGTTGGCCAGAAATTCGTAGATCATGCGCAGAGCTCCGCTCAGTCTTTCTAATCAATAAGAAGAAATGAATTGAAAGGATGATGATCTAGTTGGCAAGGTGCAAAACAGGATAAGACAAACCATCCACGATCTTTTCAACGGCAAATGCTCTGTTGGCCGTTCTGTGGAAAACCATGTAAAACATCTTTTTACTGCATAGTTACATATACTTGCACGGCCACCACCGCCACTGAAGATACCCACACACACCCTGCTCGGACCCCTTTCACACAGCACCCATGAGTTGCCCTGCACAACGGGAAAACTGCCCGTGCAACCGCCCGAACCTAACCTGAAACGCGCGCCGCTTCGCCGTGTGCCGCTTGCCCCCCGCCGCCGCCGACTGTTATCCACAGAGTCATGCAGAACCCCCTCATCCTGGCTTCCACTTCGACAATCCGCGCAGAGCTTTTGCGCCGCGCCGGATTGCCACATGAAATCGTGCCGGCCCGCGTTGACGAGGCTGCAATTCGCGCAGCACTCGAGGCCGAGGGCGCTACCCCCCGCGATCTCGCCGATGCGCTTGCCGAAGCAAAAGCACGCCGCGTTTCCGAGCGATTTCCCGAACCGCTGGTTCTTGGTGCCGACCAAGTGCTCGATCTGGGCGGCAAGGTGCTTTCCAAACCGGCAAGCCCGGCGGATGCTGTTGCCCAGCTTACCGCGCTTTGCGGCCGCAGCCACCGATTGCTTTCCGCGCTGGTGGTCTATCAAGGCGGCTCCCCGCTTTGGCGTCATGTCGGGCAGGTTCGGCTGACCATGCACCCGCTCTCCAATGCCCAGATCGAACGCTATGTGGCCGAGCATTGGGATTCAATCCGCCACGCCGTCGGTTGCTACAAGCTCGAAGAACACGGGGTACAGTTATTTTCCGCAGTCGAAGGCGATTACTTTACTGTCCTTGGCTTGCCGCTTATCGAGTTTCTGACTTGGTTGCGCGCCCGAGGAGAACTCGCCTGATGTCCGATCATCCCCGCATCCCGCTTGCCGGTGTTATCGGCTCGCCCATCGCGCATTCACGCTCGCCACTTCTGCACGGCCACTGGCTCAAGACCTACGGGATCAAAGGCCACTACATCCCTATGGATATCGCCACGGAAGACCTGCAGCGGGTCTTGTCAGCTCTACCACGCGCGGGGTTTGTGGGGTGCAACGTAACAATTCCGCACAAGGTTTCAGTGCTTGCATTGGCGGATGTAGTAACCGAACGCGCGGCATTGGTCGGTGCCGCAAATACCCTTGTCTTTCGCGCAGATGGCAAGATTCATGCCGACAATACAGACGGTTACGGCTTCATCGCCAATCTTGAGCAATATGCGCCAAAATGGTCCGCAACCACCGGCCCGGCCGCGGTATTTGGCGCAGGCGGCGCTGCGCGCGCAGTCATCACCTCGCTGCTAGAGGCCGGCGCACCCGAGATTCGCGTCTCAAATCGCACGCGTGCCCGAGTAGATACGCTGCGCGCCGAGTTTGGGCCGCGCATTGCCATCTACGATTGGGCACACGCTGGCAATATGCTGGAAGGTGCGCTGACGGTGGTCAATACCTCGGCGCTTGGCATGGTTGGTCAGCCAGAGTTTATGGTGTCGCTCGATGCGCTTTCTGCGCGCGCGACTGTCGTTGATCTTGTCTACACGCCGCTCAAGACCCGGTTTCTGGCCGAGGCAGAGGCTGCGGGCTGCACCATAGTTGACGGGCTCGGAATGCTCATCCATCAGGCCGTGCCCGGTTTCGAGCGTTGGTTCGGCCAGCGCCCGGTCGTCGATGAAGCCACGCGTGCCGCGGTTCTGGGCCGATGACGCGCCCTTTCCTTCTGGGCCTTACCGGCTCGATCGGTATGGGTAAATCAACCACGGCCAGCATGTTCGCCGACCTCGGTGTTCCAGTCTGGGATGCCGATGCAACGGTGCACCGCCTTTACGCTCGGGGTGGTGCCGCAGTCGCGCCCATTGCCGCCGCATTCCCCGCCGCTGTGGTGGCGGGCGAGGTTGATCGTGCCGCGCTGAAGCAACTGCTAGAGGCCGATAAACAGGCTCTGTTCCAGCTGGAATCGATCGTCCACCCGCTTGTCGCCGCGGATCGTGCCGCCTTCATCGCGTCCCATGCTTCGGCGCAGGTGATCCTGCTCGACATCCCGCTGTTGTTTGAAACCGGCGCTGACGCAGTTTGCGACGCAACGCTGGTTGTCACTGCCCCGCCCGAGGTTCAGCGTGCCCGCGTCCTTGCGCGCCCCGGCATGACCGAGGCGCAACTTGCCCTGATCCTAGCCCGCCAGATGCCCGATGCCGAAAAACGCGCCCGTGCGAGCTATGTGATCGAAACCGCCAGCCTTGAGCAAACCCGCGCCGCCGTGCAAGATTTGCTTGCCAAGCTCACGAGGCCCTGATGCGCGCGATTGTCCTTGATACTGAAACCACGGGCTTTGAGCCTTCCGAGGGCCACCGCATCGTCGAGATCGGCGCGGTAGAGTTGTTCAATGACCTGCCGACAGGGCGCAGTTACCACCAATACATCAACCCCGAACGCGCCATGCCGAAAGAGGCGTTCGAGGTGCACGGGCTTGGCGACGAGTTTCTGCGCAACCAACCGCGCTTTGTCGAAATCGCCCCGGCGTTTCTAGAGTTCATCGGCACAGAGGCGCCGCTGATCATTCACAACGCCGCATTCGACATGAAGTTCCTGAATGCAGAGCTGGAATGGGCCAAGCACGCGCAGATCAAGGCAGAACGCGCGCTCGACACATTGCTGATCGCGCGTCGTCGGTTTCCGGGCTCGCCTGCCTCGCTCGATGCGCTTTGTCGGCGCTTTGGCATCGACAACTCCGGTCGTGAAAAGCATGGCGCGCTACTCGACAGTGAGATTCTGGCCGAAGTCTATCTGGAGCTGATCGGCGGCCGCCAACCCGATTTCGGGCTGGCAACCGGCCCTGTGCGCGTGTCGGGCCAACCCGTGCAGGCCGATTGGCGCCCGCGCCCGCGCCCCGAACCATTGCCACCCCGCCTGACACCGCAAGAGACTGCGGCGCACGATGCCTTTGTTGCCGGCATGGGCGAAGAGGCGATCTGGCGGCGCTATCAAGACTAGCGCAACACCGCGCATTCCGCTTCAAGCCAGTTCTGAAACGCAAGTCGCGGCGGGTGCCCGGCATCGTCGATTGGCCAGACCAGATAATATCCTCCCATGCCCCGCACCGCTTCGCCCGCAATGCGCTGCAACCGACCTTCGCCTATTTCCGATGCTGCCAGAAACTCGGGCAATAGCGCTACGCCAACACCGTGAATCGCGGCCTGCACCATCGTTGCAAACTGATCGAACAGCATCCCGCGCCGCGCGGGTGCCGCCACCCCATGCGCTTCGAACCACCGCGCCCATGCGGCTGGGCGAGATTCGAGTTGCAGCAGCGGCAACGCGGCAAGATCGCGCGGTTCCGTCACCGCATGGGCGGCGCAGAACCCCGGTGCGGCACAAGCAACCATGCTTTCGTCGAACAGCTTCAGATGTTCGGCGTCGGGCCAATCGGGTGCGCCATAGTGAATCGCGGCATCGAATCCTTCGCGCGCAAAATCGAACCGCTGCAACCGCGTGCCGATGTTGATCGTGACACCCGGATGTTCCGCCAAAAACCCTGGCAAACGCGGTGCCAGCCAGCGCGTTCCGAAAGTGGGCAGAATGGCCAGTGAAAGCGTGCCGCCACCGGGGTTGGCGCGCAGCCCAAGCGAGGCCCGCGCGATTAGATCCAGCGCCTTGCGCACATCCCGCGCATAACCAGTTGCAGCCGCAGTTGGTATCAGCCGCCGCCGCTCGCGCCGGAACAGCTGCACCTCCAGTTGCCCTTCAAGTTGCTGCACCAGCCTGCTGACCGCACCTTGGGTCAGCGAAAGCTCGCGCGCGGCAGCGGCGGTGCTGCCAGTTCGGCACACCGCTTCAAAGGCGGAAAGCAGCGCAACAGATGGCAGATACCGCCTTGGACGCGGCACTTCATGTGTATTATGCATATCAGAACGCCTAAAACAGGTTATTCCTGAAGATAATCGCGTGCGATACACATTGCAAACCAACCCTTACGCGATCAGGTGCCCCATGCCCAACCTCGCCCTTCGTCCCGCCCGCCGTATGGCCTCGGTCGGGCTTTCCGAAATCGTCCGGGTCTCAGAGGCCGCAACCGCGCTCAAGGCCTCTGGGCGCGATGTGATCAGCCTTGGCACCGGCGAGCCGGACTTTCCGACCCCCCCGCATGTGATCGAGGCTGCACACGCCGCCGCACTCGCGGGCGAGACGAAATACACCGCAACCCAAGGCACACTGGCCCTGCGTCGCGCAATCGGCACCGCCTGCCAGCGCGACAATGGCTATAGCGCCGAACCTAGCGAAATCATCGTTTCCACCGGGGCCAAGCAGGTCATCTTCAACGCATTCTTCGCAACCCTCGACGAAGGCGACGAAGTTCTGATCCCGGCGCCCTATTGGACCTCTTATTCCGATATGGTCACCGTCTGCGGCGGCGTGGCAAAAATCATTCCCACATCGGGCGCTGACGGCTTTCGCCTTCAGCCCGCAGCGCTTGCCGCAGCGATCAGCCCGCGCACCCGTTGGCTGCTGCTCAACTCGCCCGGAAACCCCTCGGGCGCGGTGCTTTCCGCCGACGATCAAGCAGCATTGGCCGAAGTTTTGCGCGCCCATCCGCAAGTTGCGGTGATGAGCGACGAGATTTACCAGCACATCTGCTACGTGCCCTTCGCTTCGTTTCGCACAGCGGCACCCGATCTTGCCGACCGTACGCTGATCGTCAACGGCGTCTCGAAATTCGCTTCGATGACCGGATGGCGGCTTGGCTGGGGCATTGGCCCCGCACCACTGATCAAGACCATGGCCGAAGTGCAGGGTCAGGTGACCTCTGGCACGTCGTCGATTTCGCAGGCCGCCGCAATTGCCGCCTTGCTTGGGCCGCAAGATTACATTGCCCCTCGCCGTGATGCGTTCCGCGCGCGGCGCGATCTGGTGGCGGCAGCGCTTAACGCGACCGGACGGCTTCGCTGCCCACTACCAGACGGGGCTTTCTACCTTTACGCCGACTGCTCGCCCTGCTTTGGCATGACGACACAGGCTGGCACGACACTTGTAGACGACGCGGGCTTTTGCGCCGAACTTCTGGCGCAAGAGGGTGTCGCGGTCGTTCCCGGCCGCGCTTTCGGGTTGCCGGGCTACTTCCGCCTGTCCTATGCCTATGACGAAGCCTCGCTCACCCGCGCCTCTGCCGCCATCGCGCGCTTTTGCGCCTCGCTTACCTGAGGAATCCAATGCTCAAAGCCAAAGACGCCCCCGACCTTTCCCGCTTCGACTGGGCCGACGCCCTGCGCCTCGATGCGCAACTGACCGATGAAGAGCGGATGCTGCGCGATGCAGCCCACGCCTACGCACAAGAAAAGCTGGCCACGCGCGTAACGCAAGCCTACCGCGACGAATCCACCGACCCCGCGATTTTCCGCGAAATGGGCGAAATGGGCCTGCTGGGCGTGACCGTGCCAGAAGAATACGGCGGGTTGGGCGCGGGTTATGTTGCCTACGGCCTTGTCGCGCGCGAGGTTGAGCGCGTGGATTCGGGCTATCGCAGCATGATGTCGGTGCAGTCGAGCCTCGTGATGTATCCCATCTACGCGTACGGCTCTGAAGCGCAGCGCAAAAAATACCTGCCAAAACTCGCCACCGGCGAATACATCGGCTGCTTTGGCCTCACCGAACCGGACGCAGGTTCTGACCCCGCCGGGATGAAAACCACCGCCAAAAAAACCGCAAACGGCTACGTGCTGAACGGCGCCAAAATGTGGATCTCGAACAGCCCGATCGCCGACGTTTTCGTAGTCTGGGCAAAGTCTGATGCACATGGCGGCAAGATCCGCGGATTTGTGCTGGAAAAGGGCATGAAGGGCCTCAGCGCGCCCAAAATCCAAGGCAAGCTCAGCTTGCGCGCTTCGATCACCGGCGAGATCGTCATGCAGAACGTCGAAGTCGGTGAAGATGCGTTGCTGCCGGGCGTTGAAGGGCTGAAAGGCCCGTTTGGCTGCCTCAACCGCGCTCGCTATGGCATCGCCTGGGGTGTGATGGGCGCGGCGGAATGCTGCTTTCACGCCGCTCGCCAATACGGGCTTGACCGCAAGCAGTTCAATCGCCCGCTGGCCAACACCCAGATTTACCAACTGAAACTTGCCAACATGCTGACCGAAATCAACCTTGGCCTACAAGCCGCGCTGCGCGTTGGCCGCCTGATGGACGAGGCCAACGCCGCGCCAGAGATGATTTCACTGATCAAGCGCAACAACTGCGGTAAGGCGCTGGAAATCGCGCGCGCCGCGCGCGATATGCACGGCGGTAACGGCATTTCGGACGCCTTCCCGGTGATGCGCCACATGGTCAACCTTGAAACCGTGAATACCTATGAGGGCACGCATGACGTGCACGCGCTGATCCTTGGTCGCGCCATTACCGGGACGCAGGCCTTTTTCTGATGCCACGCAGCGAAATCGTTCATGAGAACTTCCTGCGCCGGGTTGCGGCGCGGGATTTTCCGGCGGGCAAGTCGCCCGCACCGGGGCTGAGCAACACCGAAGCGGTAGCGCTTTTCCGCGCGCAATGCACCAGCCGCGCCCTCGATCGTACTAGCCGCGCCATGCAGAAGGTGGGGCAGGGGTTCTATACCATCGGCTCTTCGGGGCACGAGGGCATGGCCGCGGTGGCGCATGCGCTGCGCCCAACCGACATGGCCTTTTTGCATTACCGCGACGCGGCCTTTCAGATTGCCCGCGCGGCGCAGGTGCCGGGGCAAACGATGACGTGGGATATGCTTTTATCCTTCGCTTCCTCGGCGGAAGACCCGATTTCTGGCGGCCGGCACAAGGTGCTGGGTTCCAAAGAGCTTGCGATCCCGCCGCAGACATCGACCATTGCCAGCCACCTGCCAAAAGCCGTGGGCGCGGCCTATAGCCTTGGCCTTGCGCGCCGTCGCCCGCCCGAACACCGTGCGCTGGCAGATGACGCCATTGTCATGTGCAGTTTCGGCGATGCCTCTGCCAACCATTCAACCGCGCAGGGCGCGTTCAACACCGCCGCCTGGACCTCGTATCAGGCAGTGCCGCTGCCGCTGCTTTTTGTGTGCGAAGACAATGGCATCGGCATTTCTACCAAAACCCCGAAGGGCTGGATTGCCGCCAGCCATGCACAACGCCCCGGTGTGAAATACTTCAGCGCCGATGGGTTGGACCTTTACGATGCGTTCGCAGTTGCGCGCGAGGCGGCCGACTATGTGCGCCGCCGCCGCAAACCCGCGTTTCTGCATTTGCGCACCGTGCGGCTTTATGGCCACGCGGGCGCGGACATGCCCACTACCTACATGCCGCGCGAAGAGGTCGAGGCGGAAGAGGCGAATGATCCGCTGTTGCACTCGGTTCGGTTGCTTGAAGCCGCAGGCGCGCTTTCGCCAGATGCGGCGCTGGCGATCTATACCGATACGCTTGATAGGGTCACCCGTGTTGCCGCCGAGGCGGTTACGCGGCCAAGGCTGAAAACAGCGCCCGAGGTCATGGACAGCATTGTGCCGCCCAAGCGCGTTTGCAAACCCACAAACGGCCCCGCCGCACAGGCCCGAGAGGCAGCCTTTGGTGCCGATCTCAAGGCAATGGCCGAGCCACAAATCATGTCCCGGCTGATCAACTGGGCCCTGACCGACCTAATGCTCGAGCATGGCGAGATCGTGCTGATGGGCGAGGATGTGGGGCGCAAGGGCGGCGTCTATGGCGTGACGCAAAAGCTGCAAACACGCTTCGGTCCCGACCGGGTCATCGACACGCTGCTTGATGAGCAAAGCATCCTTGGCCTTGGCATTGGCCTTGCGCATAACGGCTTCATCCCGATGCCAGAGATTCAGTTTCTGGCCTACCT
The DNA here is from genome assembly GCF_041596715.1 of Phaeovulum sp. Classification (GTDB taxonomy): domain Bacteria; phylum Pseudomonadota; class Alphaproteobacteria; order Rhodobacterales; family Rhodobacteraceae; genus UBA6213. Next base: position 12,776 of record NZ_JBFHIA010000068.1, read on the forward strand.
GCACAACGCCGAAGACCAGATTCGGGGCGAGGCGGCGACGCTGCCGTTTTTCTCGAACGGGCAATTTACCAACCCGATGGTGCTGCGCATTGCGGGGCTTGGCTATCAAAAGGGATTTGGCGGGCATTTTCATAACGACAACAGCCTTGCCGTGCTGCGCGATATTCCCGGCCTGATCGTCGCCGTGCCTTCCAACGGGGCCGATGCCGCGCGGATGTTGCGCGAATGCGTGCGCCTTGCGCGCGAAGAGCAGCGGTTGGTGGTGTTTGTCGAGCCTATTGCACTTTACCCGATGCGCGACCTTGCCGCCGAGAAGGACGCAGGCTGGATG
>NZ_JBFHIA010000069.1:0-13052 GCF_041596715.1 Phaeovulum sp.
ATCGCTGGTTGATCTGACGATTCTGAAGCGCGCCTGGGCCTATGCGCGGGCCGATTTCATCGCGGTTGCGGCAACCATTCTAATCACGCTTGGTGTTGGGGTAGAGGCGGGGATTTCGGCGGGGGTTGCGCTTTCGGTGGGCTTGCATCTTTTGCGCAGTTCACGCCCACATGTGGCCGAGGTCGGGCTCGTGCCCGGCACCCAGCATTTTCGCAATATCCTGCGCCACCGGGTCATCACCGACCCCGCGCTATTGACGCTGCGGATCGACCAGAGCCTCTTTTTCGCCAATGCGCGGTTTCTGGAAGATCTGGTTTTTGACCGCCTGGCCGAAGATCGGGCGATCCGCGATGTGGTGCTGATGTGTTCGGCGGTAAACGAGATCGACCTCAGCGCGCTCGAAAGCCTCGAAGAGATCAACGCGCGGCTGTCGGAAACAGGCGTGGCGCTGCATCTGTCCGAGGTGAAGGGGCCGGTGATGGATCGCTTGCAGCGCACGCATTTTCTGTCGGCGCTGACAGGTCAGGTGTTTTTGGCCCAATGGGATGCGTGGCAAGCGCTGGCCGGGTCACGCGAGCGCGCGCCAATCGCTGTCTGAACGCGATCAGAGCGGTTTTTGCAGGAAATACCGGCTTCGGCCGCGCGGAAACTCGGGCAGTTTGCCAAACTCGGCATAGCCGGCGCGCTTGTAGGCCGCCAGCGCCACCGGGTTGAACGTGTCGATCCATGCGCCGTGGCAGCCGCGCGTGCGCGCCTCGGTCTCGGCAAGCGCCAGCATCCGCCCGGCCCACCTTTGGCCGCGCATCGACTCGGCAAGCCAAAGCCACTGCACATAAAGCCAGCCCCACGCGGTGTAGCCAGAGATGCCGCCCAGCACCTCGCCCTGAGATCCGCGCAGAATCACGGCAAGCGGCAGCCGCTCGAACGGGCCAGTGTCGGTGGCGTTAAAGGCGCGCAACCCTTCACCGATGGTGGCCAGATCGGCCTCATCAGGGCTTGATGTCAGTTCGAGAACCGGCGTCATTTGGCCCCCGCTGCGGCCATCGCGGCACCAAGTTGCCCCGCTGCGGCATCCAGTGCCGCCTCGGCTTGGGCACGCGAAAGCCCGCGCGCCAGCATCAGCGTGGCCAGCTTTATGCTGCCCTCCGCGGCGTCCAGCGCCACAAGCGCAGCCTCGGGCGAGCTGCCCGCCAGCTTCGCCACCATGCCTTGTGCGCGAATCCGCAGCTTGGCGTTGGTTGGCTTCATCTCGACCATCAAGCCTTTGTAAACAAAACCAAGTCGCACCATCAGCGCGGTGGAGAACGCGTTTAGCGCCACCTTCTGCGCGCTGCCTGCCTTCATCCGGGTCGAACCTGCGGGAAACTCGGCCCCCGTGGCCAACAGCACGGGAAGTTCGGCCACATCGGCAAGTGCCGCACCCGGATTGTTGAAAAACCCGATGGTCAGTGCGCCCGCCGCGCGCGCATGGCGCAGCCCGGCGCAGGTAAAGGGCGTGCCACCGCTGGCCGCGACCCCCAGCACCACATCGCTCGGCCCGACCGCCGCGGCATCTAGTGCCGAAATCGCATCGGCCTCGCTGTCTTCGGCACCTTCATGAGCGCGCAAAAAGGCACCGCTGCCGCCCGCCATCAGCACCAGCGTGCGTGCATCGGGCCAGTTGAAGGTGGGGCGCAATTCGACGCAATCCTGCGTGGCGATACGCCCCGAGGTGCCCGCGCCGACATAGACGAGCCGCCCGGTGCCCGTCCCCAGCCGCGCCGCAGCCAGATCGACCGCCTGCGCGATCGCCGCCGAAACCGCTTGCACCGCAGCGACGGCGGAAAACTGCGCCTCGATGATCGCGGTGGTCAGTTCGGCGGTGGGCCATTCGTCGATGCCCACATAACGTGGCGAGGCGGTTTCGGTAGATGTCATCGTGTCCTCGCTTTTGGTTCTGCCAGACGGCCCCCGGTCATCGGGGCCGGGGCGCCAGTGGTTGTGGGAAATGAAATTGGCAGATCGCGCGCAACGCGCTTTGCCAAAAGAGCGAAACATTCCGCCTCGATCGCATCGCCGCGCCAGCCGACCGCTTCGGCAGGCAGCGCCTCGATGCGCGCGCGTGTGGCCAGCGCTGCCATGATCGCCGGGTTGTGCCGCCCGCCGCCGCACACAATCAGCCGATTCGGACGTTGCGGTAAAAGATCAAGCGCACGGCCCACTGCGGCGGCAGTAAAGGCGGTCAGCGTAGCCGCCCCATCCGCCGGGTCGAGGCCCGATGCCATCGCGGCAGGAAAATCGAACCGGTCGAGCGACTTGGGGTAGGGGGCCGCAAACCACGGGTGGGTTAGCAGATCGGCCAGCCGCGCCTCATCGACCTTGCCGCTTTGCGCCAGCACGCCGCCACGGTCCATCTCGCCCAGACCCTGCGCCTTGACCCAATCGTTGATCGGCGCATTCGCGGGGCCGGTGTCAAAGGCAATCACGCCCTCGGCCCCATCCCACCAGGTCACATTGGCAACACCGCCGAGGTTCAGCACCGCAGTGCTCGGCCCTTGCCCCAGCCCGCGCAGCAGCGCCGCATGATAAATCGCGGAAAGTGGCGCGCCTTGCCCGCCTGCCGCAACATCGGCCGAGCGGAAGTCATAGGCCACCGGCACGCCCAGCAGATCGGCCATCAACTGCCCGTTGCCCAACTGCCGCGTCGCACCCTTGCGCCCCGATTGCGGCGCGCGGTGCAGCACGGTCTGGCCATGAAAGCCTACGATGCCAAGCTGCGCCAGCCCCGGCCCCTCATTTTCAACCAGATCGCGAACCGCTTCGGCCTGCGCGCGGGTCAGCGCCTCTTCGGCCTCGGCAAAGATCGCGGGATCGGGGCCTTGAAAGTTCCACTGGCGCGCTTCGGCCAGCGTCGCTTCCAGCAGATCACGCAAGCCGGGCGGGTAGGGTGCCAGCCTGTATGGCCCAAGTTCCGCTACGGTTTCGCCATCGGTTTTCAGCATCGCCACGTCGATGTTGCCATCGAGCACGGTTCCGGTCATCAGCCCTACGGCCCAGACGGGGTCCATATCAGTCTCCCTCACAGATCGCATCGCCCACTGCGCGGCGCAATGCTATGATTCCGCTATCAAAATGCCGGGTAGGATGGATGCGGTTGGTCAATAGCGCCCAAGCACGACCCGCGGCAAAATCAATCCAAAGCCCGGTGCCGGTAAACCCGGTATGACCGATGGTCGCGGCCGGGGCGGTGTCGCCGCCCGACCAACCGGGGTGGGCGCGCTGCCAGCCGTGCGTGCGGGTATCCGAAAGCGGGGCGCGCATCGCCGCGATCACACCGGCGCTGGCCCCGGTGCCATCAAGCAGTCCCTGCGCGTGGTCCAAAAGCGCATCAATCGGCGCAAAAAGCCCCGCGTGGCCAGCACCTTGCAGTGCCGAGGTATTGTCGTCATGCACCTCGCCCGAAAGCACGCGGCCGCGCCAAGTGCAATCTTCGGTGGCGGCGCTGGCCTCGGGGGCAGCAGACCAAGCAAGACCCGCGCCGGGCTCCATCGCGCGGATGGTTTTTCCGTAAAACCGTTCCAAAGCAAGGCCCAAGAGGATGAAGTTGACGTCCGAATATACCGGCGGCCCGGCCCGCCATTCGTTTTGCAGCACCCAGGCGCGCAACAGTTCCGGGTCGCGGCCAAGGGTGTAGATCGGCACCACCGCCGGAAATGGCGTGAGGTGGCCAAGGCACTGGCGAAAGGTGACGCGCCGTTCCCACGCCTCGGCATCATATTGGCGCAGGTCGGGCAATAGCTGGGTCAACGGCCCGTCAAGGTCGATGTGCCCGGCCTCGGCCAGCGCCAGAATCCGCGGCGTGGTGAACAAAACCTTGGTCAGCGAGGCAAGGTCGAACCACGTCTCGCGCGTCATCGGGCGGGTCAGCGGCACGGTTTGCGCCGAACCCTCTGCCAGCACCGCGCGGCCCCTGCCATCAACCACCCCAAGCACCGCACCGGGAATACGGTTTGCGGCAATCGCCGCCCGGACCGGGGCAAAAGCGCGCTCGATCAGGGGAAGAGGTGGCATGCAACCTCCTGCGGGGTGCCGTCGTGGCGCAGCAGTAGTGGGCGGACTTGCTTGCAGATGTCCATCGCCTTTGTGCAGCGGCTGTGAAAGGCGCAGCCCGCGGGCGGATGCGCGGGGTCGGGCACTTCGCCCTGCAACACGATGCGGGAACGGTGGTCCACGCCCAGCCGAGGAATCGATGACAGCAGCGCCTGTGTATAGGGGTGCTGCGGTGCCGACATGATCGCTTCGGTTGGGCCCATTTCGACGATCCGCCCCAGATACATCACCGCGATCCGGTCCGAGACGTGACGAATGACCGAAAGATCGTGGCTGATGAACAGGATGGCAAGCCCGAGCCTGCGGCGCAAGCTGGCGATCAGATTGATGATCTGGCTTTGGATAGAAACATCAAGCGCGCTCACAGCCTCGTCCGCGACGATCAGCGCGGGGTCAAGTGAAAGCGCGCGCGCAATGGCGATGCGCTGTCTCTGGCCGCCGGAAAACTCGTGCGGGTAAAGCGCCGCGGCCTCGGGCGGCAGGCCCACAAGCTCAAGCAGTTCCGTCACCCGCGCGCTGCGACTGGCGCTATCGCCTACGCGCTGCACGATCAGCGGCTCTGCCAGAATATGGCCGATCTTGTGGCGCGGGTTCAGCGCGCCGAACGGGTCTTGAAAGATGATCTGCATATCGCGCCGCAGCGCCTTCATCTCATGCTTCGAGGCCCGCGTGATGTCTTTGCCCCGAAACAGGATCTGCCCGCCCGTAGGCTCTGCCAGCCGCAGAATGCTGCGCCCCAGCGTAGATTTGCCACAGCCCGATTCGCCCACGACGCCAAGCACTTCGCCCGCATCGAGGGTAAGCGATACCTCGGACACCGCCTGCACCGTCGCGCCATGCGCGCCGGGGTAGGTCTTGCTCAGATCACGAGTTTCCAGAAGCGTCATACCGGGTTCCAGCAGCGGAAAAGGTGGGCATCACCGCCAAGCGGCGGCATTTCGGCGTGGCAGCGCGCGATGGCGGCTGAACAACGCGGAGCGAAGGCACAGCCGGGCGGGCGGTGCCCCGGCGGCGGCACGGTGCCTGCAATCGCCGGAAGTTCCGTTCCGGGCGGGTTCGAGGCGGGAATCGTGGCCAGAAGTGCTGCGGTGTAACGATGCCGCGGCTGGGTGAATAGCTCGTCAGAGCTCGCAACCTCTACAATGCGCCCGCCATACATCACCGCCACGCGGTCGCAATATTGCGACACAACACCCAGATCATGGGTAATCAACAGCACCGCCATGCCGCGCTTGCGCCGCAAATCGTCTAGCAGATCGAGGATTTGCGCCTGCACGGTTACATCAAGCGCGGTCGTCGGTTCATCGGCGATCAGCAGATCTGGCTCGCAGGCAAGCGCCATGGCGATCATCACCCGCTGGCGTTGGCCGCCCGAGATCTGGTGCGGGTAGCGGCGCACGGTGGTTTCAGGGGCAGGCATACCGACCAGTTCCAACAGCCGCTCTGCCTCGCGCCACGCCTCGGGGCCCGCCATGCCACGATGCAGACGCAGCGCCTCCGCAATCTGGTCGCCCACAGTAAAGACCGGGTTCAACGAGGTCATCGGCTCTTGAAAGATCATCGCGATATCGTCGCCGCGCAGACCTTCCATTTCGGTTTCCGAAAGGCTGAGAATGTCGCGCCCGCCAAAATGTATCGCACCGGCGCGAATGTGCATTGGCGGCGTGGCCAGCAGACGCATGAGCGCGAGCGCGGTTACCGATTTGCCGCAACCTGATTCGCCCACCAGCCCAAGCATTTCGCCCGCACCAATTGTCAGGGCAAGGTCTTCGACCACCGGGCGGTTGCCCGCGTCTATTTGTAGCCCGTCGATGACTAGCAGCGGCGTGTCAGTCAAGTAATGCTCCTGTTTTCGCTATGCGCGGCGGGGGCCGATTGGCGGTGAATGACGGGCAACCGAAGCAACCCCTTGTCAGACGATTTCTAATACCATAGCGTTCCCTATGTCTAGGGTGGTAACAAACTGGACTTATCACATAACTCGGCGCGTTCGGCCACGGCGGCAAGCCGAATGGGTGAAAGGCGCCTTACCAGGGTGGGAAAAACATGCTCAAGCAAAGGTTCGCTATTACGCTTCTGGCGACGACATTTCTGACAGGAGCCGCGTCTGCGGCGGTAATCGACGTGGCGATGGATACCTCGCCCGCAGGGCTCGACCCGCATCTGGTGACCGCGTTCAACTCGGTCATGATCGTGCAGGACAACGTCTATCAGGGCCTCACCGGCCTGACCGCCGACCTGAGCGTGGTTCCGTCGCTTGCCGATAGCTGGACGATCTCGGAAGATGGTCTGGTCTATACGTTCAAGCTGCATCCCGGCGTAACCTTCCACGACGGCAGCACCTTCGATGCCGAAGACGTGGCCGCCTCGATCCGTCGCGTGCAATCGCCCGATATCGCCTCGCCCATGTCCAGCCGCATCTCGCCCGTGGTCGGCGTCAAGGTTATCGATCCGCTGACGGTGGAGCTGACGCTCAATGCGCCCTTCGCGCCGCTGCTGGCATCGCTGTCCTACATCGCAATCGTGCCCGCCGAGGCCGAAACCAACAAAGAAGCGCTGCAACAGGTGCCGGTCGGCACTGGCCCGTTCAAGTTTGTCGAATGGCAGCCGAACAGCTTCATCAGCCTCGAGAAATTCGCGGATTACCGCGAAGCGGGCCTGCCAGTGCTTGACGGGATCAAGTTCAGCTTCGTGCCCGAAGCGGCAACCCGGCAAGTGGGGCTTGCAAGCGGCGAATACGACATTCTGCCCTCGATCGACCCGGCCACCGCGCTGCAACTGCAAGGCCAGCCCGGCATCACCGTGCACGAGACCCGCGATCTTGGCTACACGCTGGTCGGCATGAACGTAACCCGCGGCCCCTTGGGCGATCCGCGTGTGCGCGAAGCGGTGAACATGCTGCTTGACCGGCAGGAAATCATCGACGGCGCGCTGTTTGGCGCTGGCGTGCCCGGTGGCCCGCTGTCGCCCGCGCTGGTCGAATGGGCGCTGCCGACCTCTGATTACGCCTGCTACACCCCGAACGTCGAAGGCGCCAAGGCGCTGCTGGCCGAGGCGGGCATGACAGCACCGGTGAAGATCGTGATGAAGGTGCTGCCGCGGCAAGACACCCGCGACATCGCGCAAGTCGTGCAGCAGCAACTGGCGGCTGGCGGCTTTGAGGTAGAGCTCGTCAACCAAGAAATCGGGCAGTTCGTGCAAGACTGGCGCAATTCCGAGTTCGATATGTTCGTATCGGCCAACGGCGGCAGCCCGGACCCGGACCTCTATTTCTATCGCACCTTCTACTCGGGCGGTTCGACCAACGTTTTCAAATATGAAGACGCGGATCTGAACGCGCTGCTCGACAAGGGCCGTTCGGTGATCGATCAGGCAGAGCGCAAGGCGATCTATGACGATGCGCAGCGTAAACTCGCCTGCACTGGCCCGATCGCGCATATCGCCTATGGCGACCTTGCCACCGCGACCGGCGCGAAAGTGAACGGGTTCGAGATCAACCCGCTCGGTCGTCTGACCAGCCTCGTCACCGTTACTCTGTCCGAGTAACCGCATTCCCGGCGGGTGCCCCCTCCCGCGCCCGCCGGGAATCTGCCAGCAGGATAAGCCCCTTGAACACGCGCTTTCTTATCGGCCGCCTGATCGACCTCAGCTTTGTGCTGCTAGGGGTCTCGATCGTGGTTTTTCTGATGATCCGAATGATCCCCGGTGACGCAGTTGCGATCATGCTAGGGGCAAATACCGAAATCACGCCCGACCGAATTGCAGAGTTGCGCGACCGCTTGGGGCTCGATGACCCTTTGCTGGTGCAATACGGCAATTGGCTTTGGGGCGTGCTACACGGCGATCTTGGCACTTCGATCTGGACCGGAAGGCCGGTCTTGGGCGAAATCGCACTCGCCATCTGGCCGACGCTCGAACTGACGGCGCTATCGGTGCTGGTGGGTGCGGGGCTTTCGGTGCCAATCGGCGCTTTCATGGCGCAGGCCCGCGGCGGCGCGGCAGAGGTTACGGTGCGCATCGGCGCGATTGCCGGTTTGACCATTCCCTCTTTCTGGTTGGGCATCGTGTCGATCTTCGCGGTGGCCAAGCTTTTGCCCGGCGTTTCCGCATTGGGTTATGTGCCGTTTTCCGAAAACCCGGTTGGCAATCTGCAACGCATGGTGCTGCCGGTCATCGCGCTAAGCTTGCCGATGCTGGCCAACCTCTCGCGCCTCGTGCGCTCGGCCATGCTTGACGCGCTGGGGCAAGACTATGTGCGCACCGCGCGGGCAAAAGGGGCAAGCCGACGCCGCGTCGTCTATCGCCATGCGCTGCGCAACGCGCTGATTCCGTTCATCACTTCGGTCGGCGTATCGGTCGGCTATCTGTTGGGCGGCGCAATTGTGGTGGAACAGGTGTTTGCCATCCCCGGTCTGGGGCGGCTTGTGCTGGGTGCCATCTCGGAACGCAACTACCCGCTGGTGCAGGCGACCATTCTGGTCATTACCGCGACCTTCGTCTTGGTCAATTTTGCGGTCGATCTGCTTTACGCGGCCATCGACCCGAGGGTGCGCAATTGATGCGTAGGCTATTGAAAAACAAACTGCTGACATTCGCGGCAGTATTCGTGGTGGTGCAAGTGGTGCTGGCACTGGCCGCACCTTGGCTCGGCTTTCAGGATCCGTTCAAGCAGATCATGGTGCAGCGCATCAAACCGCCGAACGCGTTGAACCTGCTTGGCACCGACCAGTTGGGGCGCGATGTGCTTTCACGCATCATCTGGGGCGCGCGCACATCGCTTTTCACCACCTCGACGGCGGTGGGGCTTGCGTTGATCGCGGGGGGCAGCATCGGCATGGCCGCGGCTTTTTACCGGGGCTGGTTCGACCGTATCGTGATGCGGCTGATGGACGTGCTGTTTGCCTTTCCGATTCTGCTTTTGGCGATCGGCGTGATCGCCGTGCTTGGGCCAAACGCTTGGAGCGCCGCCATCGCCATTGCCATCGTCTATACGCCAATCTTCGCGCGGCTGTTGCGCGGGCCTGCGCTGGTGCTTTGCGAGGCGGAATATGTGTTGGGCGCGCGTGCGGTTGGCGCGTCTGACATACGCATCATCTTCAGCCATATTCTGCCCAACCTAGTTTCGGTGATATTGGTGCAAACCTCGATCCTGCTTTCAGCGGCAATTCTGGTTGAAGCGTCGCTGTCGTTTCTGGGGCTTGGCGCGCAACCGCCGACGCCTTCGCTGGGGCTGATGCTGTCGGAGGGGCGCAATTTTCTGCTGCTGTCGCCGTGGCCTGCGGTGTTTGCAGGCATTGCGATCTTGCTTTTGTCCTTCGGCTTCAACCTCTTGGGCGATGCGCTGCGCGACACGCTTGATCCGCGCCTGCGTGATGCAGAAGGGGCTCGGCGATGAACCAGCCCGCCGCAGATGCAGTTGCCGAACCATCCCTGCTTGAGGCGCTTGCGGCGCGGATGCAAGGTTCGGGCGACCAACCGCTTTATCTGCGCCTTGCGACTGCACTGCGCGGGCTGATCGAAGCGGGCGATCTGCGCGGCGGCGATGCGATGCCGTCCGAACGTGACCTTGTGCGCGCCACAAACTTTTCGCGCGTGACTGTGCGCAAAGCAGTAGACGAGCTTTGCCGCGAAGGGCTGGTGGCGCGCAGGCATGGCGCTGGCTCTTTCGTCACGCGCCAGATCGACCAGCCGCTTTCGGTTCTGGTGGGCTTTAGCGAAGATATGAAGCGGCGCGGGGCCAAGGTTTCCTCGCGGGTGCTGCAAAAGCAGATTTGTGCGCCTGACCCCTCGGATATGCTCAAACTCGGGCTTTCGCCCGCCGATCAGGTCTTTCGCCTTGCCCGCGTACGCTTGTCTGATGGCGAGCCGCTGGCCATCGAAAATGCAATAGTGCCTGCCTATGCAATTGATCCCACCACTTTGGGAGAGTCGCTATACGAGGCGTTGCGCGCATCGGGGCATATGCCTGCACGCGCGCTTCAGCGCCTGCGCGCCGCGGTGGCCAATGCCGATGAAGCGCGGCTCTTGGGGGTGGCGCTCGGCAGCCCGATCCTGCATATCGAAAGGCGCGCGTTTCTCGCAAACGGGCGACCGATCGAGATTACCACCTCGTCCTATCGCGGCGACCGCTATGACTTCATCGCCGAACTTACACTGCAACCCTGATCCCGGAGGCTTTTTGCCATGTCCAGATCCCTGATGCTGGCTGAGGCCGGGCAATCGCCACAAGTGGTGGCCGAACTGCTGAAGCGCGAAGCGCCTGCGTTCGAAGCACTAGCGCGCGCGGTGCGCGGGCGCGATCTGCGGCTGGTTTCAACCGCGGCGCGCGGGTCATCCGACCACGCGGCGACCGTTTTCAAATACCTGATGGAGCTGGAAACCGGCCTGCCTGTGGTTTCGATCGGCCCATCGATCGCCTCGGTCTATGGCCGCCCGCTGCGTCTGGAAGGTGCGATGCATGTGACCATTTCGCAATCGGGTGCCAGCCCTGACATCGTGGCGCTACAGGCCGCGGCCAAGGCGGGCGGCGCGCTGACGGTTGCGGTTGTGAACGTGGTGCAAAGCCCGGTCGCGGCGGCCGCCGATATCGTGATCGGCCTTGGCGCGGGCGAAGAGCGCAGCGTTGCTGCGACGAAAAGCTTCGTCTCCTCGGTCGCGGCACTGGCCGCGATTGCGTCGGCGGTGGGAGGGGGCAAGGCGCTTTCGGCGGGCCTTGAACGCCTGCCAGAGGCCTTGACGGCAACCGAAGATTTGCCGTTCGGCCCCGCACTTGATGTGCTGTCGGGGGCAAGCTCGTTGTTCGTTGCCGGGCGCGGGCCGGGCTATGGCATAGCACTTGAGGCGGCGCTGAAGGCCAAAGAGGTTGCGGCCCTGCATGCCGAGGCATTTTCGCTGGCCGAATTGCAGCACGGACCTATGCGCCTTGTCGGCCCCGGTTTTCCGGTTGTTGCCTTTTTGCCTGACGATGCTGGGCTTGTGGGCAACCGGCAGGTGCTGGCGCGGCTTGGCACCATGGGCGCGCGCTGTCTGGCGCTTGGCTCGCGCCCCGAGCCGGGCGAGGTTGCACTGCCCACCACCGGCTGCGGCCTGATCGACCCGCTGGTGGCCCTGCTGCACTATTATCGCCTGATCGAGGCGGTTTCGCGCGCACGCGGGTTCGACCCCGACCGTCCGCCCAACCTTGCCAAGGTCACGGAGACGCTCTGATGGCGCTGCTGGCTTTGACAGGGGCGCGGATCTTTGACGGCGCGCGGTTTTACGCGCGCGCGGCGTTGTTGCTGGATGGTGCGCAGGTTGCGGGCATCGTGCCCATGTCGGCGCTGCCCGAAGGGGCCAAGCAGTGGCGGCTGGCCGGAGGCGTGCTCGCCCCCGGTTTCATAGACGTGCAGGTAAATGGTGGTGGCGGTGTGCTGCTTAACGACGCGCCCACCGCCGAGACGATGCTGCGGATTGCCGAGGCACATTCCGCCTATGGCACCACAAGCCTTTTGCCGACGCTGATTTCCGACAAGCCGGGTGTCGCCAGTGCCGCGATTGCGGCGGCCAAGCAGGCGGTGGCAGCCGGGCAGGGGGTCGCCGGGTTGCATCTGGAGGGCCCGCATCTGGCGGTTGCGCGCAAGGGCACGCATCTTGCGGCCCATCTACGCCCGATGACCGAAGCCGACGCCAACGAGCTTGCCAACGCAGCGGCAGAATTGCCGCTGCTGGTGCTGACGGTCGCAGCCGAACAGGTCAGCACCGCGCAAGTAGCGCAGTTGGTGGCGGCGGGGGCGATTGTCTGCCTTGGCCATACCGACTGTGATGAGGCCACGGCCCGCGCCTATTTCGAGGCGGGCGCACGAGGCGTCACCCATCTTTTCAACGCGATGAGCGGGCTTGGCCACCGCGCGCCGGGGCTGGTGGGTGCCGCGCTTGATGATGGCCGCATCTGGGGCGGAATTATCGCGGATGCTGCGCATGTGGCCCCCACGGCACTGCGGGTGGCGCTGCGCGCCAAACTTGGCCCCGGAAAGCTGTTTCTGGTAACCGACGCGATGTCGCTGGTAGGTGCCTCGCAAGACAGCCTGACGCTTGATGGGCGCAAGATCAGCCGCGCGGTAACAGACGGTATTTCGCGCCTGACGCTGGCCGATGGAACGCTTGCGGGGTCAGACCTCGACATGGCCTCGGCGGTGCGGTTTGCCGCAAAAACACTGGTGGGCGGCAAGGCCGAGGCGCTGCGCATGGCATCGGCCTACCCGGCGGCGTTTCTGGGCCTGACGGACCGTGGCCAGTTTGGCGCGGGCGCGCGCGCCGATCTGGTGCATCTTGATGCAGGATTGCAGGTGCAATCCGTCTGGCGCGACGGCGCGCGGTTGCCCGGGGCGGCGCAGACCAACGCTTGACAGAAATCATGGCCTCTAGGCCGCGCGGCGCATAAAATGCCTGCGCGCCTCCGGCTTCGGGGCGATGACGCCCCGGGGCGCGGCGGTGGCAACCCTATCGGAAGGGAGGCCCACGATATGACCAATGAAAAGGCCAAGCGTGACAAGGGGCCCGGAATGGCTCCGCTGGCGGATCCTGCGCACATTGGCGATATGGCAAAGGGCATGATGCGCGCGCAAGCACGGATCATGGACGCGGTGCTGCGCCAAAGCATCGAATCGATCGATTTCCTGAAAACCCGGTATGAAAAAGACCGCGCGCTTTACGCAGCATTGGCGCAAGCTGAAGACAGCCAGCAAATCTCGGCCATCTGGTCAGAGTTTCTGGCAGGTGCGACATCGGACTACAGCGCCGAGGCGGGTAAGCTGAGCGCACTTGCCGCGGTGACAACTGAAGAGATCGTCGAAGGCATCGACGACGAAATCAAGGTGGCTACCGGCGGCACACCACGCAAACGCAAGCCATAAGGCGTAAGCAGGAGGCAGGAATGAAGGCGGAAACGGGCAGAATCGCGCGCCGCCGCCGTAGCGTGTCGCAAA
>NZ_JBFHIA010000070.1:0-12982 GCF_041596715.1 Phaeovulum sp.
CGGCGCGCCATGCGCCAACAGGCGGCGCTTTACTAGGGCCCGACCTTCACTCTCCTATCTCGGGATCCATCCGCGGCGCTGGTGCCGCTTCGGCCTGTTTGCCCAGCCGCGCATTAAGCGCAGATGACTACCAAAAGCGTCGAGGGCGCGCGTCAGGCCGCCTTGGTTTTGGGATGAACCAGTCGCAAGTAGCCGTTGATCACTTGCAGCCTTTCGCCAAAGCGTGCCTGCGCTTCTTCAGTCAGGCTGTAAGGGTGCACCAGCAATGCATCGCCCGGCATCCAGCCACCGGGCGCAACCAGACTGTTGCTTTCGGTTGCCTGAAGCGCGTCGATCACCCGCAGAAACTCCTCAAAATCGCGCCCCACGTTCATCGGATATTCTGAGATCATCCGAATTCGCAGCGACGGGTCGAGAATAAAGCTCTTGCGCACACAAAGCGTCGATTCTTCGCTCGGGTGCATCATGCCGCAGGCGCTGGCTATCGTGCCATCGGGGTCTGACAACAGCGGAAAATCAATGTTCAAGCCAAACAGGCGTTCGATATCTTGCAACCAGCGGGTTTGGTCTGCCGCATGATCGCGAGAAATGTTCAAGGCTTTCGCACCGCGGCTTGCAAGCTCGTCCGCATGTGCGGCGACGTCGGCGATTTCGGTGGTGCAGACGGGGGTAAACAAGGCGGGATGGCTAAAGAAATAGACCCAGTTTCCGTCAGCCCAATCATAAAGGTCGAATACGCCGTCACCATGCGCGACCTGAAAGTTGGGAAAGACGTCGCCCAACTTTGGCACCCAACGCATGTGAGAATCGTACGTACGCGGCACATCGATCTGCGCAGTCGTCGGGCGCATGTGTTGACCGAAAATGGAAAGATCCATGGCACATTCCTTACTGAATATGGCCTGGGCTTTGCCACCAGGCCGAAACTAAGACCTCACAACGCTCCTCCTACCTAACGCGTGACAAGCTAACGCTAGGGTTGAATTGTGGCCGCGATGTGGCCATATTTCTGCGATCGGCGGAAACATTCGTATGGCGGCTATGCAATTGTCGCACATCTGTCGCCCGCTTGCGCTGGCCCGGCCGATGCCCTAAACCGAACGCCAGCCAAAATCCCGAGGGCCCCATGCTCGATCATCTCGCTTTTCGCGCCCCTGAGGCCAAAGTCATTCAAGGTGCCACTGGCCCGTGGGAGCTGGTGATCGGCCTAGAAGTGCACGCCCAGGTCGCCTCGAACGCCAAACTGTTTTCCGGCGCATCGACCCGGTTCGGCGCCGAGCCCAATTCCAACGTCGCCTTCGTCGATGCCGCGATGCCCGGAATGTTGCCGGTGATCAACGAATACTGCGTGGCCCAAGCGGTGCGCACAGGGCTTGCACTGAACGCCTCGATCAATCTCGTGTCGGCCTTCGACCGCAAGAACTACTTTTATCCCGACCTGCCGCAAGGCTACCAAATCAGCCAACTCTACGCGCCGATCGTGGGTGAGGGCGAGATCATCGTCGATATGGGCCCCGGCATCGCACGCCGGGTGCGTGTGGAACGCATCCATATCGAACAGGATGCCGGCAAATCGATCCACGACATGGACCCCAACATGTCCTTCGTCGATCTCAACCGCACGGGTGTCGCGCTGATGGAGATCGTCTCGCGCCCAGACATCCGCGGGCCAGAGGAAGCCGCGGCCTATGTGGGCAAACTGCGCCAGATCTTGCGCTATATCGGCACCTGCGACGGCAATATGCAAAACGGCAACCTGCGCGCCGATGTGAACGTTTCGGTATGCCGCCCGGGCGACTATGAACGCTATCAGGCAACGCAGGATTTCTCGCATCTCGGCACGCGCTGCGAGATCAAGAACATGAACTCGATGCGCTTCATTCAGGCCGCGATCGAGTTCGAGGCCCGCCGCCAGATCGCGCTGCTCGAAGATGGGCGCGCCGTGGTGCAGGAAACGCGGCTTTATGACCCCGACAAGGGCGAAACGCGCTCCATGCGTTCCAAGGAAGAGGCGCACGACTACCGCTACTTCCCCTGCCCGGACCTGCTGCCGCTGGAAATCGAACAGGCATGGGTCGATGATATCGCCGCCAGCCTGCCGGAGCTACCCGACATGAAGGTCGCGCGCTTCGTGCGCGACTGGGGCCTGAACGAATACGACGCCGCCGTGCTGACCGCCGAGGTGGAGAACGCCGCCTTCTTCGAAGCCGTGGCGCAGGGGCGCGACGGCAAGATGGCCGCGAACTGGGTCATCAACGAACTTTTCGGCCGCTTGAACAAAGAAGGGCTTGGCATCGCGCAAAGCCCGATCACGGCCGCGCAACTTGGCGGCGTGCTGGACCTGATCGGCTCGGGCGAAATCTCGGGCAAGATGGCCAAGGATCTGTTCGAGATCGTCTGGACCGAAGGCGGCGACCCTGCCGCCATCGCCGCCGCGCGCGGCATGAAGCAAGTAACCGACACCGGCGCGCTTGAGGCTGCGGTCGATGCGATCATCGCAGCCAACCCCGCGCAGGTCGAAAAGGCCAAGGCCAACCCCAAACTCGCGGGTTGGTTCACCGGGCAGGTTCTGAAAGCCACCGGCGGCAAGGCCAACCCGGCGGCAGTGACCGAAATCGTCACGCGCAAACTCGGGCTCTGAAGGGGGCAACAATGCAGGCTTATGAATATTCGGCGATCCCGGCCCCGGCCCGCGCCGACAAGAACCGCGCATTGAAAACCTCGGGCGAGCGGTTTGGTGCCACGCTGGCCGCCGTGATGAACCGGATGGCCGCCGAAGGCTGGGAATACCTGCGCGCCGATGTGCTGCCTTGCGAAGAGCGTTCGGGGCTGACCTCGCGCACGACCGTCTGGCACAACCTGCTGATCTTTCGCAGACCCCTGCCCGAAACCGACGCCGAAACGCTGCTGCCGCCCGAAGAACCCGCATCTGCGAAGGCAGAAGATCCGGTAGAGGCCGAGAAACCCGGTGCACGCACGGTGCCGAGCTTTCTTGCCGCATCCAAGCCCGGTGCCGCGCCACGGCTCAGCACACATACCGAAGCAGGCCCCACGCCGCGCCTCGGTCCGGCCTCCCCAGAGGCCTGATCCCGCCCAAGCTGACGTCGGTGGGTTGATTTTCACTTTAACGTCGCACGAAATCGCCTATTCTTCATGGCCCGACTCGAACCGGTCGGGAACAGAGGACCGCGTATGACCAGAAACGACCCATTTGGGTTCGACATCTCCGCCGCAACCGACAAAAAGCGCCGCGCCAAGGGCAAGCGCGGCATGTCCGGTGCTTTCGAGACATCGACGCGCACCTGCGACCGGCAAGGCTGCAAGGAGCAGGGCCAGTATCGCGCGCCGAAATCGCCCAAGAAACTCGATGACTACTTCTGGTTCTGCAAAGACCACGTGCGCGAGTACAATCTGAACTGGAACTATTTTCAGGGTCAGTCGGAAGAAGAGTTTCAGGCTTTTCTCGACAACGCCACGGTATGGGAACGCCCCACAAAACCCTTTAACCGCGTGTCGGAAGAAGACCGCGCATGGGCCCGCCACGGTGTTGCCGACCCGATGGAAATCCTTGGTGCCAATGCAACGCAAAATCCCGGCCGCCAGAACGCAGGGCGCAAGCTGCCCCCCACCGAACGCAAGGCGATCGAGATTCTCGACGCTCGCGACACTTGGACCAAGCCCGAAATCCGCAAGCAATACAAAAGCCTGGTGAAAGACCTGCACCCTGACATGAACGCGGGCAACCGCGACGATGAAGAGCGGCTGCAAGAGGTCGTCTGGGCGTGGGAACAGATCAAGGACAGCCGTAACTTCCGCGACTGAGCACCCGGCGCACCCCGCCCCGATCGCAGCGCGCCTCCGGCGGGGGGATATTTGTCTCTGAAGCAGATCGGGCGCGTGTAAATGCTTCAGGCGAAATATCCTCGGGGGTGAATTGGCCCGAAGGGGCAAGAGGGGGCAGAAAGCCCCCTCGCCTTTGTTCAGCCCCGCAGGATGCTTCGGCCCGCGTATTCGGCCGTTTCGCCCAGCATTTCCTCGATACGCATCAGCTGGTTGTATTTTGCCAGCCGGTCGGAGCGGGCCAGCGAGCCGGTCTTGATCTGGCCGCAGTTGGTGGCCACGGCGAGGTCGGCGATGGTGGCGTCTTCCGTCTCGCCAGAACGGTGGCTCATCACGCTGGTGTAGCGCGCACGATCAGCCATGCGCACCGCATCAAGCGTTTCGGTCAATGTGCCGATCTGGTTGACCTTGACCAGAAGCGAGTTGGCGCAGCCTTCCTTGATGCCGCGTGCGAGGCGGGTGGGGTTGGTGACAAAGAGATCGTCCCCCACCAGTTGCACCTTGCCGCCAAGCCGATCTGTCAGAAGCTTCCAGCCCGCCCAGTCATCCTCGGCGCAGCCATCCTCGACCGACAGGATCGGATAGTCGGCGCAGAGATCTGCGAGGTAATCGACATTTTGCGCGGAGGTAAGCGACTTGCCCTCGCCCGCCATCTCGTAGGTGCCGTTCTTGTAATATTCGGTCGCGGCGCAATCGAGTGCGAGCCAGATGTCGTCACCCGGGCGGTAGCCTGCCTTTTCGATCGCCTTGAGGATGAAGTCGAGCGCTGCGCGGCTTGACGAAAGGGCCGGTGCAAATCCGCCCTCATCGCCGACGCCAGTGGCAAGCCCTGCCTTCGACAACTCCTTTTTCAGCGTGTGAAACACCTCTGCCCCCATCCGCACCGCCTCGCGCATATTCGCCGCGGCGACGGGCATGATCATGAACTCTTGAATGTCGATCGGATTGTCGGCGTGCTGGCCGCCGTTGATGATGTTCATCATCGGCACCGGCAGCACCCGCGCCGAGGTGCCCCCGACATAGCGGTAGAGCGGCTGGGCGGTGTATTCGGCGGCGGCTTTGGCCGCGGCCAAGCTGACCCCGAGAATGGCGTTGGCACCAAGACGGCCCTTGTTTGGGGTGCCGTCAAGCTCGATCATCAGCCGGTCGATGGCCACCTGTTCGGTCACATCCTCGCCCACGAGGTTTTCGGCGATCTCGCCGTTCACCGCCGCCACCGCTTCCAGCACGCCTTTGCCGAGGTAGCGACCCTTGTCGCCATCGCGCCGCTCAACCGCCTCATGTGCGCCGGTCGAGGCACCCGAGGGCACTGCGGCACGCCCCATGGTGCCGTCTTCCAGCGTGACATCCACCTCAACGGTGGGGTTGCCGCGGCTGTCGAGGATTTCGCGGGCATGAATGTCGATGATCGTGCTCATGGGCAACTCCTGATCGGGTGGCGCTTCGCAAATGGGTTTACGCGCTTTGCTGCGTTCGTGAAAGCCCCGGCGCGAAGCCCGACACGGGGTGCCTAGGCGGTCAGCCGCAGGTCTGCCCAGATCGGCAAATGATCCGAGGCACGGCGCGCCAGATGGCTGTCGAACACGCCTGTACGCAGCACCGATATGCCAGCGTTGAACGCCATGCGGTCAAGCCGCCCAAAAGGGGCGCGCGCGGGATAGCTGGGGCCGGGGGTGGTCATCTCGAAGCCATGCAGCGCCTCGAAACCCTTGGCCGCGGACCATTCGTTGAAATCGCCTACAATCAACGCGGGGCGGGCTTCATTGTCGCGCAACCGCGCGCGGATATGCGCAAGCTGCGAGCGCCGGTCGGTGCGACGCAACCCGAGGTGAACACCCACCAGCCGCATCGGGCCGCTGCCTGCGTCGATATCGGCGATCAGCGCGCCGCGCGGCTCGAACCCGGGCAGTGCGACGTGGTGGAGCGCGCCAAGCGTGATGCCCTTGCGCAGCAGCAAGGTCTGGCCATGCCAGCCAAGGCTGGCCGGACCCGTCGGGTTAAGCGCCACGGGTTCAAGCGCGCAGCCCTCGCGCAAGGCATCAAGCGGCAGCGCCGCCGGGCGCCCCCGAAAGCGGAAGTCCACCTCCTGTAGCGCCAGCACATCGGCCGAAAGCGCGTTGATCACGTCGATCACCCGCGAAGGGTCGAAGCGCCCGTCGGAACCTTTGGACTTATGGATGTTGTAAGATGCGATACGCAGGATCATAGCCTAGATATGGGGGCAAAGTGGAACAATCGGAACCCCCGTTGCGCTGCATTCGCGGCACGCCTATATCGCCGCCATGCAGAAACGCATCACATTTGCTTCACTTCGCCGGTTGCCGCTACCTGTGCTGCTGATGTGGGCAGTGCTGGCGGTCGAGTTCGTGCTGGCGCTTTGGGAAGGGCAATGGCCCTCGGCAGGGGTTGCCTTTGCCACCTTCGTGCTGACACTGGCACCGCTGATCTTGGTCAGCCGCCTCGGGGTACGGTTGCCGTGGGCCTTTGTCGTGGGCATCACCGCCTTCATCTTTGCCACCATTTTTCTGGGCGAGGCGTTCGATTTCTATCAGCGCTATTGGTGGTGGGATGGCATGTTGCACCTCGGCTCGGCGCTGGGGTTCGGGATTATCGGCTTTTTGATGGCCTTCATGTTGTTCGAGGGCGATCGCTACGCGGCACCGGCATGGGCACTGGCGTTTATCGGGTTCTGCTTTGCAGTGACCATTGGCGCGCTCTGGGAAATCTTTGAGTTCGGCGTCGATTTTGCCTTTGGCCTCAATATGCAGGAAAGCGGTCTGAATGACACGATGGGTGACATCATCGTGGACGTGATCGGGGCAAGCATTGGTGCGGGGTCTGGCCTTCTTTACCTGAAGGGCCAGTCGATCGGCGGATCCGCTGCGCTATTGCAGGCCTTCATCGACCGCAACCGCAAGCTGTTCCGCAAGTTCCGCAAATAGGTCAGGTGCCGCAGAAGGTGCGCGCGACCGCCTCGTGCGGTGCCGGTGCCTCGGCAAGATCGTCCCATTCGGGGCGCGTATCGAAGGGCAGCGCGAGGGCTTCGCGCAGGCGTTCGAACGGCACCATATCACCCGCAGTAGCCGCCACGATGGCCGCTTCGATGCGATGGTTGCGCGGAATACGCGCAGGGTTAGCCGCGCGCATCACAGCCTTCGGGTCGGCCTCTTGCGACAAACGGGCCTGCCAGCCCTCGGCCCAGGCATCGAAAGCGGCGGGTTCGGCAAACTCCTCGCGCGCGGTGCCATTGGCGAGGCCGTGGAACACGCGGGTGAAATCTGCGCCCTGCCGCGCCATCCGCGCCAAAAGCGTTTCGACCAGCGCCGTATCGCTTTCGCGCGGGGCCGCAATGCCGATTTTCGCCGCAAAGAGGCCGTTCAGCGCCTTGGCAAACGCGGGCCAGAAACCGTCGAGCACTGCCGTTGCAGGTTCTACCCCGGTCTCACCCTCTCCGATCAGCGGCAAAAGCGCCGAGGCCAGCTGCGCGAGGTTCCAAAGCGCGACGTTGGGTTGTTGGGCAAAGGCATAGCGACCATGCCGGTCGATCGAGGAAAACACCTTGTCGGGGTGGTAGGCGTCTATAAAGGCGCAAGGCCCATAGTCGATGGTTTCGCCCGAAATCGCCATGTTGTCGGTGTTCATCACGCCGTGGATGAAACCAAGGCTCATCCATTGCGCAATCAGCTGTGCTTGGTTTGCGACCACGCCGGTCAAAAGGCCCAGCGGCCCCTCTGCCTGCGGATAGTGGCGTGCGCGGGCATATTCGGCCAGCGTTGCCAGCGCCTCTGTATCGCGCCGGGCCGCAAAGAACTCGAAGGTTCCGACCCGGATGTGGCTTGCCGCTACCCGCACCAGCACCGCACCGGGCAAGGCACCCTGTTCGCGCAGCACGGTTTCGCCCGTGGCTACCGCCGCCAGCGCCCGTGTCGTTGGCACGCCAAGGGCCGCCATCGCCTCGCTGACAAGATATTCGCGCAAAACCGGGCCAAGCCATGCCCGCCCGTCGCCGCCGCGCGAAAAGGGGGTGCGCCCCGACCCTTTCAGCGCCAGATCAAAGCGCCCTCCACCGGGGGGCAAAAGCTCGCTCAGCAGCAGCGCGCGCCCGTCGCCAAGGCTGGGGACGAAGCCGCCGAACTGGTGGCCCGCATAGGCCTGTGCAATCGGCGTTGCCCATTCTGGAAAGGCGTTTCCGGCCAGCATTGCCACACCTTCGGGCGAGCCGAGCCATTCGGCATCCAGCCCAAGGCGCGCGGCCAGCGGCAGGTTCAGCGCCAGCAGCTTTGGGGCGCGCACCCGGGCGGGGGCGACATGCGCGAAGAAGCGTTCGGGCAGGCGAGCATAGCTTGGGTCGGTTTGGGGCATGATGACTCCTTCCGCTCTAGATAGGGTGCGGAAGGCAAAGCGAAAGGGCCGCCCGAACGGGGCGGCCCTTTATAAATGCACGGAAAGCCTGTTCAGCCGACCAGTTCAAGGCCCGAAAAGAAAAACGCGATTTCGCGCGCGGCCGATTCCGGGCTGTCGGAGCCGTGGACCGAGTTTTCGCCTTTCGAAAGCGCAAAATCCTTGCGGATGGTGCCGTCAGCGGCGGCGGCCGGGTCGGTTGCGCCCATCACTTCGCGGTTCTTGGCAATGGCCGCGTCGCCTTCAAGCACCTGCACCACCACCGGCTCGGACGCCATGAAAGCGCAAAGTTCGCCGTAGAAGGGGCGTTCCTTGTGCTCGGCATAGAACTGGCCGGCTTGCGCGGGCGAAAGGTGGATGCGCTTCGAGGCGACCACGCGCAGCCCAGCTTCTTCGAAGCGGGCAACGATCTTGCCGGTCAGGTTGCGTTTGGTAGCATCGGGTTTGATGATCGAGAGTGTGCGTTCGATGGCCATGGTTGCCTCTTGTCCAGGGATAGGGCGACGGACCCGCGATGGGCCGTGCCGGATGGCGCCCCGTAGCATGAGGCGCGTTGCTTGAAAACCCCGTGCGGGCAGGCGTTGACGCGGGCGCGCGCATCAGGCATGGGGCGACATGCTCAAGATAAATGATATCACCTATTCCGTGCAGGGCCGCCCGTTGTTCGAAGGCGCCTCTGCAACCATTCCCGATGGCCACAAGGTGGGCCTTGTAGGCAAGAACGGCGCGGGCAAGACCACGCTGTTCCGGTTGATCCGGGGCGAATTGGCACTGGAAGGCGGCACGATCAGCCTGCCCTCGCGCGCCAAGATCGGCGGCGTCGCACAAGAGGTGCCCTCGTCCTCGACATCGCTGCTCGACACGGTGCTTGAGGCCGATACCGAACGCGCCGCTCTGATGGCCGAGGCCGAGCACGCAACCGACCCGCACCGCATTGCCGATATCCAGCACCGGCTGGCCGATATCGACGCGTGGAGCGCGGAGGGGCGCGCAAGCGCCATTCTGCGCGGGCTTGGCTTTGACACCGAAGCGCAGGCGCGGCCTTGCTCGGACTTCTCGGGCGGTTGGCGGATGCGGGTGGCGCTGGCGGGCGTGCTGTTTGCGCAGCCTGACGTGCTGCTGCTGGACGAGCCGACCAACTACCTAGACCTTGAAGGCGCGCTTTGGCTGGAAAGCTACCTCGCCAAATACCCCCATACAGTCATCATCATCAGCCACGACCGGGGCCTTTTGAACCGCGCGGTCGGCGCAATTCTGCACCTCGACAACCGCAAGCTGACGCTGTGGAGCGGGCCCTACGATCAGTTTGCCCGCGCCCGTGCCGAACAGCGCGCGGTGCAGGCGGCCGAGGCGAAAAAGCAGGAAGCCCGGCGCGCGCATCTGCAAAGCTTCGTAGACCGCTTCAAGGCCAAGGCCAGCAAGGCCGTGCAGGCACAAAGCCGGGTCAAGATGCTGGAAAAGATGGAAATCATCACCGCGCCCGAAGATGCCGCCAAGCAGGTGTTTTCGTTTCCGGTGCCCGAGCAGCTTTCACCCCCGATCCTTGCGCTTGACGATGTGGCGGTTGGCTATGGCGGGCCGCCGGTGCTGCGCCACCTCGGCCTGAGAATCGATCAGGACGACCGGATCGCGCTTTTGGGCCGCAACGGCGAAGGCAAATCGACCTTGGCCAAGCTGCTGGCGGGCAAGCTCGAGGCGCAGGCAGGCACGCTCACACGGTCGAGCAAATTGCGCATCGGCTATTTCGCGCAGCATCAGGTTGATGAACTTTTCCTCGACGAAACGCCGTTGCAGCATATCCAGCGCGTCTATCCTGCCGAGTTTCAGCCACGCCTGCGCGCGCGCCTTGCAGGCTTTGGCCTTGGTGCCGATCAGGCCGATACCGTGGTGGGCCAGCTTTCGGGCGGGCAGAAAGCGCGGCTGTCGCTGATGCTGGCCACCACCACTGCGCCGCATCTGCTGATTCTTGACGAGCCGACCAACCACCTCGACATGGAAAGCCGCGAGGCGCTGGTCGAGGCGCTGAACGATTACACCGGCGCGGTGATCCTGATCAGCCACGACATGCACTTGCTCAGCCTCGTCGCTGACAGGTTGTGGCTGGTCAAGGCAGGCAGCGTGACGCCCTACCTCAACGATCTGGAAGCCTACCGGCGCGAGTTGCTGGCGGGCGACGACAACCCCAACCAGACGCGCACCGAAAAGCCGCAAAAGCCGCCGCGCGAGCGCGTGCTGGTGCTGCGCTCGGATCTGCGCAAATGCGAGGAACGGGTCGCGAAGATCGATGGGATGCTGAAGAAACTTGACGAAAAGCTAGCCGATCCTTCGCTTTATGCCCCGCACATGGGCAAAGAGCTGCACAAATGGACGATGAAGCGCGTCGAAGCTGTCGATGGGCTGGCACGCGCTGAAGAACTGTGGCTGGCCGCCCATGAGGCGCTAGAGGCAGCTTTGAAGGCCGAAAATAGCTGACGCAATTAATCGGGTATTGACCCGAGTATTTTTGTCGGGTTTATGGGGCGCAGGATCAACCCTGCGGAGCCTTACCTATGACACTGCGATTCACCTTGCTTGCCACCTCGCTTCTGACCGCCTTTCCAGCACTCGCGGATGAGGTGAACGTCTATTCCCATCGCCAGCCGGAACTTGTGCAACCGCTGTTCGACGCTTTCACCAAGGAAACCGGCATCACGGTCAACGTGGCGTTTGTTGACAAGGGCATGGTCGAGCGGCTGGTAGCCGAAGGCAGCCGCAGCCCCGCCGATCTGGTGATGACGGTCGATATTGCGCGCCTGATGCAGGTCGTCGATGCGGGCGTAACGCAAAGCGTGGCCTCGCCGGTGCTTGACGCGGCGGTTCCGGCAGAGTTCCGCGACCCAGAGGGCCACTGGTTTGGCCTGACCAGCCGCGCGCGCATTGTCTATGCCGCGCGTGACCGTGTGGCCGACGGTGAGGTGACCAGCTACGAAGACCTCGCAGACCCGAAATGGCAGGGGCGCATCTGCACCCGCCAAGGCACCAATGACTACAACGTGGCATTGACCGCCGCCTACCTCGCGCATCACGGCGAAGAGGAAACCCGCGCTTGGCTGACCGCGCTCAAAGGCAACCTTGCGCGCAAGCCCGAAGGCGGCGACCGCGATCAGGTCAAGGCCATCTGGGCCGGGCAATGCGACATCAGCCTTGGTAACACCTATTACATGGGCGAAATGGTGGCCAACCCAGAACAAAAGGCTTGGGCAGACGCGGTGCGCATCGTGTTCCCCAGCTTCGAGGATGGCGGCACGCATATGAACATCTCGGGCGTGGCGATGACCGCGGCGGCCCCAAACCGTGACGCGGCGCTGGCACTGATGGAGTTTCTCGCCTCGGACTCGGCACAGGCGATCTACGCTGAAACCAACCACGAGTTTCCGATCAAGCCCGGTGTGCAAGTCTCGGATCTGGTCGCAAGCTGGGGCAGCTTCACGCCAGACTCGCTGCCGCTGAAGGACATCGCAGAGTTGCGCCCCGCGGCGCTGAAACTTGTTCAGGAAGTAAACTTCGACGGCTGAACCTTGCGGGCGGTGGCGTGTGACAACGCCCCCGCCCGCCCCTCCCCGCGCATGGGATGTGGACTCTGCCGCCGTTGCGCGGCAGTTTCTCGGCCAAAGCCGAAGCAGGGGATGCCATGAGCGCGCGCAAGATCATTATCGACACAGACCCGGGGCAAGACGATGCGGTGGCGATATTGCTCGCCCTTGCCAGCCCCGAACTCGACGTGCTGGGGATAACATGCGTCGCGGGCAACGTGCCGTTGCCGTTGACCTCGCGCAACGCGCGGGTGGTGTGCGAACTGGCCGGGCGCAGCGATGTGCCGGTGTTCGCAGGATGCGCCAAGCCGATCGCCCGCGAACTGGTAACGGCAGAATATGTGCACGGCAAATCCGGCCTAGACGGGATCGAGTTGCCAGAACCGACGATGGCCTTGCAGCCGCGCCATGCGGTCGATTTTCTGATCGAGACGCTGCGCGAGGCGGAGCCGGGTTCGATCACGCTTTGCCCCTTGGGCCCGCTGACAAACATCGCCACCGCCTTTGAGCGCGCGCCCGACATCATCGACCGGGTCGCGGAAATCGTGCTGATGGGCGGCGGCTGTTTTGAGGGTGGCAACACCACGCCAGCCGCCGAGTTCAACATTTACGTAGACCCGGAAGCCGCTGATATCGTATTTAAATCTGGCGTGCCGCTGGTGGTTATGCCGCTGGATGTGACGCACAAGGTGCTAACCACGCGGGCGCGGATCGAGGGGCTGCGCGCGCTTGGCACCCGCGTCAGCCATGCGGTTGTCAGCTGGACCGACTTCTTTGAACGCTTCGATATGGCCAAATACGGATCAGACGGCGCGCCGCTGCACGACCCTTGCGTGATCGCCTATCTGCTGGCGCCAGACCTTTTCCAAGGTCGCCACATCAACGTGGAAATCGAAACCCAAAGCGCCCTGACCCGCGGCATGACGGTGGCCGACTGGTGGCGCGTAACCAACCGCGCACCCAACGCGATGTTCATGCGCGAGGTCGATGCGCAGGGCTTTTTCGCACTGCTGACCGAACGGATTGGGCGGCTTTAGGGGTAAGCCCGCGACAGAGCATCAGGGCCGCTTGGCAGGCCCCGATGCTGCGCGCAAGCCGTGTTCAGAACTGTGAAAGCGTCAGCGTTGCCGAGAAGGTCACATCAGACTGGTCAGCAACCGCCTGGCGCA
>NZ_JBFHIA010000071.1:0-12884 GCF_041596715.1 Phaeovulum sp.
ACCCCATAACACGCGTGATACGCAGCGCCCCGCCGCCGCTTGACCCCCCGCTTCCCGCCTGCGAGAATGGCGGCCGATCGAACGCCCGGAGGCCCTCATGATCCTATCTGTTCCAGACATGTCCTGCGGCCATTGCAAGGCCACTATCGAGGCCGCTCTCGCCGCCGTCGGCGCGCGCGTCGAGGTGGATCTTCCGGCCCGCGAAATCACCGTGTCCGGCCTTCCCGCCGCCACCGTTCTGGCCGCGCTGAAGGGGGCAGGCTACCCCGCCGAGGTGGTCGGCTGAGGGCCGCCGCCGCCGCCGCCGCCTTCGCCGCGGCAACATCCTTCGCCGCGCCCGCGGCCCATGCCGGGCCCGTGGGCGACGCCTGCCTCGCCCTCACGGACG
Organism: Phaeovulum sp.; assembly: GCF_041596715.1. Taxonomy (GTDB): domain Bacteria; phylum Pseudomonadota; class Alphaproteobacteria; order Rhodobacterales; family Rhodobacteraceae; genus UBA6213. The sequence goes on from NZ_JBFHIA010000071.1 coordinate 389, forward strand.
CACGCCCCGGCATCGTTCTGTGTGGCTGCTTGCAGTTTCTGGCCGACCAAAGCCTCGGTAACCGCGACCAGCGCCGCGTTGCCGGCTTTTTCCGTGACCCCGACAAGGCCGAGACCGCGCGTCGGTCAACCCGCCCCGACGACCGTGAGTTTTGGGCGCGCTACACCGACTTCGTGCTCAAGGCCGAATCTCTCTGCCGCGAATGAGTGAAGGGGCTGTGCCGTAAGGGGCGCGGGGGACGCGTGATGAAATGAATGCTGTAAATCTTTGCCGTTCTTTGCGGGCCTGGAACTTTCAGGCCAGCACAGGCGGCCCCCTGGCACGCGCCGTCACGAATGAACGCGAATGCAGCAGACGGGGTTCGACGAGGATCAGATCGCTAACCCGCCCGGCGGGGCGTTCGACGTTAAGCGGCGTGTGCGCGATAGCAGCCAGCAGGCCCAGCGCCATATCCGGGCAGATTTGAACCTGCGTCACCTCATTGCCGAACTCATCGACAGAGATGGTGGTCAGCCCATACCCAGAACAGATGACAATCTCGCCCGCAACACGGGTCTGGCCGCGCGCCACCGCCATGGTGACGCTGGTCACCGCCAGTAGCAGCGACAAGCCAAACGCAGCAAAGCGATGCGGAACGCGAGTCATCATGGCGCAATTATAGCGCAACTGCGCGAATAGATGGCAAGGAAAACGTGTAAAAAGCGCAGGTTCACGCAAATGCGATCAAAACCGGGCCCCGCGCACAAAGCTACGGGCGGGGCCAACGCCCCGCCCGCGCTGCAACCGCCAGCCCCAGCGGGCTGGCCTCAAGTCATTTCACAACAGCTTCGACCGGCAATTCAATACCTTGCGCAAACTTCACCGTCACAGTGACCATGTCGCCAGCGTTCAGCGGTGCCTTGAGGTCTTTCAGCGCCAAAAGCACGCCGCCCGGTGCCAGCACCAAACCGGCGTTGCCGCTGATGTTGATACCCTCGGGCTGCATCGCCAGCTCAGGCACGCCCTTGTTCGACCAGATGGTCGAATAAAGGTCCACGCCCGCGGCTGCATCGGTCATGCCGCCCATCAGCGTCACAAGATCCCGGTTCGAGTTCTTGATGACCATGTAGAGCGCTGCGGAATCTTCCATACCCGCCAGCGGCATGACATAGGCCCCCTCGACCGACACATCTTGTGCGAATGCGGGAAGCGCAAAAGCGACCGCGCCGACTGCCAGCAGGTATTTCACGGATTTCATTTGATAACTCCTTCTACGGTGTAGTGCAGAATGGCTACATAGACGCGCATGGCGAGCATCGGCGGCGCGCGCATTCCTGCCGATGCTTGATAGTTGATTTGCCCCACTGCCATAGGCTGCCCGAAGGCAACTCTTTACCGATCCGATACCCGTGGCAAAGCCACGTCCGGAGGCGCTGAGTAGCAGTGCCGGGCAGTCTTGGCAGAGCTTTCGAGAAGCTCAACCATCATGTGCGCAATATATACCTTTTAGCGTCGGCAGCGCATGCGACAAGTTGTGCAAAGGCCCGCTTTCACGCAATTGGGATCGGCTGAAATGAATCGGCGCAGCCGCGGCCTTGGGCCTTTTCAACAGCTTATCGGCGCGTTACGGCTGGGCCGGTGACATCGGCACGGTACCCGCTGGCGCACCGACGACAATCTGCGCCGACACGTCATCAGCCTTCTCGAACGTCAGCGTCAGCGTGACCACATCGCCCATTTCCGGCCTTGGGTTCATGCCCGTGAACATCACATGATCGCCGCCGCGTTGCAGCAGATGGGTGCCGCCAGCGGGGATAGCCCAGCCGTCGGGAGCCCTGACCATCTGCATCACGCCGGTCGGGCTGGCGGTATGGGTGTGCAATTCGGTCCTTGCGGAATTGGCGAACTGGCCCCCACCAAACGGACTTCGGTGGGGCCGGTGCTTTCGATTACGAGATACGCGGCACCTGCCGCCATCGCGCCACGGGAAACGATCAGGTACTGGCCCGAGAACAGAATGTCTGCCGAAGCGGGTAGGGCAATCGCACAGACGCCTGCGACCAGAAGTGCTTTGAGAGAAAGCATGTCAGTGTTCTTGTGTGAGCATCGCGTGGGAAAGGCACCGGGAGAATCGAGATGGGCCGCGACACACGCCGCGCTGCAAAGATCGCGCGCGATAAGCGATATGAGATAAGGGCATGCCAAATACCTCATGCGCCCAGCATGCGCCTATTGGCGCGCAGGCATAGCGGGCAACGGACGCCGAAGTAGCACATTGCAGTGACTGCCAACGTAAAAGGCCCCGCCGTTTCGGGCGAGGCCTTCAAATATTGCTTGTCAGCAGAATCAGGCGGCGCTTTGCGCCTTATTGATTGCTTTCTTGATTTTCAGGGCGTTGACCGACAGATCTTCGTCGCGCGCTTTGGCGAGGAAGGCGTCAAGGCCGCCGCGATGGTCTACCGAGCGCAAGCCAGCCGCCGAAATGCGCAGTTTGAACGCGGTGCCGAGCGCGTCGGACATCAGCGTAACTTCGTTCAGGTTAGGCAGAAAGCGACGCCGCGACCTGTTGTTGGCGTGGCTTACCGTGTTGCCCGACATCGGGCCTTTGCCGGTCAATTCACAGACGCGCGACATGGCGTATTCCTTCGTTTCCCAAGGCTGCCAAGGCGCAGCCACAACATCAATGGGCGCCGCCATGGCAGCGCCCCCAATTCCGTTGCGGCTGGATACGGTCTCAGCCGCGCCTCGTCAAGCAATGAATCGCTCTGCCGAGCAGCGCCTCTTATCGTCGCTAGGAAGTGATAGCGCAAGGACGTGATTTGCACTTGCCAGCGGCGCGGTCAAAACTACAGCCTGAGATTGCTGCCTGTCACCGGCTTGTCGGTGGGCAGCAATGCGCACTGCGCGACGCCCCGGAAATGAAGGATCCCCGATGTTGAAGATATTGACTACGCGGTTTGCGCTGGCCCTTGCCGCGCTGTTTATGGCGCTGTCGCCCGCGTTGGCTGACGGATTGCCCGGCCCGCTTGCGCCACCATCTTGGCTTGCCGACAATTTGGGTCGGGATGATCTGGTGGTGATCGACATCCGTGGCACCACGGCTGACGATTATGCCGCAGGCCACGTGCCCGGCGCGGTCTGGTCTGCCTATCCCGGTGCGTGGCGTGGTGCGGGGGCTGTGCCGGGTTCGGTGCCCGAAACGGCAGATCTGCAAGCCACGATCGCGGCGCTGGGTGCAAATGACACAAGCCTTGTGGTGATCGTATCGGCAGGTAGCGGCGCGGTCGATTTTGGCGGTGCCGCGCGCGTCTACTGGAGCTTCAAGTATGCGGGCCACGACGAGGTGGCGATCCTCGATGGTGGCTGGGCAGCTTGGGTGGCCGACGCCTTGCGCCCGGTTTCCACTGACGCCGTGACGCCCGCCCCCGGCAATTTCGTGGCGCAGGTGCGCCCCGAGCTTTTGGCCACCACTGACGAGGTTGTGGCTGCGCTGGATGGTAGTGCCACGTTGATCGATGCGCGCTCTGCGGCGCAGTATTCTGGCGCACAAGGTGGTGCGGCGGGCGCCGCCGGGCACATTCCCGGTGCGCTCAACCTCGAACACGCTACGCTTTTCGACCCTGCGGCCAATCGCCTGAAGCCGCTTGACGATCTGCGTGCCCTGATGCCCGCTGAACTTGCCGACCCTTCAGAGCCCGTAATTGCATATTGCATGGCCGGCCATCTTTCAGCGACCGACTGGTTCGTGATGCACGAATTGATGGGGCTGACGAACGCGGCGCTTTACGTGGACTCGATCACAGGCTGGACGCAGGATCCCGCGCGCCCACTGGCCACCAATTAAGCAGATATCATGCCGTTTCGGCGAGGGCGCGCCCTCGCCGGGCGGCCCTTATGTCGTGGGCTCTGGCACCGGGGCTTCAGTGATCGGCTGGGCACCAAGCATTTCGCCCAAGCCGGCGTCGATCAGCGCGGCAACCAGCGTTTCCATGTCGGTCTGCATGTTTTCGAAAATCACCACCGCCACTTCGTCGTCGACCAACATCTCGACCGATATCACGCCCTCTTGCCGGCTGAGAACGAACTCGATCAGCGGCGGCTCTGAAATCGGGCAGCTGAAATCGATCGGAATGGTCAGTTGCCGCGGCTCTGCAAATGCGACCGAGCCCGAAGCGAGCAGGGCGAGTGCGGCAATTGGCAAGCGAAGCAGGTTCATCAGGGCGTTCCTTTGGGGGCTGCGGACGGGATGGAGCGTTCAAGATAGCGGCCGCCCGTGCCGATGCCAAGGAAACTGTGCCACACCTTTCAAGCAATTTGTGGTGTAGGCGGGCTAGCCGTGCGGGCACGGTTGCGGGTGCCCCGGGAATGTGGCAAGACTTCGCGCAGGCTCAATCCAGACCGAAGAGTTCACCGATGCAAGATTTTGCGACGCGCCGCACCATAATGGTCGACAGCCAGATCCGCCCCAACGATGTGACGAAGTATCCGGTTATCGAGGCCATGTTGGCAGTTCCGCGCGAAGATTTCGTGCCCGAGCGCAGCCGCGAAGTTGCCTATGTGGGCGATGACATCGTCATCGCGCCCGGGCGGGTGATGCTGGAGCCCAGAACGCTGGGTAAAATGCTCGACGCGCTCGATTTGCAGGACACCGACCTCGTGCTCGATGTGGGCTGCGGCACCGGTTACGCCGCGGCGTTGATTGCGCGCATGGCCGAGGCGGTTGTGGCGCTAGACACCGACGAGTTTGCGAAGGCAGCTCAGGCCACTCTGGCGGCGGTAGGTGCCGACAATGCGGTTGTGGTGGCTGGTGAGCTTGCCGAAGGCGCGGCCAAGCACGGCCCCTACGACGCGATCCTTGTTGAGGGTGCGGTCGAGGTGCTGCCTGCGGCCTTCGAAGAGCAATTGCGCGAGGGTGGCCGCATCATCTGTCTGTTCCGCAAGGGCCCGTTGGGGATTGTGCGGATGGGACGCAAGATTGACGGCGTCATTGCATGGCGGCATGCTTTTAACGCAATGGCGCCGGTATTGCCGGGTTGCGAGGCCGAGCGTGGCTTTTCGTTCTGATCCGGGCTTCGACGGAACTATCGCCAGCCAGCGTATGATGGCGGTGCCGCGAAGGTCCAGGTCAATTAAGGCCCGCGACGGGCGCTAGGGATGTGGAGTTTGCAGAGATGAAGAACGGCGTGGTCAAGGCTTTCGTACTGGCGGGTACACTCGCCACCTCGGCGTTCGTAGGTGGCGCGGTGCAGGCGCAATCATTGGCCGACGCGATGGTCGCAGCATACCGAAACTCCAACCTTCTCGAGCAGAACCGTGCGACGCTGCGCGCAGCCGACGAAGACGTGGCGCAAGCCGTCGCATCGCTTCGCCCGGTGATAAGTTGGAGCGCCTCGACCAGCTATAATTCGACCGCAACGAACACCACCACCAACCTGCTTGCGTTGAGCGCCTCGTTGACGCTTTACGATTTTGGCCGCAGCAGGATCGGCATCGAGTATGCCAAGGAAGCGGTCCTTGCAACACGCCAAGCACTTGTGGCGGTTGAGCAGGATGTTCTGCTTTCGGCGGTCAGCGCCTATACCGGCGTAAAAAGCGCCACAGAGACTGTGGCTATCAGCCGCAACTCGGTGCGCGTGATCGGTGAATCGCTGCGCGCCGCAAACGACCGCTTTGCAGTGGGCGAAGTGACGCGGACCGACGTGGCGCTAGCCGAAGCGCGGCTTGCGGCAGCGCGTGCTGCCTTGACCGCAGCCGAAGGCCAGCTTGCCTCTGCGCGCGAAAGTTACAGGGTTGTCACGGGCAGCTATCCCGTCTCGATCAACGGCTTGCCGCCGGCACCCGCGCTGCCCAAGTCGCTTGCCGAGGCAACGGCTACCGCGCAGCGGTTGCACCCATCAATTCTGCAAGCGCAGCATCAGGTGACCGTCGCGGAACTGGCGGTCCAGGCCGCCGCCGCCGAACGTTTGCCCACCATCAAGGGTACGGCCTCGGCCTCTGCATACGACTATTCTGTCAGCGACAACACGCAGCCGCTGGGCTTGTCGCTGACGATGTCGCAGACACTTTACGCGGGCGGAACACGCTCGTCTGCGCATCGCCAGGCATTGGCCAACCGCGATAGGGTGACCGCCGCGTTGCTGCAAACTACCCGCATCATTGCGCAAAACGTTGCCGTATCCTGGGCCAATATCGAGGTTGCAAAGGCGCAGATCATCTCGCTCGACCAGCAGATTGCGGCCGCGACCATCGCCTACGAAGGTGTCAAGGAAGAAGCGACGCTTGGCGCGCGCACCACGCTTGAAGTGCTCGACGCCGAGCAGGAACTGCTTACTGCGCAGGCTGACAAGATTACGGCGGAAGCCAATTATCAGGTATCACTCTATTCACTTTTGTCGTCTATGGGTCTGCTGACGGTTGAACGCCTGAACCTCGGGATCCCGACATATGATCCTGCCGCCTACTACAACGCCGTGCAGAACGCGCCGCATACTTCCGTCCAAGGTGAAAGCCTTGACCGCGTGCTGCGCGCTATCGGCAAGTAGTATTCCGGGCAAGGTTTCGTTGTCTTGACCGTCGCGCACGGGTAGACTCGTGCGAACAGGTGAAATTGGCGGAGGGCCCGATGTCTGAATCTCGGACGCATGCAGAGATCGAGGATGTACTGTCCTCGATCCGGCGCCTGGTTTCACAAGACGGGGTGGCGCCGCGGCGCACTGGTCTGTTTCGCACCGCCGATTCATCACCGCGCTTGGCAGAGCCTGCTGCGGCAGCGGCAGAAACCTTGGTGCTGACCCCAGCGCTGCGCGTAGCGCATACCGCCCCCACAAACGAACCTGTCGCCGCGCCCCCCAGCCCAGTTGCCGAGACGTCTTTGCAACCGGAACCGCGCAACGGCGAAGATGTTGCATTGCCCGAACCTGCGCTGGCTGCAAACGCCCACGACGCCGCCAACGCAAATGAGGCCGTTTCGCGCGCTGATACCGCAGAGGCAGTGTTGGTCGATGCTCAAACGGAAGAGTTTCCCGATTCCGGGCTGACCATCGCGTCCGATTGGCAATTGCCCGAAGCGGAAACCAAGCCTGAAAACCTGAACGACGAGCTTTCGCGGCTAGAATCGACGATTGCCGAATTGGAAGCCGCAGTTGCCGCCAGCGATGAGCGGTTCGAGCCCGAGCACGGCGACGATTTTTCCTATGCGGCACCGCGGGACGCATTGACCGCAGCTTTTGTGCAACCGTTCCCGGACGAGATTGCCGATGACACGCCAGAGGAACCCGCTTTGGCAGAGGCAGCCGAGCCGGAAGAACCCCCGCGCGCCACGGAAGCCGAGGCAGCACCAAGAGAGCCCGAGTTTGCGCCACATTCGAATGCCTTCGAGCCTGAAGATCGGCTGTTTGATGCCGTCGAGTGGGTTGATCCGCTAGACCCCGCTGAGGCCGAACTGACAGCCGCGGATTGGGCCGAGGAAGACCTCGAAGAAGAGCCTGCGGCAAAATCCGCGCCACCGCGCCGCCTGCATCTGGCCGACGCCCAACCCGCAACACACAGCGCCAAGCCACCGCTTTCGAGCTACGATCAAATGCGCCTAGATGCCGAGAGCGAGCTTTCCGAGGCAGAAGAGGCAAGCCTGTTTGCCGCGACCGCTGATATGATGATCGACGAAGCGGCGCTGCGCGCAATGGTGTCTGAAATCATCCGGCAAGAATTGCAAGGCACGCTTGGCGAGCGCATCACCCGCAGCGTGCGCAAACTCGTGCGCCGCGAAATCGGCCGCGCAATCGCAAGCCGCGATTTCGATTAAGCTTGTAATTGGCAGCGCGCATCTTGCGGCGACAAGGGCAATAGCGGGCGGCGCACCAGCCCGCGCCCAATGGCAGAACCCCGGCTACAACCTGCCGTAGACGCCGCGCCGCTGTGGCGGGGTGCGTCTTGGCGGCGCAGAGTGCGCGCGTTCGCACTGTCTGATTGCGCCTAGATGCTGACCTGTGTTCAGAGGCAAGGGCCACTCGAATCGCTTCACAAGCGTATGCGCGACGCGCCCACCCATGCGCAAAAATACAAACCGCGCCGGAGTGCGGCGCGGTGTTCGTCATGCAAGGAATGCAAATCTCAGGCGGCTTCGGCCTCTTCGGCGGCAATGCGGCGTTCGCTTTCTTCGCGCGAAAGCGCGACCGAGGTGCGCACACCTTTGCCGACAAACTCCATCAGCCCCTTCACCACGCGCTCGTTCGGGTCGATGCCCGCGCAGGAAAGCACTTCGCGGCCATCGCGCGACCGTGCCCAGCGGGCGATCTGCTCGGGGCCATTGCCATATTTCTTGTCATCAGAAATGGCATCGTCCAGCGCTGCCAGCACAACTGCTGCGAACAGCTTGCGCGAGCGCTGCCCTTGCTCGTAGTTGAATGCGGAGCCGTCAACGAAATCGCGCATTATGATGTCCTTTTTATTGCTCTTGCGTTTCCGGGCGTGGCGGCAAATATGGCGTTTCTCCCGCGATTCGATATGGCCCACATAGCATGTCAGTCATGCGTTTGGTGCATACCTCTTCGCTGAGGGGAGCGAATCCCGTCGGGTTGCCAGCCGACAGTGCGCCCTATATAGGGGTTTGTCGGCAGCAATCAACCATTTCAGGCGAGCGAACCCATGGCCAAAATCAACGGCAACGAAATCCGTCCCGGTAACATACTGGAACATGACGGTGGGCTTTGGGCGGCCGTCAAGGTCAACCATGTGAAGCCCGGCAAGGGCGGTGCCTTTGCGCAGGTCGAACTCAAGAACCTGCGCGACGGGCGCAAGCTCAATGAACGGTTCCGTTCCGAAGACAAGGTCGATCAGGTCTCGCTCGACTTCAAAGAGCAGCAATTCCTGTATGAAACAGACGGTAGGCTGGTGTTCATGGACGCCGAGACTTACGAGCAGATTGAACTTGATGCCGAGCTTCTGGGCGAGCGTCGCCCGTTTCTGCAAGACGGCATGACCGCGCAGATCCAGTATTACGGCGACGAGGCGCTGAGTGTGCAACTGCCGCAAAAGGTGCGCTGCCGCGTGGTGGAAACCGAGCCGGTGCAAAAGGGGCAGACCGCCGCCAACAGCTTCAAGCCCGCGATCCTCGACAACGGTGTGCGGATCATGATTCCGCCCTTCATCGGGCCGGATGAAGACATCATCGTTCACACGGAATTGATGGAATATTCAGAGCGCGCCTGAGGTTCTGCCGCCTATTCGGGCCAAAGCCTCGCCGCGCCAGCGCGCATTGCGTCACCCAGCCGGTCGAATCGCGCCATTGCAAGCGCGCGCCCACCCGACTGGGTGCCAAGCACGCCGACCTCGCGCCCTTCAGCCTCGATCGGGGTGCCAACCGGGGCTGCGCCCTCTATGCCAAGCCGCACGAGGCCTTTGCGCAACTCGGTCTTGTGCTTCATCCGCGCCGTGACCTCTTGGCCCACATAGCAGCCCTTGCGAAAATCGACACCGTGCAGCCGTTCGAACCCGGCTTCGAGAATGTAGCTTTCGCCGCTTATCAATTCGGCACCGGTTTCGGGGATCATCAGATCAACGCGCAGTGCGTCCCAGTCGGTGCCATCGTCACCGGCGCGGGTGCCGTAAAGCCGCCAGCCAAGGGCGGCATCGCGCGGGTCGGGTAGCGCGCCTTCGGGCGCGGGGCCGGTGCCTCGAAACACGTGCAGATCGGAGGGCGCAATCGCCACATCGGCGCGCAGCCGATACATCTGCAACCGCCGGGCCAGATCGTCGGCCTGCTCTGCCGCTACGTCGAGCAGAATTGCGTCACCCGCCGCGATCAGAAAGAAATCGGCCAGAAACTTGCCCTGTGGCGTCAGCAGCGCCGCATAGATCGGGCCGCTTTCGATGTGGCGCAGATCATTCGTCACAAGCCCCTGCAAGAAATGCTCGCGGTCCTTGCCGGTAATCGAGAAAATCTGCCGCTCGTTCGCCATGCCAGCCTCCATTACCCCATCCTGTCAGATCCGCGCTCTGCCGCCAATTGACCTAAGCCGGGACGCGGAATAGGCAAGGGGGCCGAGCAAAAGGAGACCGACATGAGCCTCGCCCAAGGCCGCCCCTATCTGGCCATCCCCGGCCCTTCAACTGTACCCGACAGGGTGCTGGCGGCAATGCATCGCCCGGCTCCGAATATCTACGCGGGTGGGCTGGTCGAGATGGTCGAAACGCTCTGGCCCGATCTGCGGCGCTTGGCGATGAGTTCGGGGCATGTGGCGCTTTACATCTCGAACGGGCACGGGGCTTGGGAGGCGGCAAATGCCAACCTCTTCTCGCGCGGTGACCGGGCGCTGGTGCTTGCCACCGGGCGCTTCGGCGTTGCATGGGCCGAGCACGCAAGCGCGATGGGGGTTGATGTCGAGATGATCGATTTCGGCAAATCCACCGCCGCAGACCCGGGCAGGCTCGAAGCGGCGCTGCGCGCGGACCGCGACCACAAGATCAAGGCGGTGCTGGTGACGCTGGTCGATACCGCAAGCTCGGTGCGCAACGACATTCCCGCAATGCGCGCGGCCATTGATGCGGCGGGCCACCCCGCGCTTTTGGCCGTTGATGGCATCGCAGCACTTGGCTGCGATGAGTTTCGCATGGATGACTGGGGCGTCGATGTGCTGGTTTCCGCCAGCCAGAAAGGCGTGATGCTGCCGCCGGGGCTGGGGTTTGTGCATTTCAACGACCGCGCCTTGCAGGCATCGCGCACATCTGACCTCGCCACGCCCTATTGGCGGTGGGAGCCGCGCGCACTTGGTGCCGAGTTCTATCAGCATTTTGCGGGCACCGCGCCCACGCATCACCTGTTCGGTCTGCGCGAGTCGCTGACCATGATCCTTGAGGAAGAAGGACTGCCGCATGTCTGGGCGCGCCACGCCACGCTGGCGCGCGCGGTCTGGGCGGCGTTCGCTGCATGGGGGCAGGGTGGTGACATAGCGCTTAACATCGCGGACCCTGCGCGGCGCGCGCACGCTGTAACCGCCGCGCGGATCGGCGGTGGGGGGGCTACGCGTCTGCGTGCGTGGTGCGAACAAGAGGCCGGGGTGACGCTGGGCATCGGGCTTGGCATGGCCGCGCCAACAGACCCGACCTATGGCGATTTTTTGCGCGTGGCGCATATGGGCCATGTGAACGCGCATATGACGCTGGGCGCGCTGGCGGTGATGGAGGCCGGGATGCAGGCGCTTGGCATTGCGCACGGGCCCGGTGCGCTGGCCGCCGCCGCTGCGGTGATTGCCGGGGCGTAAGGCGCGATCAGGCTTCGCTTTCGTCTTTGGCCGATGATTTCCGGCTTTCTTGTTGAAGCGCGGCGAACTCTTCGCGCTCGGGCACGCTAGGACCTGGGCGGGCAACGGAGAAGTTTTCAGAATAGGCACCAAAAGCGAGCGCGAATGCCAAGGGGCTGAGGCGGAGTGCGCGGCGGGTTCTGGTCATATGGTCCTCGGGGTTGTTACGGCACCTAATTGGGGTGCCGTAACAGCCACTTCAACTCACCTAACGGTGAGCCGCCTTCAATGCGCGAGGAAGCGCCTTCGCGAAGGCGTCGATCTCGCGCTCGGGGCCACAACTGACGCGGATACAGCGGTCGTGAGGGGCCACGAACGGCATACGAACGAAGATGTCCGCCTCGACCAGTTCGGCCAGAACGCGGCGGGCATAGGCCCCGTCGGCCCCGCAATCGATGGTGACGAAATTGGTGGCTGAAGGCAGCGGCGTCAGGCCATTGCTGCGCGCAATGCGCGCAAGCGCGTCGCGCGCGGTGGCGACCTCGGTTTGCACATGGCGCAACCAGTCCTGATCAGCCAATGCCGCCAGCGCCCCTGCTTGGCTGATACGGCTCATGCCGAAATGGTTGCGGATCTTGTTGAAGGCCGAAATCAGCGCGGGTGCGGCGATCGCATAGCCTACGCGCGCGCCTGCCATGCCGTAGCCCTTGGAAAAGGTGCGCATCCGGATCACCCGCGCATCGCCCGGGTCGATCTGGGGGGCGGTGCCGGGGGGCGCGAGGTCGATGTAAGCCTCATCCAGCACCATCAGGCAGCCCTCGGGCATCGCTTCGACCATTTGCGTTATGCGCTGGCCGGGGTGGTGGCTGCCCATCGGGTTGTCGGGGTTGGCGATGTAAAGCAGTTTGGCACTGGTGCCCGCTGCCGCCGCAATCAACGACCACGGGTCTTCATGCTCGCCCGCATAGGGCACCTTGTGCAACACGCCGCCAAAGCCTGCGACGTGGAAATTGAAGGTCGGGTAGGCACCGTCCGAGGTGACGACAGCATCACCCGGCCCGACCGTAAGGTGCACCAGATAACCCAAGAGCCCGTCAATCCCTTCGCCCACAACGATATTCTCGATACCGCATCCATGATGCGCCGCAAGTGCGGTGCGCAGATCGAAGTTCTCGGGGTCGCCATACATCCAGCTTTCTGCCGCAGCCGCCTGCATCGCCTCGATGGCGCGTGGCGAGGGGCCGAAGCCGTTTTCATTGGCGCCGAGGCGGGCGGCAAAG
>NZ_JBFHIA010000072.1:0-12779 GCF_041596715.1 Phaeovulum sp.
ACGGCGTTGTTGAATCCGTTGCAAGGGAGGCCCTTCGTCTTGGGGCCAACAAATTGCCGGTGATGACCCGCATCGTGGCCCGCGAAGACTGGTAATCCGCCAGTCCCGCAGTCGAACTAATGACATTCGCACCCTCCGGTCCACGCCGGGGGGTGTTTGCATTTCGGAGACTGGCCGAGCGTTCATTTTTGTAATGCAGATCTGATGCGGCGCTGAGATTGCGGTTCATCACCAATCCTCTCGGGCGATTGCCGAGACGCCGATCAGTGAATGCCCGCTGCGCTTCCACCTTTTGGGCCACATTTACCCGCATGGCCGGAACCGGGTGGCAGTTTTGCCGCAAATCTTGCTGTCAAAGGCATGCGGCAAGTCGCGTAATTGGCCAAGCTCGCGCGAACTGCGAAACTTTGGTTCTGGAACATACGGAACGTCGGCATGACTATCGTGTCCCCCCAGAGTCCCGGAATGGCTACACTGGTAGGGCGATTGCGCCGCGCGGTTTCTTTGCTGATCACATACCGCGCGTATCACGCCGTGCTTTATGCCCTGTTTGCGTTGGTCGTCGCCCGCATGAGCGCAACCCCGGTTCGTGGTCGTGACTATGCGGTGATCGTGCTCGCGTCCGTTGCGATATTCGTATGGAACACGGTTCTTGACCGTGCCGAGGACGCCATCGCACGCCCGGATATGAGTGCTGCCATTTCGGAGCGCCATGCAAAGATGGGCAGCAGAATCGGGGCAACGCTGGCGCTGGCGGCATTGGCACTGGCATCGGTTGGCGGCCATTTGGCGGCCATTGCGGCGTTGGCCTATGTGCTGGTAGCAGCGTTTGGGTATTCGAACGGTTTGGGCGGGCGGCCTTGGAAGCGGATATTCCTCGTCAAAACGCTGGTCGCCGTTTCCGGATGGGTGTGCCTGACAGTTATCTTTCCGGTACTCAACGCACCACCGGGGCTTTCGCTTTCCGAGTTGTCGGTTGAACATTGGGCTGCCTTGGTCTGGGTGACGAGCTTCTTTGCGGTGGGTGAAACGGGCTCTGACATCAAAGACATCGCAGCAGACGCCGCGGTGGGTGGCAAGACCGTTGCCACAACGCTGGGTGGGGGTGGCACCGTCGCCGTGACATTGGCCCTGTCCTTGCCGGGATTGATCTCGATCGCAACGCTGGTGGTCGCAAATGCACTGGCACCGCAGTTCTGGTTTATGGCGGCCACGCCGACAGTTCTGGCCGTGATCTTTGCGCTCTCGTGGCTGGCGGTGCGCGATCCGCGATTCTGCCTGCTGCGCAACCCGCGCTTGCAAGACCTGCTGGCGCATCTATGGCTATTAGTGCTGCTGGCGGCGGCGATCTGGCTCGGCGGCTAAGGCGCTGCGCCATTCAGCGCTTGCCTTCGCACCTCGCCTTCCGTATAGAGCCACATCCTGCGGGTTCCGGCGACGGAATCAGCGGAGTTGTCATTGACTCCACCAGACATAGGGTAACCCATTGGGGGCTCTCTGGTGCAAAGGAAGGAATAGGCGATATGAGCGCCAAAGAACTTGCGGCCAAGACGCCCGACCAGCTCCGCGACGAGCTGGTGGCGCTGAAGAAGGAGGCGTTCAACCTGCGCTTCCGTCAAGCAACCGGCCAACTTGAAAATACCGCCCGTATGCGTGTCGTCCGTCGTGACGTTGCGCGTATCAAGACGGTGCTGAACCAGAAAGCCGCCGAAGCGGCGGCGAACTGAGGAGAGACCCATGCCCAAACGTATCCTGCAAGGCGTCGTCACCTCGGACAAGAACGAGCAGACCGTCACCGTTCTGGTCGAACGTCGCTTCAAGCACCCGCTGCTGCAAAAGACCGTGCGTAAATCCAAGAAATACCGCGCGCACGATCCGCTGAACCAGTTCAAAGAAGGCGATACCGTCCGTATTGAGGAATGTGCGCCGATTTCGAAGACAAAACGTTGGACGGTGGTCACTGAAGCGCAGGCTTGAGTCCACTATCCAGCTTTGAACGAAACCCTGGGGGAAGTCCCCAAAGGTCGGGAGAAACCAAATGATCCAGATGCAGACCAATCTGGATGTAGCTGATAACTCCGGCGCTCGCCGAGTTCAGTGCATCAAGGTTCTGGGTGGTTCCCATCGCCGTTACGCCAGTGTTGGCGACATCATCGTGGTGTCGGTGAAGGAAGCCATTCCGAAGGGCCGTGTGAAAAAGGGCGACGTGCGTAAAGCCGTTGTCGTGCGCACCGCCAAAGAAGTTCGCCGCGAAGACGGCACTGCCATCCGTTTTGACCGCAACGCCGCCGTCATCCTGAACAACCAAGGTGAACCGGTCGGCACGCGTATCTTCGGGCCGGTGGTGCGCGAGCTGCGCGCCAAGAACTTCATGAAGATCATCTCGCTTGCGCCGGAGGTGCTGTGATGGCTGCCAAGCTGAAAAAAGGCGACAAGGTCGTCGTGCTGACCGGCAAAGACAAGGGCCGTCAGGGCGAAATCGCGTCGGTCAACCCGGGTGAAAACAAGGCCGTGGTTCAGGGCGTGAACATGGCGATCCGCCATACCCGCCAGACCCAGACCGAGCAGGGCGGCCGTGTGCAGAAAGCCATGCCGATCGACCTGTCCAACCTCGCGATCGTTGACAAGAATGGTAAGGCCACCCGCGTTGGCTTCCGTATGGAAGACGGTAAGAAAGTGCGCTTCGCCAAGACCACCGGGGAGGCGATCTGATGCTCGACCAAGCCAGCTATACCCCGCGCCTGAAAGCGCTTTACCGGGGCCAAGTTCGCGCCGCGCTGAAAGAGCAGTTCGGCTTTACCAATGACATGCAGATTCCGCGCCTCGACAAGATCGTGCTGAACATGGGTGTCGGCGAAGCGGTCAAGGACACCAAGAAGGTGAAACAGGCAGCTGAAGAGCTTAGCCTGATCGCAGGCCAGAAGGCCGTGATCACCAAGGCCAAGAAATCGGTTGCGGCCTTCCGGGTACGCGAAGAAATGCCGCTTGGCTGCAAGGTCACGCTGCGTGGCGATCGTATGTACGAATTCCTCGATCGTCTGATCACGGTGGCGCTGCCCCGCGTTCGCGACTTCCGCGGCGTCAAAGGCACGGCATTTGACGGCAATGGCAACTACGCCATGGGCCTGAAAGAGCACATCGTGTTCCCCGAAATCGACTTCGACAAGGTCGATGAGATTCTCGGGATGGACATCATCATCTGCACCACCGCGACCAAAGACGCGGAAGCGAAGGCACTGTTGAAAGCGTTCAACATGCCCTTCAACAGCTGATCGCGGAGGAACGGAACAATGGCCAAGAAATCCATGATTGAACGCGAGCTGAAGCGCGCCAGACTTGTGAAGCTGCATGCTTCCAAGCGCGCCGCGCTGAAAGCTGTCCTCGAAGACCAGGCCCGCCCAATGGAAGAACGCTTCAAGGCGTCTCTGAAGTTGGCCTCGCTGCCCCGCAATTCATCCGCCACACGGCTGCACAACCGCTGCCAACTGACGGGCCGCCCGCATGCGTATTATCGCAAGCTCAAACTTTCGCGGATCATGCTGCGTGACCTGGCCCAGTTCGGCCAGATCCCCGGCATGGTCAAGTCGAGCTGGTAAGGAGATCGCGACATGTCGATGAACGATCCTCTCGGCGATATGCTGACCCGTATCCGCAACGCGCAAATGCGCGGCAAATCCACCGTAGCGACGCCAGCTTCCAATCTGCGCGCCTGGGTGTTGGATGTGCTGGTGGGCGAAGGCTATATCCGTGGCTATGAAAAAACGACCGGTGCCGACGGCCACCCGGAAATCGTGATCTCGCTAAAATACTTCGATGGCACCCCTGTGATCCGCGAACTCAAGCGCGTGTCCAAGCCGGGTCGCCGCGTTTACGCCTCGGTCAAAGACATCCCGACGGTTCGCAACGGCCTTGGCCTTTCGATCGTCTCTACGCCCAAGGGCGTGATGTCGGACGCGGCTGCGCGCACCGCCAATGTTGGCGGCGAAGTTCTCTGCACCGTGTTCTGAGGAGGGCAAAATGTCTCGGATTGGGAAAAAACCTGTCGAGCTGCCCAAAGGCGTCAGCGCCACGGTCAGCGGCCAAACGGTAGAAGTGAAGGGGCCGAAAGGCACCCGCAGCTTTACCGCAAACGACGATGTGACGATCTCGATGGAAAGCAACCAGATCGTCGTGAAGCCGCGCGGCACCTCGAAGCGTGCGCGTCAGCAGTGGGGTATGGTCCGATCGATGGTGGAAAACCTGACGGTCGGCGTAACCACCGGCTTCAAGAAAGAAATGGAAATCCAGGGCGTGGGCTACCGCGCCGCGATTGCGGGCAACGTGCTCAAGCTGTCGCTGGGTTACAGCCATGAAGTCAACTTCGAGGTTCCGGCGGGCGTTACCGTCACCACCCCGAAGCAAACCGAAATCACTGTGGAAGGCATCGATCAGCAGCTTGTTGGTCAGGTCGCCGCGAACATCCGCGAATGGCGCGCACCCGAGCCCTACAAGGGCAAAGGTATCCGTTATAAGGGCGAGTTCATCTTCCGCAAGGAAGGCAAGAAGAAGTAAGGGGCAAGAGAAATGGCGAACACAAAACGAGAGCTGTTCCTCAAGCGCCGTCTGCGCGTGCGGAACAAATTGCGGGCGATGGCCGATGGCCGCGCACGCTTGTCGGTGCACCGGTCGAACAAGAACATCAGCGTTCAGCTGATCGACGATGCACAAGGCATCACCCTTGCCGCGGCCTCGACCCTCGAAAAGGATCTGGGCTGCTTCGGCAAGAACAACCTCGAAGCGGCGGCGAAGATCGGAGCGACGATCGCCGAGCGCGCGAAAAAGGCTGGGGTCGAAACGTGCTACTTCGATCGCGGCGGTTTCCTCTTTCACGGCAAGATCAAGGCTTTGGCCGATGCTGCCCGTGAAGGTGGCCTGAAGTTCTGAGGAGTAGAAACATGGCAGAACGTGAAAACCGCCGGGACCGCGCCCCGCGTGACGAAAACCCCGAGTTTGCTGACCGTCTGGTCGCAATCAACCGGGTGTCGAAAACCGTAAAGGGCGGCAAGCGCTTTGGCTTTGCAGCTCTGGTGGTTGTTGGCGACCAGCGCGGCCGCGTCGGATTTGGCAAGGGCAAAGCGAAAGAAGTGCCCGAGGCGATCCGCAAGGCAACCGAGCAGGCCAAGCGCAGCCTAGTGCGCATTTCGCTGCGCGACGGGCGTACGCTGCATCATGATGTCGAGGGCCGTCATGGCGCCGGCAAAGTGGTGATGCGCACCGCAGTGGCTGGTACCGGCATTATTGCCGGCGGCCCGATGCGTGCCGTTTTCGAAATGCTCGGCGTCCAGGACGTTGTGGCAAAATCGCTTGGTTCGCAGAACCCCTACAACATGATCCGCGCCACGATGGACGGACTTGCCAAGGAATCCAGTCCCCGTCAGATCGCGCAGCGTCGCGGTAAGAAGGTGGCCGAAATCCTGCGCAAGCCGGAAGCCGAAGTCGTGGAAGCATAAGGAGCAATGACAGTGGCCAAGAAAACCATCGTCGTAGAGCAGTATGCCTCGGCAGCTCGCCGCCCCGACATCCAGCGCCGGACCCTGATCGGGCTCGGGCTCAACAAGGTTCGCCGCACGCGCGAGCTGGAAGATACGCCTTCGGTGCGTGGCATGGTGAATGCCATTCCGCACCTCGCACGTATCATCGAAGAGCGCGGCTAAGGCCGATAAAGTCGAATGAGAGGCGCCCCGGATGCGAGTCCGGGGCGCCTTGCTTTTGTGCGTTTGGCGCAAGTCATGCGAATACTGCAAGGCGGCACTTCGTGATAAGCGCTGGTCGCTGCGGTGCAGCAGAGCTAATACTGCACTTGCAAAATAGAAGTGTCGGAGACTGTAATGCCCGCCGTTCGTCGCCAAACCAGCTTGATGCACGAAATTGCCCATGCCATTCACGCTATGGGTCAAATGCTCAAGAACCTGCTGCCCGCCGAACCGGCTCCTTACTGGACCGATTACCTGCGCGCAGAGCGTGAAAAGAACAACTGAGCGTAAGCCTGAGAGGCATTTTAAAACGCCCCGGCCGCAAGGCGCGGGCGTTTTGCTTTTTGTCGCTCGTGTCAGCCCGCTTGCATCACTGGCCCGCTGCGTCTATACGCCCCCGGTAGCCCGACTTGGGCTGCGAGAATCAACAAGAAATGCCGTGTTTGCCCCATCCGTCGCAGGTAGGGCAGTTCCGGCCTAGGAGTTGCGACATGAAACTGCATGAACTTTCCGACAATGCCGGCGCGGCGAAAAAGCAAAAGCGCGTGGCGCGTGGCCCGGGTTCGGGCAAAGGCAAAACCGCTGGCCGTGGTATCAAGGGCCAGAAATCCCGCTCGGGTGTGGCGATCGGTGGCTACGAAGGCGGCCAGATGCCGCTCTATCGCCGCCTGCCGAAGCGCGGCTTCAACAAGCCGAACAAGCTGCACTTCGCGGTGGTGAACCTTGGTCTGATCCAGAAGTTCATCGACGCTGGCAAGATCGATGCGAAAGCTGAAATCAACGCCGAAGCGCTGGTTGCCTCGGGCCTCGTGCGCCGCGCTCTTGATGGTGTGCGGGTGCTTGCCAAGGGCGAGATCACCTCGGCGGTGACGCTCAATGTCGCGGGTGCCTCGGCGGCGGCCATCGAAGCTGTCAAAAAAGCGGGCGGCACGCTGACCGTTCCGGCAGCGGCGGCTGAATAGCGATTGCAGGCGGCCTCTCAGCCGCCTACATAGCTACAAGTTTTCCAAGCGCCGCCAGCCGGGAAACGGTCTGGCGGTGCTTACATGAAAGAGACCAGGCATGGCATCTGCTGCAGAGCAAATGGCGGCGAACCTTAGCTGGGGCGCCTTGGGCAAAGCCACCGAGCTTCGCCAACGCATCTTCTTCACCCTCGGCCTGCTGATGGTCTATCGGCTGGGAACCTATATCCCGGTTCCCGGGATCGACGCGGTGGCGCTGCGCCAGTTCATGGAAGACGCGGCATCGGGCATTGGCGGCATCATGTCGATGTTCACCGGCGGCGCGCTTGGCCGGATGGGCATCTTTGCGCTTGGTATCATGCCCTATATCTCGGCCTCGATTATCGTGCAGCTTTTGACCTCGATGGTCCCGGCGCTCGAACAGTTGAAGAAAGAAGGCGAGCAGGGTCGCAAGAAGATCAACCAGTACACGCGTTACGCGACCGTTGGTCTGGCGCTGTTTCAGGCATGGGCCCTTGCGGTCAGCCTTGAGGCGGGCGATCTCGCGCATGATCCGGGGCTGTTCTTCAAACTCGCGGTGGTTATCACACTGGTCGGCGGCACCATGTTCCTGATGTGGCTGGGCGAGCAGATCACGTCGCGCGGCATCGGCAACGGTATTTCGCTTATCATCTTCGTCGGTATCGTCGCAGAAATCCCGAGCGCTCTGGCGCAGTTTTTCAGCCAAGGCCGCTCTGGCGCCGTTTCCACCCCGGTCATCCTCGGTGTGATAGTGATGGTGGTGGTGGTGATCGGTTTCGTGGTCTTCATGGAACGCGCGCTGCGCAAGATCCACATCCAATATCCGCGGCGCCAAGTCGGGATGAAGGTCTATGACGGCGGTTCTTCGCATCTGCCGATCAAGGTCAACCCGGCAGGTGTTATCCCCGCGATCTTTGCGTCGTCCCTGCTGCTTCTGCCCACCACGATCACGACCTTCTCGGGTTCGCAGACCGGGCCGATCATGTCGACGATTCTGGCCTACTTCGGTCCGGGGCAACCGCTTTATCTGGCCTTCTATGCCGGTATGATCGTGTTCTTCACCTATTTCTACACCGCGAACGTGGCGTTCAAATCGGATGAAGTGGCCGACAACCTGAAGAATCAGGGCGGGTTCGTGCCGGGTATTCGGCCGGGCAAGAAGACCGAGGATTATTTGGATTACGTCGTAGCCCGGGTTCTGGTCATCGGCTCTGCCTATCTGGCGCTTGTCTGTCTGTTGCCCGAGATCCTGCGCTCGCAGCTGTCGATTCCGTTCTACTTCGGTGGCACCTCGGTGCTGATCGTGGTCTCGGTGACGATGGACACGATCAACCAGATCCAATCACATCTGCTCGCGCATCAGTACGAGGGCTTGATCGAAAAATCGAACCTGCGCGGCAAGAAACGCCCAGGCCAGAAAAAGCCGCCGACGCGGCGCTAAGCCTCGGGGGGCATCATGGCAAATATCATTCTTCTCGGGCCGCCCGGGGCAGGCAAAGGCACGCAGGCGCGCCTGCTGGTAGAGCGGCGCGGTATGGTGCAGCTTTCCACCGGCGACATGCTGCGCGAGGCAAAGACAGCCGATACCCCGATGGGGCGGCGCGTGGCCGAGGTTATGGCCCGTGGCCAGCTTGTCAGCGATGAAATCGTCATAGGCTTGATCGAAGAGCGGCTGAAAGCCGGTGGCGGAGCGGGTTTCATTTTTGATGGCTTCCCGCGTACGCTGGCGCAGGCCGACGCGCTGGCGCGTCTGCTGGAGCGTATCGGCCAACGCCTGAGTGCTGCGATCGAGATGCGCGTTGACGATGAGGCGCTGCTTGCGCGTATCGTGGGGCGCTTTAGCTGTGGTGCCTGTGGCGAGGTCTATCACGACCAATCACATCCGACCGCCGTACCCGGTGTCTGTGATGCTTGCGGCTCGACAGATCTGCGCCGCCGCGCCGACGACACCGAAGAAAGCCTGAAGCAGCGGATGCTGGAGTACTACAAGAAAACCTCGCCGCTGATCGGCTATTATTACGCCTTGGGTGATCACTACGTCGTCGATGGCTTGGGCGAGATCGAAGCGGTCGCCGCGGCGATTGCAGCGGCGCTCGACAGCGCTAACTCGTCGTGAACACTTGACGGCGCTTGGATAAGCATCTAGTGGACAGCGTCTTGCTAGGGAATCGTTCCGACCCGGCGTTTTCGCCATTTCTGGAACAGAGTGGCCCGAAGGCTGTGCTTTCGGGCTTTCGGTTGTGAAAAAAGGTTCTGGTGCTACGGAACCGCAACAAAAAGGAAATAACGTTTGGCACGTATTGCTGGCGTCAACATCCCGACGGGGAAACGCGTCCCCATAGCGCTCACCTATATCGCGGGCATCGGCTCGCACATCGCAGAGCAAATCTGCGAATCGGTGGGCATCGACCGCGCACGTCGCGTCAATCAGCTTTCGGATTCCGAAGTGCTGGCCATCCGTGAATACATTGATGCCAATCTGACCGTCGAAGGCGACCTGCGCCGCGAAGTCACGATGAACATCAAGCGGATGATGGACCTCGGTTCCTACCGCGGTCTTCGCCATCGCCGTAACCTGCCCGTGCGCGGCCAGCGCACCCACACGAACGCTCGCACCCGCAAGGGCCCCGCGAAGGCGATCGCTGGCAAGAAGAAATAAGGGGAGGGTTCGCTAATGGCTCGTGATAAAACCCGCGTTAAGCGGAAAGAACGCAAGAACATCGCTTCTGGCGTCGCGCATGTGAACTCTTCGTTCAACAACACCAAGATCCTGATCTCTGACGTGCAGGGCAACGCCATTTCGTGGTCGTCCTCGGGCACGATGGGTTTCAAGGGGTCGCGCAAATCCACCCCCTATGCCGCGCAGATGGCCGCTGAAGACGCGGGCCGCAAGGCACAGGAACACGGCGTAAAGACGCTTGATGTCGAAGTTCAGGGCCCCGGTTCGGGCCGTGAATCGGCGCTGCGTGCGCTGGCTGCGGTCGGGTTGAACATTACCTCGATCCGTGACGTGACGCCGATGGCGCACAACGGTTGCCGCCCGCCGAAGCGCCGCCGGGTGTAACAATATTCTTAAGGCCCCTGCCGTGCGCAATCTGCGCGGCAGGGGCCGTTCGCATTTAACCTCGGGCGTCGCGGACTTAGGGACATGGGTCTGGGACAAGAATGGAGGCGGAACGCATGATCCACAAAAATTGGGCAGAACTGATCAAGCCGCAACAGCTCGTCGTCAAGGTCGGCAACGATCCGGCACGGCAAGCCACGGTTGTCGCCGAGCCGCTTGAGCGCGGCTTTGGCCTGACGCTCGGGAACGCGCTGCGGCGCGTGCTGATGTCGTCGCTGCAAGGCGCTGCCATCACTTCGATTCAGATCGATAATGTGTTGCACGAGTTTTCGTCGGTTGCCGGCGTGCGTGAAGATGTCACCGACATCGTGTTGAACCTCAAGGGCGTGAGCCTGCGGATGGTCGTCGAAGGGCCGAAGCGTCTTTCGATTTCGGCCAAGGGCCCCGGCATCGTCACCGCTGCCGACATCTCGGAAACCAGCGGCATTGAAGTGCTTAACAAAGAGCACGTCATTTGCCACCTTGATGACGGCGCTGATCTGTTCATCGAATTGACGGTCAACACCGGCAAAGGCTATGTCGCGGCCGACAAGAACCGCCCCGAAGATGCGCCGATCGGCCTGATCCCGATCGATGCGATCTATTCGCCGGTCAAGAAGGTCAGCTATGAAGTGCAGCCCACCCGCGAGGGCCAAGTGCTGGACTACGACAAGCTGACGATGAAAATCGAAACCGACGGCAGCCTGACCCCGGAAGACGCGGTGGCCTATGCCGCGCGTATTCTGCAAGACCAGTTGTCGATCTTCGTCAACTTCGACGAGCCGGAGTCGGCCTCGAAAGCGGATGCGGATGACGGACTGGAGTTCAACCCGCTGCTGCTGAAGAAAGTTGACGAGCTGGAGCTTTCGGTGCGTTCGGCCAACTGCCTGAAGAACGACAACATCGTCTATATCGGCGACCTGATCCAGAAAACCGAAGCCGAGATGCTGCGCACCCCGAACTTCGGCCGCAAGTCGCTTAATGAAATCAAGGAAGTGCTTTCGGGCATGGGCCTGCACCTCGGCATGGAAGTCGAGGACTGGCCGCCGGAAAACATTGAAGATCTGGCCAAGCGTTTCGAAGACCAGTTCTAAGCAATACGGGGCCGGGCAACCGGCCCCAAAATGCCCGCGCAGGCGGGGAACAGACTGGGCATGAAGCCCCAAGGTGAGCTGCCCATGCGAGGGCGGCCGGACAAAGCAAAACGAAGTTAGGAGATCAAAATGAACCACGGAGCCGGCCATCGCCGCCTAAACCGCACTCATGAGCACCGCAAGGCGCTGTTTGCCAACATGGCAGGCTCGCTGATCGAGCATGAGCAGATCAAGACCACCCTGCCCAAGGCCAAAGAACTGCGCCCGATCATCGAAAAGATGATCACGCTGGCCAAGCGTGGCGATCTGCACGCTCGCCGCATGGCCCGCGCGCAGCTCAAGCAAGATCAATACGTGACCAAGCTGTTTGACGTGCTTGGCCCCCGCTACAAGGACCGCGCTGGCGGCTATGTGCGCGTGCTGAAGGCGGGCTTCCGCTACGGCGACATGGCGCCGATGGCGATTATCGAATTCGTCGATCGTGACCCGGCCGCCAAGGGCGCTGCCGACATCGCGCGCACCGAGGCAGAAAACGCCTAAGATCGGCGCGACATTCGCGAAAAATATTAGCCCCGCCAAACAGGCGGGGCTTTTTCATGGCCGACGCAACGCCGTTTCAGCAAAATGCCACCCCTTGCAGGGTCACAAAAGGGGCAAAAAATATAGATTGACTGGAATCTGGGCAACTTGTCTAAAAAGGCATGACAACTCTGGCAGGAATCGATCTCGAACTACGCAAGCTCGGGCGCCTTGCTTCGCAAGGGTTCTTCATTGGCCTGCATATCCGCTTTACCTCGCCGCTGATGTCGTTTCAGACCTTCAACCCGTCGTGGGTGAACCATTACACAGATCAGGGCTATGTGTTGCGCGATCCAATGATCGCATGGGGGTTTTCCACCTCTGGCACCATTCGTTGGAGCGACAAGCGCCTCGTCGATCCTTACGGCATTTTCAAAGAGGCTGCGGCCTATGGCCTGAAATACGGGATAACGGTGGCGTGCGGCCCGATACGTTCACGCACCGTATGCAGTTTTGCGCGCGATGACCGCGAGTTCACCGACGAAGAAATCGCCACAATCGCTGGGATCGTCCACCACCTGCACGAAATGGTCGAACCGCCAGAAAAGTTGACCAAGGCGCAGGTAGAGGCGCTGAGGTGCATTGCGCGTGGCGACCGTCATGCCGCCGCTGCCGCAAAACTGGGCATCTCGGAGAGCGCGCTGAAAGCCAGACTTACATCCGCGCGAGACCGGCTGATGGCGCGCACAACGGTCGAGGCTATCCAGCGCGCCATAGACTACCGATTGCTCTGATCGTCGCGGGTTACTCGGTTCTTTCGGCCCTACCTCGGGCCGGCGGATCACAGCGCGCTTTTGTCTGCCTCGTCGCAAGCGTAGTGTGACCGCATGTCTGATTTGTTCGACACTTCAAACGCTGCCCAACCGCCACAGGCTCCGCGCCCGCTGGCAGACCGTATTCGCCCGGCCAGTCTGGCCGAGGTGATCGGGCAGACGCAGGTGCTTGGCCCCGAGGCACCGCTGGGGGCGATGCTTGCGGCAGGGTCGCTTTCGTCGTTGATACTCTGGGGGCCGCCCGGCGTGGGTAAAACCACCATCGCGCGGCTTCTGGCCGATGCGACTGATTTGACCTTTGTGCAGATCAGCGCGGTCTTTTCCGGTGTGCCGGAACTGCGCAAGGTGTTCGATGCCGCCCGGCTGCGTCGCAGCCAAGGGCGCGGCACATTGCTGTTTGTTGACGAAATCCACCGCTTCAACAAGGCGCAGCAAGACGGATTTCTACCCTATATGGAAGACGGCACCATCGTGCTGGTAGGGGCCACCACCGAAAACCCCAGTTTCGAGTTGAA
>NZ_JBFHIA010000073.1:0-12737 GCF_041596715.1 Phaeovulum sp.
ACCTGCAAAAGCGTCTCTATTGCACCAGAAACTCGGCATGAAGCGCGCCTGCGGAATTGATCGACTTCAGAATGTCGATCATGTCGCGCGGGCTGACGCCCAGCGCATTCAGCCCTGCGACCACCTCGGAAAGCGTGGTGCCCGAAGTAAGCTCTGCCATCGCAATACCCTGCTCTTCGGTGATGGTTGCTTCGGTGCGCGGCACCACCACGGTTTCGCCGCGCGCAAAGGGGCTGGGCTGGGCCACCAGCGGCGCTTCGTGGATGCGCAAGGTCAGGTTGCCCTGACTGACCGCGACGCGGCTGATGCGCACATCTTCGCCCATCACGATCGTGCCAGATCGTTGATCGACAACCACGCGCGCGCGCTGCTCTGGCTCGACAGTAAGCGACTCGATGCGGCCCAGCACATGCGCGGTAGAGGCCATGCGCGCTGCGGCGATATCAACATTCACGGTGCCGGAATCGAGCATCTGCGCGACCGGGCGGCCGAAATCGGCGTTGATTGCCTGTTCGATCCGGGCGGCGGTGGTAAAATCTGGGCTACGAAGAGCCAGCCGCACATCGGATAGAGAGGCCAGCGCAAACTCTATCTCGCGTTCTATCCGCGCGCCCGAAGGGATAACCCCCGCGGTCGGCACGCCTTGCACCACCGAGGCACCATCGCCCGTGGCCGAGGCACCGCCTGCGATGATCGTGCCCTGCGCCACCGCGTAGATATCACCATCGGCGGCGTTTAGCGGGGTCATGATCAGCGTGCCGCCCAGCAGGCTTTTGGCATCGCCGATTGCCGAAACGGTCACGTCAATCTGGCTGCCCGTGCGCCCAAAGGGCGGCAGTGTCGCGGTTACCAGCACCGCGGCCACGTTTTTTGGCCGAAACTGTTCACCCGAAACGTTGACGCCAAGCCGTTCGAGAATATTGGTCATGATTTCTTCGGTGAAGGGCGCATTGCGCAGACCGTCGCCAGTGCCATTCAGCCCGACCACGAGGCCGTATCCAACCAGATCGTTGCCGCGCACCCCGTCAAACTCGACCAGATCCTTGATCCTGATCGGCGCGGCGGCGGCGAGCGTGGGCAGAAGGCAAAGGATCAGCACGAACAGGCGTTTCATCTGAGGTAATCCGTCAGTTTGAGCGCCGAAAGCCGCGCGGTCAGCGTGTAAAGCGTTTCGATCTGCGCCTCCACGGCCTTGAGCGCGGTGGCGGTTTCATAGGGGTCGGCGGCTGTCATGCCCGTGCGCGCTAGCCCCAGCGCGGCGGCCTCGGCGCTGTTGCGGGTTGCGCAATCGTCTATTTGCGCCTCGATAGTGCCGACGCGGGCGGCAAGCGCGGTGGTATCGCCTGCCGCGCTCATCGTCATTTCGCCCGCAATGCGGGTTAGCGCCGCGCGCGCGGTTACATCCCCCGCCATCGCCCCTTGCGAGACCATCGCAGCGAGCGCCATGCCCTTGAGCAATTCGCGCACCTCGGGGTCGGCGGCGGTTGTGCCGATTTCCACCTGCTCGCCGCTGGCGATGGCGAAGGGCGCCAATGGCGCGCCGCCGCCATAGGCCGCATCAAGGTAGCCGCCGCCACCGGCAGGCGCGTCAAACCACGCTTCAAGCGCCGCCACATAGCCCGAAACGGTCGTTTCACCGGCAGTCGCGGCACCGAGTGCTGCCAGAATGTCTTGGGCAGAGGCAACCGGGCGCGTATCGCATGCGATGCCGGCAAAGCTGTAGCGGCCCGCCGTATTGGTGTTCAGCGCCGCGATGATGCCCGCGAACTTCTGCGCGGCGTCACCCGTTGCGGATGTGACAACCGCCGGGTTCGTACTGATCGAAGCCGAAAGCAACATCGGCCCCGCCTCGCCCAGAAGCGTTGCAATGGTGCCAAGCGCCGCCTGCTGGGTGGCCGCAGACTGCCCCGCCTCGGCGGTGACAACGGCGAAGGATTCAAGCGAGGCAAGCGCGCGTTCCACCCCGGCCAGCGCGGTAAAATCGCCGCGCACCGCAGCGCCGGTATCGGCTTTGGCGCCGCTGGTCATCTCGTCGGCCAGCCGGGTCGCGTGGGATTTAAGCTCTGCGCTGTGGCGGCGCAGTTGATAGATTTGCGACATATCGCCTACGGAATACAAACTCATGTCACATCGCCAGAAGCTGTTGGATCAGTTCGTCCATCGCGCTGATCACCCGCGCGTTGGCGGCATAGGCCTGCTCGATCTGCAAAAGCATCTGCATCTCGTGGTCGGTATCGACGCCGTCGGCCAGTTGCATTTCGCGCAAGGCATCTTGGCGCGCGCCTGAATAGACCCGGTTTTCTTCGGCTGTCTGCCGCGCCGAGGACACTTGCGAGAGGATGTCGGCAGCCAATCCCGAAGACGAACGCGCAGCACCGATGAAGTTGCCCGACTGAGGCGGTTGCGCCCGGGTCAGCGCGTCGCCCAGTGCCGTCAGCAGGCCCGAATTGCCAACCGCGCCGGGGGTTACGGCACCGATCCCGTCGCGCAACCGCCAAAGCGCGCCGCCCTGTTTAGGGTCAATGCGCGTGTTCAGCGCAATGCGACCTGCCAAGCCAAGCTCGTTCGCCGCGTCGAGCGGCGCGCCGCGGTCGGTGAATATGCCCATCTCTCCGGGTGCAAGTGTCGGGTCCACCGCGGGGTCTTGAAAGCGCGAGATCAGGTCGCGCGCGAATGCGTCGATCTGCATCTGCATGCCGGGCGCAAGCTCATCTCGCACCGCGAAAGCGGCACCGAGGCTGCCGCCGCCGAACAGCCCGCCATCGCCCGGCGGCACCGCCATGCCGTTGATCGAAAGCCCCGAAAGCGCGCCGGATGCGAGCGTCATATCAGCGGTTACCAGCCCCGCCGGGGCAAACCCGACGACCGCCGCATTGCCTTCAAGCAGAATTGCGCCGCCGGTCGTGAAAAGCGAAATCTGGTCGCCCTCTCGCGCCACTTCGCGCACCGGCACGATGGATGCGACGATGTCAACCTGCGTTTGGCGCTGATCCATCAGCGCGTTCGCATCGTGGCCAGCGGCGCGCTGTGCGAGGATTTCGGCGTTCAACCGATCGATCTGGGCAAGCGATGTGTTCAGCCTTTGCACTTGCGTCGCGATCGAATGATCGGCGCTGGTGCGGGTCTGTTGAAGTGCGCCGGAAAGCGCGTTGAGCTGACCCACCAGCCGCTCTGCCGAGGCCAGAACCGCCGCCAGCCGCGCCTCGCTGTCGGGGCGACTGGCCGCCTCGATCAGCGCCGTTTCAAACCCCACCACGTTGGAGGAAAGCGAGCCCGCCTCGCCGGGATTGCCCAGCAGCGTCTCGAACGAGGTCAGAAAATCGTAGCGCGCGCCTGCGTTGGCGGCGTCAGCATCGGCCAGCCGTCGATCGTTCAGAACGACCTGATTGAACACCCGCGCGACGCCATCGCTCCAGACCCCGGCGCCAGAGCCGCCGAGGTTGCGCGCCGAAAGCGATAGCTCGCGGCGCGCATAGCCTTCGGTCATCGCGTTTGCGGTGTTCGACGCCACCACATCGGCTGCCCGAGACACCGCGGAAAGCCCCGAAAGCGCGTTGGATAGCGCAGCTGAAATGCTCATCTCTCAGCCTCCGTTCTAAAGGCCGCCAAGGGGGATCAGCGCTTGATGTTGGTCGTTTCCTGCAACATCTCGTCAACCGTCTGAATGACCTTGGCGTTCGAGGAATAGGCGCGTTGGGTCTGGATCAGGTTGGTCAGTTCCGCCGCCACGTCTGTCGTGGACCCTTCGCGCGCATAGCCGACCACCGAGCCGGTCGGGCCATCGCCCGCATCCCACAGAAAGAACGAACCAGACGCCGTCGAGACCTGAAATGTCTGATCGCTCAGCGTGGTCAAGCCGTTGATATTGGGCACATCTACCAGCGGAATCTGATAGATTGTCCGAATGAAGCCAGTGTCATAGGTGGCGCGGATATAGCCACCCTCATCCACCTCGACCGCCGTGAGGTTGCCCACGGGCGAGCCATCCTTGGTGATCGAGGTCGGTGCGAAACTGTCTGAAAGCTGCGTTAGCCCGTTCGGATCACCAAGCTTGCCGATCGTCATTTCCAGCGGGCCGCCTGCGACGGTCAGGGAAAGCGTGCCATCGGCCCCGTCATAAGCGCCGCCCGAGATCTGCGTGACCGAGGCCAATGTGCCGCCGTTGCCGCGCGTATCATCGAAGACCAGTGTGTATTCACCAATCACCGCACCCGCCTGCGCCGAATCGCGAATGACCATCGTCCATTCGTTCGAAGAGCCAGAGGCCGGAATAGTTGGTGTAAAGGTGATGTCGAGCGTTTCCGACGTGCCGAGGTTGCCGTAATATTCAACCGACAAAGGCTGCGCCGCGCCATCTGCGGTTGATTCGGTATCGACCGCGGGCAGGTTGACGCCAAGGTTCATCTTGGTGGTCGGGTCACCTGCGGTCTGGTTGGCGTTGATGACCACCGGCTCCAGCCCGGCACTGGTATCGCGGGGCATCACCGGAATGGTGCCATCGGCATTGGCGGGCCAGCCGAGCAGCACCAACCCCGATTGCGTGCGCAGCACCCCGCTGGCGTCGGTGCGGAAAGAACCGGTGGTGGTCATCATCAGCGGCTGGTCACCCGTGGTGTTGCCGATGGAAACCGAGGGCATTACGGGCAACATCCCACGGCGTGAAACCGCAAGATCAAGCGCATTGGAGGTAGAAACCAACGCGCCGCGTTCCTCGATCAGGCGCATGGTTTCGGCACGGACGCCGCCCGCCGAATAGACGCCTGCGCCGCCAGACTGGCTTATGACCATGCTTTCAAACTCTGCTGCGGCGCGTTTGTAGCCATAGGTGCCAGAGTTGGCGATGTTGTCGGAAATGGTCGCAAGGCGGGTGGCGTTGGCCGCAAGACCTGCCACACCCGCATTGAGCGATGACGAGATGGACATACCTGAGCGCCTTTCTGCTGCTGCATCCCTCGATGGCAGCAGAATGCGCAGGCTCCTCTTAAGATGGTCCTAACGGATATCGGGCCCGGGTTTCACTTGCCGGGGCGCAGAAGCGTAACCTCCAGCCGGTTGTTGCGCACTGCCACCGGGTTGCTGACTGCGGGTTTACGGTCTGCAAAGCCGGTCACGCGCTGCACCCTTGCAGGCGCGAAGCCTTCTTGCTCCAGCAGTTTGCGGAACGTTTGTGCGCGTTCGCTCGAAAGCTCCCATTCGGGGTTCACGCGCAGAACGTCAGGGTAGGTGCGCACATAGCCGCTGATCGCCACCTCATTGCTTACCAGCCCAAACACGCGCGCCAGCATTCCCGCAATTGCCAGTGTGACCGGCAGCGGCGTGGTGCCGTCTTTTGAGAACAGTGGTTCGCCCTCAAGGTCGAAAAGTTCGACAATCAGCCCGTCATCGGTCAATCGGGTCACGACATGGCGCGCCACATCGGGCGCAAGCATCGATTCCGCACCGCTGGCGGCCAGCGCCTTTTCCAACTCGCGCTGCAAATCGGAAAGCGCAGTGGCTTCGGCAGCACCGGTATCGGGGCCGCCTGCCGCCGCACCCAGCGCCTGCCGTTCGCTGCTGGGTCGCTGCGCAGTAGCGCCGGTTCCGCTTTGCGCGATCTGTTCTTCGGAAAACACCGACTCGCCGCCAAAGGCACCGTCGCCCCCGCCCGAGACACGGTTGACCGGGATCGTCGGGCTGAAATAATCCGCGATTCCCTTGCGTTGCTTCTCAGTCGTTGCGTTCAGCAGCCACATCAGCATGAAGAAGGCCATCATCGCGGTTACAAAGTCGGCATAGGCCACTTTCCATGCCCCGCCGTGGTGCCCGCCACCTGCGATGATCTTCTTGCGCTTGATGATGGCTGGCGTCGCGTTGTTGCGCGCTTCCATCCCGTCACCCGTCAATTCACCCGTCGTCCGGCATAGCAGGGCGGTGTTAATGTCGGTTTAAATGATAAAATGAGCTCGAAAATCAGGCAGAACCCAAGCCCCTGTCAGGAAACCGAAATCTGTGCGTAGCGACCGTGGGTAAAGACGAGGGGCGGCCCGTCGTGGCCTACGGAATAGCGGCTGACGCGGCCAAGGATGATGGTGTGGTCGCCGCCTTCGTGGAGGGTTTCGGTCGCACATTCGAACCGCGCGAGGGCATCGGGCAGCAGCGGCACGCCAAACTCGTTGAGCGTGAAGGCAAGGCCCGAAAAATCGGTGCCATTGCGGCTGAAACGGGCGGCAAGATTGGCCTGATCGGCACCCAGAACGTGCACGGCAAAGGCGGTGGCCTTGGTGAAATGCGCGTGGCGAACCGACGACCGCGCCGCCGACCACAGCACCAGCGGCGGGTCCAGCGAGACCGAAGCGAAGCTGTTGACGGTAATGCCCAGCGGCCCGCCCCCGTCGGCTTCGCGCGCGGTCACAACCACCACCCCGGTTGCATAGCGGCCAAGCGCATCGCGGTAGGCGCGCTGATTGGCGGGGTCGGGGGCACTGCCTGCGGGCATGGCGTCTGAGTTCTGCATGGGCTTTCCGTATTTTAGGACAGCCACACTAACGCCCCGGTCGCCACAGGCAAGGGGCCCCGGTCACTCGCTGAACACGTCGGCCCATTGCGGGTGGCGCTGGTATTGCGAACGCACAAAGGGGCAAAGCGGCACCACATGCAGCCCGCGCGCGCGGGCATCGGCCACCAGATACTCTACCAGCAACATGCCAAAGCCGCGGCCGCGATAGGCGTCGGGCACCGAGGTATGATCGGCTGCGATCACCCCATCGGCAAGCGTTGCCCAAGTCAGCTCGGCATCGGTCATCTGTTCATTGAGACGGATCGTATAGCGGCCACGCGTGGCCGACTGCTCTCGCAGGATTTCAACTTGAGTCATGGCTCCTCCCCAGGAGGGCCGCGGCGGCGCTGTTTATAAGGTCTCGGCGCTCGGGGCGGTCACACCTTGAAGATCATCCAAAGCCCGCAACAAATCAATTGTGCATATTCGCCACAGGTTCAAAGCAGGAAATCAGATGCGATCAGCGTGGGCCCGCCCTGCAATTCGATCACCATATCGGCGCGGGTATCGCCATTGATGTCGATCGAAATCACCCCGGAGCCGCCGGTGATAGCGTAACGAACCTGGCCCGACGCGCCATCGAACGCCGCATCGCCGATGAAACCCCGCAGCCCAAGCGCGCGCAAATCGATCAGGTCTTCGCCGGGCGTGAAATCGGTGATGAGGTCGCGCGCAACCCCTGATGCACCACTTTCGCCCAGGGCAAAGATGAAGGTATCGGCACCCGCGCCGCCCGTCAGCAGGTCAAACCCGGTGCCACCGTCCAAGCTGTCGTTGCCTGCCCCCCCCATCAGCACATCGGCACCCGCGCCGCCCAACATCAGATCGTCGTCGGCGCAACCGTCCAGCCAGTCATTTCCGTCTTCGCCCGCCAGCATGTCGGCCCCCGCACCACCCAGCAGCATGTCGGCACCGTCGCCGCCGCGCATCTGGTCGTTGCCCGCGCCGCCGAGCAGCAGATCATTGCCCGCCCCCCCCAGCAGCGTATCTGCCCCGGTGCCACCATCCAGCATGTCGGCACCCGCGCCGCCGATGATCCAATCATTCCCGGCACCGCCCAGCAGCCAATCGTTGCCATCGCCCCCGTCAATGGTGTCGTGGCCTGCGCCCGCCTCGATCCGGTCAGCGCCGCCAAACCCGAAGATCGCGTCATCGGCATCACCGCCCAAAAGGGTGTCTGCCGCCGAAGTGCCCGAAATCTCGGGGTTGTCGGAATAGACGTGGCCGGGTGGATAGCGGGTAATCTCGATACTGCCCGCGCCTGTGAACTGCGAGGGCAGCAACGTTGCGCCATTCGCGGTCAGCACGGTCAACACCGTTTCGCCATATCGCAGCACCGCGCCGCCGGTGATCGGCGTGATCGTGACCTGCGCCATCGTGCGCAGAAACGGTAAACCGGACAGGTCGATGATATCGCTGCCAGACTGGTAATCCTTGATCGTCACGTTGCGCGTGCCGTCCGAAATCACGAAGCGGTCACGCCCGCCGCGCCCCCAAAGCTCGATATCGCCTGCCCCGGTCACCAGAATATCGTCGCCGCTACCGCCGTTTATCGCCGTGGTCTCTGGCCCTGCCACCAGCAGATCGTCACCCGCACTTCCCGCCATGGATACAGCACCGCCAATCTGCGTGACGCCAAGCGTGCCCAGATCCAGATCGAACTGGCTGATCCCGGCTTTATCTTCGCCCGCCGCGAATACCTGAACCCGCCCCGCCACCAGAATCGCGGCCAGCGCGGTGATGTCGGAAAGCGTGGTGGCGCTTGTGTCGGCAAGGCTCGAAAGATGCAAAAGCCGCCCGTCTGGCAGCATCGTAAACAGGCTCAACCCATCATCAGCGCCGCCCGCCAGCACGAAAACCCGCGCGCCCACCGTCACCACTTCGACCGCTGTCACACCGTCAAAGCGGCTGAACAGCGTGTCGGTGATATGGTCTACCGCCACCAGCGCGCCGTCGGCCTGCAAGCGGAACACGGTCAGCGAGCCGCTTTCGGGCGCGCCCATGATGACGAAGGTTTCGCCATAGGCCGCAACGGTGGTCAGCACCGTGGGTTGCGAAAAACCTATGCCATCAAGCGCGGAAATGGTGGCGACGCGCGCGAGCTTGCCGTCGTTGCCGATCAGGTAGCTGGTAATCGCATTTGCCTCGGACGAGACCGCAAGCAGCACACTGCGCCCGCCCACCTCGGCAACCGTCAGCATGTCGATCGCTGCCCCCAAGGGCGGCGCGGTGGTCGAAAGCTGCGTGATCTTGCCACTAGCGTCGATTTCATAAACCAGCGGCTCACTTCGCCCCGCCCGCGCGCCAAAGATATAGACGTGCCCGCCAAGGCTGGCGCTGGCGGCAACGGTCAGATCGCTGGCCAGCCCGTTCGTGCCGCCCAGATTCTGGGTGCTGCCCAGCATGCCGGTGCTGCCTAACGTGTAACCAGAACTGCCACCGTTGCGCAGCCCCAGCGGCACCAGATAGCTTTGCGCGCCGTTGGCAAGCGCTAGCATATCGGGCGCATCGAGTTGTGTCAGGCTGGCGACGTAGCCCCGATGCTGCAACAGCCCCGCTGGCCCGGAAGCGCCCGAAAGATCGAACACCGAAATGCCGCCGCCCACCCGAGTTGCCGCGTAAAGCCGTGGCTGACCGTTGACCCAGACCGCGTCGAGATCGGTCAGGTTGGCCACGAAACTGGCGTTCGTGCCCATCAACGTCGCCACATGGCGCAACTCCGCCATGACACACCCCCTTCAGCCCATGCACCCCCGTGCAGAGGCAAGTTTTCGGGGCAGGTGTTAATGCCGCCTTGTGCAATTGCGGCGGCCGCGTGGCGCTTACATCAAAAGCGAAGCATCACCTTTGCCGGCGGCGGTTGTGAAAGTTGCACTGCGGCGTGCTTAGTCGCGCAGCCGCACGCGCGGTGGCCGCGCGGCGGCGTCCAACTGGCATATATCGCTGCGCCCGGCCAGATACTTGCCCCAGCTTGCGGCCCCGGTATCGGCGCGCCTGACCTGATGGCGCTGCCACATCAGTGACCCCAGCAACCCGATCGGAGCCCAGCCCTCTTTGTCCTTCAGCTCTTCGATGACCTTACGCAAACTGGGGTCGAGAGCCCTGGGTTTGGGCTGCGCGGCAACAGCCCGCGCTGGCGCGGGCTTCTGGGCAACCGCCCGCCCAAGCACAGCAAAATCACCGGCGGCGTGGCGTAATTTTTCGGGCGTCTTTTCCTCACCCAACACAATCAGGCGAAACCCGCGCTCGCGCAGGTGTAGTGCAAGATGGGTATAATCTCGATCCGACGCGGCAAGCACGATGCCTTCTACCTGCCCGGAATGGAAAATCTCCATCGCCTCGATGCAGAGTAAAAGGTCGGTTGCGTTCTTGCCTGTGCCTGCGTGCACAAGCCGAAGACCCTGCACCTCGGTCCAGCCCGCCAGCTGTTCCACATCGCCATAAACACGGCGGATGGGCAAAGCACCGTGCTTGGCCGCAAGCGCTAGAATCTCGCCCGCAAATCCAGACCCGATATTCTCGCCGTCAATCAAAAGCGCCCAGTTCAACCGCTGAATTGCCAAATCGTCTGCCATCGAAACACCCAACACCGTTTCGCCATGGCTGCACTGGCATTTTGGCAGAATTGCGGAAGTCCCGCTTGCTTAGGGCAGATTACTTCGATGCAGTGCCGCCCGCCCCGTGGCTCAGGCCACGTCGCGCGCCAAAAGCTGGCCACCCGGCCCCGATTTCACCTCGAACCGGCTGATCTTGCGCACAAGATCGCTCAGCTTGGCGCTGCCATAGGTGCGGGTGTCAAAGTCGGGGGCACCTTGGGTTATGTATTGGCCGATCTGCCCTAGCGAATACCATTCGCCTTCTGGGTCGATCGCCCGCATTGCCTGAATAATCAGCGGAATGGCCTTGGCCGGTGGCTCTTTGGCGCCGCGCGGTTCGGGCGCGGGCTGCGGTTCGGCGCTGCCCATCTTGGGTGCGGCCCGTGCGGCGGGCTCTTCGCCTGCGGCAAGGTTTTCGACATAGATGAAGCGCTTGCAGGCCATGCGGAACGCCTCGGGGGTCTTTTTCTCTCCGATGCCGTAGACATCAAGCCCCTGCTCGCGCACCCGTGCCGCCAGCCGCGTAAAATCGCTATCGGACGAGACCAGCACGAAGCCGTCGAACAGATCCGAGTGCAAAAAATCCATCGCCGCGATCACCAAGCCGATGTCCGAGGCGTTCTTGCCCTTGGTGTTGGAAAACTGCTGATCGGCCACCAGCCCCAGCGCCGCCACCTTTTTTGCCCACGCACCCAACCGTAGCGCAGACCAATCGCCATAGATGCGCCGCACCGAAGCCTCGCCCAGACTCGCGATTTCCTCGAAAATCGCCTCGGCGTAAGAGGCGGGCACGTTATCGGCATCGATCAGCACACAAAGGCGCGGCGCACGGGTTTGCGTCATGGTCTTTCCTTTCGGAGATTACCTGTCGGTTGTGCCTGAAAGACGCAGTTTGCGAAAGCCCAAAGGGCAAAAGCGCCACCGGCGCGGCACCGCCACCCCTTCGGCCAAGCGGTTCTGCGCAAGCAAAACCCGTATCGGCCGAAGGGTGGCGCGAATGGCGCGATCCGCAGGCCGCAGCTTTGCCCGTTAAAGCCCGGATCAGAAAAAAATTATCACTTCGGGCTCTTTCTGCATCATGCGGGTGATTTTGCGGCGCGTGGTCGCCTTGACACCTCGCGCCCAAGGCCACAGGTAGGAACAAGTCATAACCCAAAACCGCCCGCTCGGGCGCATATAAAGCCCGGAAGTCACCCCGCATGAACCTTGCGCTGATTGTCTTGCTGCCGTTTCTGGGTGCGCTTCTACCGGGCGTTTTGATCCATTCGGGGCGAGGGCCTGCCGCGTTGGGGGCGGGGCTGGCTACGCTTGCGGCGCTGGTGGGGGTGCTGGCGCATATGCCGCAAGTGCTGTCTGGCGGAGCGGTGGTGGCGCAATACGACTGGCTGCCTTCGCTGGGTCTTGCAGTCAGCTTCCGGCTTGACGGGCTTGCCGCGCTGTTTGCGCTGCTGATCCTTGGGATTGGCCTGCTGGTGCTGCTTTATGCGCGGTTCTACCTTGCACGCACCGATCCTGCGGGGCGGTTCTTCAGCTTTCTGATGCTGTTCCAAGGCGCAATGCTGGGCATCGTGCTTTCTGACAACATACTGCTTTTGCTGATTTTCTGGGAACTAACCTCGCTCAGCTCTTTCCTGCTGATC
This sequence comes from Phaeovulum sp., assembly GCF_041596715.1. GTDB lineage: Bacteria > Pseudomonadota > Alphaproteobacteria > Rhodobacterales > Rhodobacteraceae > UBA6213. The sequence goes on from NZ_JBFHIA010000073.1 coordinate 11,772, forward strand.
GGCTATTGGGGCCACAAGCCCGAGGCACGCGCCGGGGCGCTGATGGCGCTGGCGGTGACTGCGGCCGGGGGCCTTGCGATGATCGCGGGGATGCTGATTCTGGGCGGCATCGCAGGCAGTTACGAAATTTCGGCGATCGTGCAGGCAGCAGATGCCATTCGCGCAGCGCCCGCTTATCCGCTGGCGCTTACGCTGATCTTGCTTGGCGCTTTCACGAAATCGGCGCAGTTCCCGTTTCACTTCTGGTTGCCGCGCGCGATGGCGGCACCGACACCGGTTTCGGCCTATCTTCATTCGGCCACTATGGTGAAGGCGGGGGTGTTTTTGCTGGCGCGGCTTTGGCCGGTGCTTTCGGGCACGCCGGAATGGTTTTACGCGGTCAGCACGATCGGGCTGGTGACCATGCTTTGGGGGGCGACGGTGGCGCTTGTGCGCACCGACCTCAAGGCGATCCTTGCCTATTCCACGGTTTCGCACCTTGGCCTGATAGTCATGCTGCTTGGGTTTGGCACCAAGGCCGCGGCGCTGGCGGCGGTGTTTCACGTGCTCAACCACGCCAGCTTCAAGGCCGCGCTGTTTCTGGGCACCGGGATTATCGAGCATGAAAGCGGCACCCGCGACCTTGACCGGCTGGGCGGGTTGCGGCGGCTGATGCCGCTGACCTTCGTTCTGGCCTCGCTGGCGGCGCTGTCGATGGCGGGCGTGCCGCTGCTGAGCGGGTTCCTGAGCAAGGAAATGATGCTGGAGGAGGTGGCGCATACCGCCTACCTTGGCAACGGCTGGCTGATGAGTGCGCTTGTCACCCTTGGGGCGCTGATTTCGGCTGCCTACTCGTTCCGGCTGATAAAGCTGACCTTCTTCGGGGCAAAGCGCGCCGATTACCCGACCGTGCCGCATGACCCCGGCCCCGGCCTTCTGTTTGCGCCTGCGGTGCTGGTGGCTTTCGTGCTGGCCGTGGGCCTGTAT
>NZ_JBFHIA010000074.1:0-12591 GCF_041596715.1 Phaeovulum sp.
CCACGGCAGTTCCGACAACAGCCAGCCTTGCAGTTGGCTTGGCGGAAGAAACGCCAGCGCAATCGGCACCACCACCACTGTGGCCAGCGCCAGCAGGATGACCAAGACCAGCGCCAGCGTCAGCACATAGCCCAAGACAAAGCCCCATAGGGTAGAATGCTGCGCGGTTCCGTGGATGGCGTTCAGCCCCTTGACCAACGCCGCCACCCCAGCCCGCGCCGAATAAAGCGCAATCAGCAATGACGCGAGGCTTGCCCAGCCAATGCTTGCCTTCGGCCCAGCCAGAGGTGCGGCGACCTGATCGGATAGAATGACCCACGCTTCGGCTGGCACGAACTGCTCGGCAACCTGCATGTAAGAGGAAATCGCAGCGGGATCGGCAACAAGGCTCCAAAGTGCGATGGTTGCAGTCATCGCAGGAAACACCGCAAACATCGCATAAAACGCGACACCTGCCGCGATCAGCCCCATCTGCGCGTCGCCGATGCGGTTTACCATGTCGATGATGAAGCCCCATACGCGGCGCATTGCCTACCCTCCGATTTCGCGCCAGCTTAGCGGCTTGCGATGCGGGCGCAACTTGCGAGGTTGCCCCGTCTGTGGTCATCTATCGCAAGCCAAGCAGGAGGCCGCTATGCGTTATGTTCCCGCCGAAAACCGCTATGACAGCATGGTCTATAACCGCTGCGGCGCGTCTGGTTTGTTGCTTCCCGCGCTATCGCTCGGGCTTTGGCACAACTTCGGGCACGATACCCCGCACGCTACCAAGCGCGCCATTTGCCAGACCGCATTTGACCTTGGCATTACGCATTTCGACCTTGCCAATAACTACGGCCCCCCCGGTGGTAGCGCCGAAGAGGCATTTGGCGAGATTCTGCGCACCGATTTTGCAGGCCATCGTGACGAGCTGATCGTTTCATCCAAGGCGGGCTACCAGATGTGGTCCGGCCCCTATGGCGAATGGGGCAGCCGCAAGTATCTGATCGCCTCTTGCGATGCCTCGCTCAAGCGTTTGGGTCTCGACTATGTGGATATCTTTTATTCACACCGCTTCGACCCCTCGACACCCCTAGAAGAAACGATGGGTGCGCTTGACCAGATCGTGCGATCTGGCCGTGCGCTTTACGCGGGGATTTCCAGCTACAATTCCGCCCGAACGCGCCAAGCGGTGGCGATCTTGAAAGATTTGGGCACCCCCTGCGTAATTCACCAGCCAAGCTACAACATGCTCAACCGATGGGTCGAACGCGACGGCTTGCGCGAAACATTGGCCGAATTGGGGGTAGGCTCGATCGTATTCACGCCACTGGCGCAAGGGATCCTGACCAACAAATACCTCAAGGGGATTCCCGAAGACAGCCGCGCCGCGCAAGGCAAAAGCCTTGATCCGGGCAAGCTTACCCCGGCCGCCATCGAAAAGGTGCGCGCCTTGAGCCGCATCGCAGAGGCACGCGGGCAAAGCCTTGCGCAATTGGCCATCGCTTGGGTTCTGCGTGGCGGAATGGTTACCTCGGCGCTGATTGGCGCGTCGCGGCCCGAGCAGGTGCACGATTGCGTCGGCGCGCTGGAACGGCTGGATTTCACCGAGGCAGAACTGGCCGAAATCGACCGCCACGCAAAGGATGAAGCGATCAACCTTTGGGCGCAGTCGTCGGAGGAGCGGATGTGAAACGGCTTGCGGCGCTTTTGCTTTGCGCCTCGCCGGCACTGGCAGACCTGCCCGCGCCAGTCACTGATGCCGACTATGCCCCGCTAGACCCTGCCGAGGTGCGGCTTGGCTGGCTTTTGTTCTACGACCCGATCTTGTCAGGAAACCGCAACATTTCCTGCGCCACCTGCCACCATCCGCGCTTTGGCACCTCTGACGGGTTGTCGCTGGGGCTGGGCGAGGGCGCAATCGGCCTTGGACCAGACCGCCATATCACTGCCGACAACATCCCCGAACAGCGCATTCCGCGCAACGCCCCCGGCCTTTTCAACCTTGGCGCAAACGAGTTCACCCGGCTTTTCCATGACGGGAGGATCGAGGCGGATGCGGCGCGACCCTCGGGCCTTCGCACGCCGATGGATGACGAAATGGTCACCGGCTTTGCCTCGGTGCTTTCGGCGCAGACCATGTTTCCGGTGCTTTCGCCCGACGAAATGGCGGGGCACTACAGTGAAAACGATGTGTCCAAAGCAGTGCGCTCTGGCCGCATTACGGGTGCGGGTGGCGCGTGGCAGATCATTGCGGAAAGGGTTGCTGCAATTCCCGAGTACCGTGCCAGTTTCGGCTCTGTATATGCCGATATCGCGTCTGGGCGCGCTATTGCCTTCACCGATATTTCCAACGCCATTGCGGTATTTGTAGCCGCCGAGTGGCGCTCTGACACAAGCCCGTTCGATGCGTTTCTGCGCGAAGGCACGCCGCTTTCGCCCGCAGCGGCCGAAGGTAAGGCGCTGTTTTATGGCGAAGCCGGGTGCTCTGCCTGCCATTCCGGCCCATTCCAAACCGACCACGCCTTTCATGCTGTGGCCGAGCCGCAACTAGGCCCCGGCAAAGCCGAGCGGTTTGAAAGCCACAGTCGCGATGAGGGGCGTTTTCGCGTGACCGGGAGGGCAGAAGACCTTTTCGCCTTTCGCACCCCTTCACTGCGCAATGTTTCGGCCACCGGGCCTTGGGGCCACGCGGGGGCCTATGTAACGCTGGATGCATTTCTTGCGGGCCACGGCCAGCCTGCGGCGCTTGGCAACTACGACCGGCGGGTAGTGCTGCCTGCGCTGCCAAATACCAAGCCCGATTGGATTATTCTGGATAGCGCCAAAGAAACCAGCGCGATCGCCGAGGCTGCAACGCCGCTTCGCCCCCTTCCGCCCTCAGAAATAGGCTCTATTCTGGCGTTTTTAGATAGTTTGACGGACCCCGTTGCCCTTGCTGGACGGCTTGGCATACCGGATTCGGTCCCCTCCGGCCTGCCGATTGACCGCTAGCGCCTGTGTCGCGCCGTCGCACAGTTATCTGGCAATCTGCGTGATCGTGTTTACCGCAACCGGCTGCCACGCGCTCGCCGTGCCATCCGGCCAGATCACGCGCGCCTCCGCGCTGGTCTGCGCGCCAAGCCCGAAGTGCTGGGCCAACGCCTGTCCGCCCGCGTGACCCCCGCCTACCGTCACTTCGGCCGCCTGCACCCGCCCACCAGATCGAAGCTCCACCCACGCGCCGACTGCGCGGCGGTTTGGCGCGTGCATAACAGGCTCTATTTCAGCCCAATTCCCGGTGTTCTCAGTAACATTGCGCCAGATTTCAAGCGGCGCGCGACGGTTCACAACCACAATATCCAGCCTTCCATCCGCGTTGAGATCAGCCAGCGCCGCACCGCGAGAGCGATCCGTGGTGGCCAGCCCTGCAGCGGCGGCCGCCTCGTGGAACACGCCTTGGGCGCTTTGCATCAGCAGGTTATTGGGGTCGTGAATGGCGTTTGACGGCATCTGGTCAACATTGCCCTTGGCGATGAACAGGTCGAGCAGCCCGTCATTGTCAAGGTCGCCAAACTCGGCATGCCAGCCGGTCGAGGGGCGCCCGTCATCGCCCTGAAACGGGCGCTGCGCGTAAGTGCCCAACGAATAAGGCGCGTTTTCAAAGTGATCGCCACGGTTGAATTGCAACAGCTGGTCGCCCATCGAGGTCATCATCACCTCTGGCAACCCGTCTCCGCTGATATCGCGGCTGGCGATTCCCATGCCCCAAAGCGAGAAATGCGGCCAACCCTGACGCTCGGTTAAAGGCGAGAGATGAAACATCTGCTCATAGCCGCTGCGAACGTAATAATGCCGGTCATTCGAGATCCGTAACTCGGGTGCACCGATGCGTTGCCAATCCGAAATCAGCATCGACAGCGCGCAATAGCCGGGTGAAATCGTCTCTGCATCAGCATAAACATGGCCTGCTGGCCGATAGAGCTCATTCACGTCACAGGCCTCAAATGGCCCGGCGGGATTGCCCCGATCGACATAGTTGCCGAATACCAGTGTCGGCAGAGTGGCACCCTTTTCCCATGTTGCGGTAAAGGCGGTGGTCCACGCATCGCGCGGGGCAAGGCCCCACTCGGCAGTCGCATCGGCAAAGCGGCACCCGCCAAGCCCGCGCAGCAAAAGGTTTGGCCCGACCCGCAGCACGGCAAGGTCGATTGCCCCGTCGCTGTCGATGTCTAGCGGATAGGCACCTGTTACACCCGTCATGGGTGCCAGTTCGCCCGCCGCAAACCGCAACTCTGCGCCCGGTTCGGATGTATTGATCAGCAGCGAGCCGGGGTTTTCGCCACCGGCTGCAAAAAGGTCTGGGCGTGCATCACCGTTGCAATCAAACACCGCAACGCCACCACCCACGAAATGTTCCCACCCCCCGCCATAGATATGTGGCGGTGACAGCGCGGCATCGTTGAAAAAAAGTGGCTCTGCGCCAGCAGGAAATGCCAGAAACAGCGCCACCAGCCGCTTCATTGCGCCGCAATCTCGCGGGGTGGGCAAAGCAGCCCATCCGAAACCTCATGCAGCGCAAGCGCCGCCGCACCATGCGCCCAAAGAAGATCGCCCCATGCGTGGGTTTCGATGCGCGGCGCTTGCCTGCCGGTGTTGAGCATCATCGCCTGCATCTCTGCCAGCGTCTCTTCGGCGTAAAGGTAATCATACCGCATCCGCTCGCCCGACAGGATAATCAGTTCGGGATCAAACAGATTCACTACGTTCGAAAGGCCCAGCGCCAGATACCGACCCGCGCGATGAAAGATTACCCGCGCAGCGGCATTGCCCGCCTTGGCATGGTCAAAAAGGCTTTCGAGCAGCGCGCCGACGCTTTGATTTTCGCGATGTGTCAGGTTCAGCGCAGTCTGTGCCTCGCGCACCAGCGCGTAGTCGGCCACATAAGCCTCAAGGCAACCGCGCTGGCCGCAGCGGCACAGCGCGCCGTCTAGCTGCACCTTGGTATGGCCAAGCTCCATCCCCATGCCTTGCGAGCCACGGAAGATCCGATGGTTGATGACAAAGCCCATGCCAACGCCATGTTCGATCGTGACCACGGCAAAATCCGAAAGACCGCGCCCAGCGCCGAACCACAGTTCGGCCAGCGTCACGAGGTTTGCGTCGTTGTCGATATGCACCGGCAGGCCCAACCTGCGGCTCGCGGCGGCGGCCAAGGGCACGTGGCGGTCAACCAGAACCGGTGACCAATGCACGACGCCTGCGGGGCAATCGACAAAACCGGGCACGCCCAGCCCAATCGCAGAAAGCATTTCGCGCGGCAGGCCCGCCTTTAAGCACAGCTGATCTAGCAATTTTTCAGTTGCCGCTACGATTTCGGCAAGCTGCATCGCGCCCGGTTGCCGCGCGACCGTTTCACCCGCGATCAGGTTTCCGGCGAAATCCACCACCACCGCGGTGTGCTCTCGGTCGGAAAGCTTGATCCCCGCCACATAATGCGCCGCGGCGCGCACGCGCAGGGCAACGGCAGGGCGGCCACGCCCCGTGTCCGCCTCGCGCGGGGTTTGCACTTCTTCCAGAAAACCGCGCTCGATCAGCTCTGAGGTCAGCGTCGTTACCGAGGCCGGGCTGATCGAAAGCTCTTTGGCAAGCTGCACCCGCGCAATTTGTCCTGCGGCGCGAACACGATCGAAGATCTGTTGACGCAGCGGGCGCGTCGTCTCGGACAAGGGGGGGATAAGGGGGCCACACCCCGCCGCCGCACCGCCAATGCGCATTCTATTTGCCAAGGGCCCCGCCATTTTAGTTCTGCTTCCTAACTTAATACTGCGCTCGCAGCATCCAAAACTCGGTTTTTTCGCCGCCTCGCAGCGAAAACGGCGCGCCTGGATACAATGGAGTACAGTGTAGCGTCATTTTTATTTTGACAACTAAAATTATTACTCCAACAATTACTACATTCCGGCGAATCCGCCGGGCAGGGCTGCTTTGGCCCGTCTTGGGGAGGAAGACATGAAAAAGACCCTTTTGCTGGCCGCCACCATGGCGCTCGGCTATACCACTTCTGCTTTGGCACTGACGGTAGGCGTTTCCTGGTCGAACTTCCAGGAAGAGCGGTGGAAGACAGACGAGGCAGCGATCAGGGCTGCGCTTGATGCCGCCGGAGCAAACTATGTTTCGGCCGATGCGCAATCGTCCTCGGCAAAACAGCTTTCGGATATCGAAAGCCTGATGGCGCAACAGGTTGACGCACTAATCGTGCTGGCACAGGACACGCAGGCGATCATTCCTGCGGTTCAGGCTGCGGCCGACGAGGGCATTCCGGTCATCGCCTATGACCGCCTGATCGAAGACCCGCGCGCCTTCTACCTGACCTTCGACAACATCGAAGTTGGCCGCATGCAAGCCCGCGCCGTGCTGGCGGCAGCACCAACTGGCAACTACGTGATGATCAAGGGGTCGCCCACCGACCCGAACGCAGATTTCCTGCGTGGCGGGCAGCAAGAGGTGCTTCAGGCAGCAATCGATTCGGGTGCCATCAAGATTGTTGGCGAGGCCTATACCGACGGCTGGCTACCGGCCAACGCGCAGCGCAACATGGAACAGATCCTGACGGCGCAAAACAACATGGTCGATGCCGTTGTCGCCTCGAACGACGGCACGGCAGGCGGCGCGGTTGCGGCGCTGACCGCGCAAGGCATGGTTGTGCCTGTTTCGGGCCAAGATGGTGACCACGCCGCGTTGAACCGTGTGGCCTTGGGCACCCAGACCGTCTCGGTCTGGAAAGACTCGCGCGATCTGGGCCGTGCCGCTGCTGAAATTGCGGTTGCGCTGGCTGGCGGTGCCATGGCGGCAGATATTGAAGGCGCCACAAGCTGGACCACGCCTTCGGGCACCGTGATGACCGCACGATTCCTCGCGCCGATGCCGATTACCCGCGACAACCTTACCGCGGTCGTCGATGCAGGCTGGATTAGCAAGGAATCGCTCTGCCAAGGCGTGACCGCGGGCCCGGCACCGTGCAACTGATCGACAAGCCTGTGTGAAACCGGATTCCCATCCTTTGGGGTGGGAATCCCTTGACCTACCGGAGCACGGCTATGACCAATACGACCCCGGCAGCGGATGCCAAACCGAGCGAGCCGACAAGACTGAAGCGCAACTTTTTCCAAACGCTCGAACTTGACACCCGTATGCTGGGGATGGTCGGAGCATTTTTACTTATAAGCATGGGGTTTCAGCTTCTTAGCGGCCTTCGCAACTCGGGCGGCGCAAACCCGATCGACTGGTTGCTGAACGGAACTTTCGTAACACCCCGCAACATCTTCAACCTAACGATTCAAACCGTGTCTGTTGCGATCATGGCGACGGGCATGGTCTTCATCATCGTCATGCGCCATATCGACCTGTCGGTCGGCGCATTGCTTGCATTCGCTTCGGCGATGATGGCGATGGTGCAAACTCTGGTGATGCCGGGCTGGCTTGGCATTCCGCTGGGCAGTTCGTTGATTGCGCCGATCGCAATCGTTGTTGGCATCTTTACCGGCATGGCGGTTGGCGCGCTGCAAGGCTGGCTGGTGGGCTATCTTACGATTCCGGCCTTTATCGTCACGCTGGGCGGGTTTCTCGTCTGGCGCAACGTCGCGTGGTATTTGACCTCGGGGCAGACCATTGGGCCGCTTGACCAGAACTTTCAGATCTTTGGGGGCATCAACGGCACGCTCGGCGAAACCTGGAGTTGGGTTTTTGGCGCAGTCGCGGTTGCCGCGACGATCTGGGCCATGGTGCGCGCGCGCAAACTGAAAGTCGCGCATGACTTTCCGGTGAAGCCAGTCTGGGGCGAGTTTTTGCTAGGCGGCTTGGCGACCGTGCTGATCTTTGGCTTTGTCTGGATACTCAATTCTTATGATATCCCGACCGCCCGGCTTGCGCGAATGTTCGCCGCGCGCGGTGAAACGATGCCCGATGGCTACTCCACCGGCTACGGCATCCCGATCTCGGTGCTGGTGCTTGTCGTCGTTGCAGTTGCCATGACAATCGTGGCCAAGCGCACACGGCTTGGCCGCTACATTTTTGCCACGGGCGGCAACCCCGAAGCGGCGGCGCTGGCCGGTATCAACATTCGTATGCTGACGGTGAAGCTGTTTATGATCATGGGCGCGCTGGCCGCCATCTCGGCGGTGGTCGCCTCGTCGCGCCAGACCTTCCATTCCAACGATATCGGCACGCTTGACGAACTGCGAGTGATTGCTGCGGCGGTAATCGGAGGCACAGCATTTGCGGGTGGCATAGGCACGATTCACGGCGCCATTCTGGGCGCGTTGATCATGCAGAGCTTGCAGTCTGGCATGGCGATGGTGGGGGTCGATGCGCCTTTGCAAAACATCGTGGTGGGCATGGTGCTGGTACTTGCCGTGCTGATCGACACTTTCTATCGTAGGCGCACGGGGGTTTGACCATGAAAGACGTTCGCACCGCCCCGCTTTGCGAATTGCGTGACATGCAAAAGGCCTTCGGCGGCATCCGCGCCGTGGACCACGTGTCGTTGCAACTATACCCCGGCGAGGTGCATGGCGTGCTTGGCCATAACGGCGCTGGCAAATCGGTTTTGATGAAGATGCTCTCGGGTGCCTATCGGCGCGACGGTGGGCAGATATTCGTCGAAGGTCAGGAGGCGCAGATCGACAACCCGCGCGATGCGCGGAAATACAATATAGAGACGATCTACCAGACGCTCGCGCTTGCCGATAATCTTGATGCGGCCTCCAACCTGTTTCTTGGCCGCGAAATCACTACGCCGATGGGTTTTGTGAACGACCCGATGATGGAGGCAGAAACGCGCAAGATCATGGCGCGGTTGAACCCCAATTTCCGTCGATACCACGCGCCGGTTGCGGCGCTATCGGGTGGGCAAAGGCAATCGGTAGCAATTGCGCGCGCAGTCTATTTCAACGCCAAGATCCTGATCATGGACGAGCCGACAGCCGCATTGGGCGTGGCCGAGACACAGATGGTGGCGGAGCTTATCGGAGAGTTGAAGCGGCAGGGCATCGGCATCTTCCTGATCGATCACGACATCCATCAGGTAAAAATGCTCTGCGACCGCGCCAGCGTTATGAAAAACGGCCGTCTGGTGGGAACCGTAAAGGTGGCCGATGTAACTGAAGATGACCTTCTTGGCATGATCATTTTGGGCAAGATGCCCGAGCAGGCGCAGTAATGTATATCGGGCTAGATTTAGGCACATCGGGGCTCAAGGGCCTTTTGATGGATGACGCACAACAGGTATTGGCCGAAGCGCAAGCGCCACTTAGCGTTTCGCGCCCGGCGGAAGGGTGGTCAGAGCAGTCTCCCGCAGACTGGATTGGTGCGGCCGAGGCGGTCTTAGGCCAATTAGCGGCGCATGGGCTTGGCGCGGTCAAGGGTATCGGCCTTTCGGGGCAGATGCACGGTGCCACGCTGCTTTCCTCATTGGATGACGTGCTGCGCCCCTGCATTCTGTGGAACGACACCCGCGCGTATGTCGAAGCAGCCGAGCTTGACGCCGACCCGCGCTTTCGCGCGACATCGGGCAATATCGTCTTTCCCGGCTTTACCGCGCCCAAGCTGGTCTGGGTCGCGCGGCACGAGCCGGACCTGTTTGCGCGCGTAGCCAAAGTATTGCTGCCCAAAGATTATCTTCGGCTATGGCTAACGGGCGAACATGTCGCGGAAATGTCGGATGCCGCGGGAACCAGCTGGCTTGATTGCGAAAAGCGTGATTGGTCCGATGAATTGCTGGAAGCCTGCGGGCTTTCGCGCGCGCAGATGCCGCGACTGGTTGAAGGATCGCAAGTTTCCGGCCAATTGCGCCCCGAACTTGCGGCGCGGTTTGGCCTTTCCAAAGATGTGGTGGTGGCCGGTGGTGGCGGCGATAATGCGGCCTCGGGCGTGGGCGTTGGCGTGGTTCATGCGGGGCAGGCGTTTGTCAGCCTTGGCACATCGGGTGTCCTTTTCGCGGCAAACGACGCCTACCAGCCCGACCCCGCAACCGCGGTGCACACGTTTTGCCACGCGCTGCCGGGCAAGTGGCACCAGATGGGCGTGATACTGGCCGCGACCGACGCGCTCAACTGGTTCGCAGCCCTTGCAGGAAGCGATGCCGCAAAACTGACAGGCGCTTTGGGCGCGTTGCAAGCACCCGGAAAGACTCGGTTTCTGCCCTATCTCGGCGGCGAGCGCACGCCGCTAAACGATGCCACGATTCGCGGCGCTTTCATCGGGCTGGACCATGCTACTGATCGTAGCGCGGCGACGCGCGCGGTGCTGGAGGGTGTCACCTTCGCCCTGCGCGATTGCCGCGATGCGCTTGCCGCCACCGGCACGCGGATCGAAAGCCTGCTGGCAGTGGGTGGCGGTTCGCGGTCGGACTACTGGCTTTCCGCCATCGCCACGGCGCTAGATACGCCGGTTTCGGTACCCGTTGCCGGCGACTTTGGCGGGGCGTTCGGGGCGGCGCGTCTGGCGCTGATGGCGGCCAGCGGCGCAGGGGTAGAGATTGCCACGCAGCCGGCCATTTCACATGTAATAGAGCCTGTTTCGCAGTTGAAGCAGGCGTTCGCCGATGGCCACGCACGCTACCGCGCCGCGGCAATCGCAATAAAGGGGCTGACATGACCGATTTTTTCAAAGGTATCCCGCAGGTTCGCTACGAAGGATTGCAGAGCCAGAACGAATTTGCCTTTCGCCACTACAACCCTGACGAAGTTCTGTTGGGCAAGCGGATGGAAGATCATCTGCGCTTTGCCGTGGCATGGTGGCACAGTTTTGCTTGGCAAGGGGGCGACCCTTTCGGGGGACAAACTTTTGAACGGCCATGGTTTGGCGATACGATGGATCTGGCGCGGCTGAAGGCCGATGTCGCCTTTGAGATGTTCGACATTCTCGGCGCACCGTTCTTCTGCTTTCACGACGCCGATGTTCGGCCAGAGGGTGCAAGTTTCGCCGAAACCTCTCGCAACCTAGAGGAAATGGTCGATTACTTCGCCGCCAAGATGGAGGGTCGCAAGACCAAGCTTCTTTGGGGTACCGCAAACCTGTTTACGCATCGCCGCTATATGAGCGGTGCGGCAACCAACCCCGACCCTGATGTATTTGCCTATGCCGCTGCCACGGTGAAAACCTGCATGGATGCAACCCTGCGGCTTGGCGGGCAGAACTATGTGCTTTGGGGTGGCCGCGAGGGTTATGAAACACTGCTGAACACCGATCTTGGGCGCGAGGCCGAACAAATGGGGCGGTTCTTGCAGATGGTTGTCGAATACAAGCACAAGATCGGCTTCAAGGGCGCGATCCTGATAGAGCCCAAACCGCAGGAACCCTCCAAGCACCAGTATGATTACGATGTGGCGACCGTCTATGGCTTCCTGCGGCGCTTCGGACTTGAGGGCGAGGTCAAGGTCAATATCGAGCAAGGCCACGCCATCCTTGCCGGGCATTCTTTCGAGCATGAGATCGCGCTGGCCACCAGCCTTGGCATCTTCGGTTCGATCGACATGAACCGGAACGATTATCAAAGCGGCTGGGACACTGACCAGTTTCCCAACAACGTGCCCGAAACCGCGTTGGCCTATTACGAGATTCTGCGGGCGGGCGGGTTTAGCACGGGCGGCACCAACTTTGACGCCAAGCTGCGCCGTCAAAGCCTTGACCCGGCGGATCTGGTTCTGGCGCATGTGGGCGCGATGGATGTTTGCGCGCGTGCGTTGAAATCGGCGGCGGCGATGATGGAAGGTGGCGCGCTTGAGGCGGCGCGGGCCGAACGCTATGCGGGCTGGAATACGCCTGCGGCCAAGGCGATGCTGAAAAGCGGCACGTTAGAGACGATTCACGCGCGGGTGCTCTCCGATGGGGTGAACCCCGCGCCCCGTTCTGGGCGGCAAGAACGGCTTGAAAACCTCTGGAACCGCGCTCTCTAGCAAAGCCCGGCCCCGCTGCTATGCTGCGGCGGGGGTGCACGATGTATTATCTGGGTGTCGATGGGGGCGGCAGTGGTTGCCGCGCGGTTTTGGCCGACGCAACGGGCCAGATTCTGGGCCGTGGCGCGGCGGGTCCTGCCAACGTGTTTTCCAACCCCCAAGGCGCGCTGGAAAATGTGCTGACGGCTTCGGCGCAGGCCATGGCCGGGGTCTGCGCGCCCGCTGAGGTGATTGCCGCGCTCGGGTTGGCAGGGGTCAACGTAGCGGGGGATGGGCTGGCGCAAGAATTGCCGTTTGCACGCGCGCGGATCGAGTCTGATGTCGTGATTGCCATCAAGGGCGCATTAGGCGATGCGCCGGGTATCGTGGCGACAATCGGCACGGGGTCGGTTTTCGCGCGCCAGCAGGGCAGCGAGTTGCGCGTGATCGGTGGCTGGGGCTTGACGCTCGGCGATGAAGGCAGCGGTGCGTGGCTTGGCCGGGCGCTATGTGCAAGGGCCCTGCTTGCGATCGACGGCTTTACCGAAAAAACTCCGCTTTTGGCTGAATTAGTCACTGATTTTGGCGGGCCGCAGGGCATCGTGGGCTTTGCCGCCCGGGCAACCCCTGCCGACTTCGCCGCACTTGCACCGCGCGTTGCAGGGCTTGACGACCCGGCTGCGCTGGCCCTGATGGATGC
>NZ_JBFHIA010000075.1:0-12313 GCF_041596715.1 Phaeovulum sp.
ATGGCCCGCGGCAAGCGCCTTGGTCAGTTCGGCGGGGTTTTGGCCTGAATAGAGCCTTGCTACGCGCAGTTTCTGGCCAAGTTCCGCCGCCAGTTCTTCGGTAATTTGGTAAAGCCAGTCCACCGCGCTATCGGCACCGCAGGTGCCGGCCGTGCCGATCACCAACGGCACCCCTGCCTCGGCCCGCGCCTGCATCAGTTCGCGCCATTCCGCCTTGGTCGAGGCGCGCGAGTATTTCGAGACGCCACGCCCGAGGTAAGAGGGCCCACTGTCAGTGGACCCTCCGTCGATTGCGATGATGTCGGGGCGGTTGGCAACGCCACGCGCAAGTGCGGTGCGTTCATAGCCCAAGCCCAGCGCCCCGGACGGAATCAGCACTCGGGTCATTTCAGTCGGCCTCGGCGTCTAGCGGTTGCGGTGGCCGCTTGAGGAACCGGCGCAGGAACATCGGCGCAACAAAACCCAAGATCGCCGCAGTCCATAGCCCGATCGAGATGCCAGAGCTAAACAGATAGGTCCACTCACCGTTTGCCACGACCATGGCGCGGCGCAGGTTATCCTCCATCTGGTTGCCCAGAAGGATGCCAAGGATCACCGGCACGGTCGGAATGTCGAGCTTGCGCAGGAAGTAGCCAAGCACACCGAAGCCCACCATCATCACCAAGTCGAAGTAACTGCCCGACAGCGAATAGATGCCAACGAACGAGATCATCGTGACGCCCGGCAGCAGCACCCACGCGGGCACCATCAGCACTTTCACGAAAATCTTGACCATCGGGATGTTCATGAACAGCAGCACGAAGTTCGCAATGATCAGGCTGGCGATCAGGCCCCAGACCACATCGGGGTGTTCTGCGAAAAGCGTTGGGCCGGGCTGGATGTTCAGCGTCATCAAAAGCGCCAGCAGCACCGCCGTGGTGCCCGAACCGGGCACGCCAAGCGTAAGCATGGGAATCAGCGCGCCACCCGCAGCCGCGTTGTTGCCCGCTTCGGGGGCAGCAACACCGCGCGGATCGCCTTGGCCAAACTTGCCCGAGCTGCCCGCCACCGATTTCTCGGCCATATAGGCCAGAAACGAGCCCAACGAGGCACCCGCGCCCGGCAGGATGCCCGCGATGAAGCCGATCACCGAGCCGCGCATCATCGAGCCAGAGGTCTTGACCAGATCCTTGATCGGCACCGTCACCTTTGCCAGTTGCACGCCGATGGCGCTGCCCTTGCCGTGGCTTTCGATGAAAAAGAACACTTCGGTAATGGCGAACAAGCCAACGATGGCCACAAGGAAATCAACCCCGTCCATCAGGTGCATATGGCCATAGGTAAAGCGCGGCATACCGGTGCTGTTGTCCAGCCCGATCATCGCCATGCCAAGCCCGATACAGGCTGCGATCACCGCCTTGGCCTGGTTTTTCGAACCGACCCCGCCGAGGGTGGTGAACGCCAGCAGATACAGCGCAAAATACTCGGCAGGCCCAAAGAGATAGGCCACCCGCGCAAGCATTGGTGCCAGAATGATCAGCCCGGCCGTAGCGAACATCGCACCCACAAAACTTGCCACGCCCGAGATCACAAGCGCATCGCCCGCCTTGCCCTGACGCGCCATCGGATAGCCGTCAAGCGTGGTCATCATCGCCGGTTCATCACCGGGGATGTTGAGCAGAATCGATGAAATCCGCCCGCCATACATCGCGCCGTAATAGACCGAGGTCAGCAGCACCAGCGCCGAGGTGGCATCAAGCCCCATCGTGAAAGCAAGCGGGATGAGAATGGCGACCCCGTTCGATGGGCCAAGCCCCGGTAGTGCACCGATGATGGTGCCCATAAATGCGCCAATCACCGCCAGCATGAGCGTGAAGGGATTAAGCGCTACGCTAAAGCCTAGCGCGAGGTTCGACAGGGTTTCCATTCGGCCTCTCCCTCAGCCCATCATCGCGCGCGGCAGGGCCATCAGCCCAAGCCCGAGCGCATATTTGAAAATCGCGAAAAGCCCGACCGAAAGGCCAGCGCCCGTCAGCACTGCGGTTTGCAGGCGGGGGCTGATTTGATAGCTTATGACCCCAGAGGCGATCGCCGTCGGGATCAGAAAACCAAGCGGTTTCAGCGAATAGGCATAGGCCACCAGTATAGCGACGGCGATGCCAATATGTAGCCAGGTCGCGCCATGCGGCCATTCCGGATCTGCGTCGGGCTTGATCAAAAGCACCAGCGAGGCCAGCGCCGCGATACTGCCGATGATGATCGGAAATACCTTGGAACCAACCGGGTCCGAAAGGAATGACGTCTGTATCTGAAGGGCGCTGGCGACATACGCCAGCGCCACCCCAAATACGACCAGACCAAAGATCCGGTCCGAGGCCATTATTGAATGACCCCGATTTCGCGCGAAAGCGTCGTGGTGTCGGCCACAACGTCATCGATCCAGCCTTGGAACTCAGTGCCCACAAGCGTGAACGGCGCAAGACCGTTGGCTTCCATCACGGCCTTCCACTCGTCGCTATCGGCAACCGCCTGAAGTTTGGTCGCCCAAGCGTTGAACGCATCGTCGGAAATGCCTTTGGGCACATAGAGGCCACGCCAGTTGACCACGACAACGTCAAGGCCCTGTTCGCGCGCAGTCGGAATGTCTTCAAAGCCCGCAACGCGCTCGGGGGTCAGGATCGCCAGTGCGCGCACATCGCCCGATCTGATGAAGCCGGTGATTTCCGAAATGTCGCCGGTCATCGCTTGGGTAAAGCCGCCGATCGTTTGCGTGATCGCCTCGGCACCGCCGTTCAGGCCGATGTATTTGATCGCCTTGGCATCGTCAAAACCAGCGGCTTTCATGATTTGCAGCGGCTTGAGGTGGTCGAACCCGCCCGCAGCCGAACCGCCCGCGAAGGTGACCTTGCTCGGGTCGGCCTTGATCGCTTCGACAAGGTCGTTCAGCGTCATGTAGGGGCTATCCTTGGCCACAACGATCACGCCGGGGTCACCGCCGATGGCACCAACCCAGCGCACTTGGTCCGCAGTCGCGCCGCCGTAGGCGTTTTGCGCAAGCCGGGTGGTGGTTGCCGAAGACGCTGCAACGATCAGATCGGCATCGGTGTTGCGCTCGTTCACCACGTTGGCGAAGGCAAGCCCGCCACCCGCGCCGGCCATGTTGGTAACCTGCACCGGCGAGTCGACCAGTTTCAGATCATAAAGCAGCTTGCCGATCTGACGGCAGGTGAAGTCCCAGCCGCCGCCAGCGTCAGCGGGGGCGATGCATTCGGTCGCCATCGCAGTGGTCGCGGTTAGGCCAAGCAGGGCACTGACGCTCAGCGCCTTGAGAAGGGTCGTTTTCATGGCTGTCCTCCCAGACATTTGTTCTGCCGAAAAACCTGCGCCGCATCGGGCACAATCCTTTTCTTGCAGCTAGCGAAGATTTGACCGAAAGCTGACATCAACCTGTCATGCACGGGAAAAGGGTTTGGGATGCGATTTCTGATGATCGAAGATAGCGACGATCTGGCACATTCGGTGGCCGAGCGGCTGCGGCTGGATGGCCATGCCGTCGATCATGCGTGCAGTCTGGCCGAGGCGGAAGATTGCCTTTCGGCGGCACCATACGATTTGATCTTGCTTGATCTTTCGCTGCCTGATGGCGACGGGCGCAGCTTTCTGACGCGTCAGCGGCGGGCCCGGCGCGATGTGCCGATTGTGGTCATGACCGCACGCGCAGCGGTCAGGGACCGGGTCGATGTTCTTGATCTTGGCGCTGACGATTATCTGACAAAGCCCTTCGATTTTGCAGAGCTTGAGGCCAGATGTCGTGCGGTTTTGCGCCGCAGGGGCGGCGCAACCGAGACCGTGCAGCGATTCGCGGGCTTCACTTTCAACCCGCTGACCGCGCAACTGGTGGTCGCAGGCGAGGCACGAGAGCTGCGCAACCGCGAACTGCGATTGCTTGAAATATTGCTCGCCGCACCGGATCGGATCTTTTCCAAATCGCAGCTGTGTGATCGGCTGTTTTCCTATGCCGAAAGCGTTTCTGACAACGCGATCGAGGTATACGTCGGGCGGTTACGAAAAAAACTTGAAGGCTCTGGCGCGCAAATCGATACGGTGCGCGGCATGGGCTACCGGCTGACCGCTGCATGAGAGACAACAGCGCCCTTTCGCTGCGCGAGCGCCTGATGCTGCAACTGCTGGTGCTGGCAGCGGTGCTGGCGGTCGCGCTGTTCGTCGCGGTGCGAACGGTCGCAGGCTCTGCCGCAGAAGAAACGCTCGATGATGTGCTGGGGGCCGCGACGATTGCCGTTGCCGACGAATTGCGCGGCGGCGAAGAGGGCGTGACCGTTGATCTGCCGCACGAGGCGTTTTCGATTTTGGGTTCGATCAGCGAAGATCGGATTTTCTACCGTATCGCCGTAGATGGCACGACGATCACCGGCTACGACGATCTGCCGCTGCCCGAGACCGCGCGCAACCCTGCCGAGCTTTCGGTGCCGGTGTTCTACACAACGCAATTCCGCGACACCGAAGTGCGCGTGGCCATAATGCAAAGGGTGGTGCTGGCCGGAAGGCTATCAACCCCGGTTACGGTTCTGGTGGCGCAGACCCGCGCGGGGCAAGCGGCGATTGCCGCACGGGTCGCCAATCAGGCTGCGGGCATCGGGCTTGGGGTATTTGCGCTGGCTGCGGTGCTTTCAATCCTTACCGCGGGCTCTGTGCTGCGCCCGATCAACCGGCTGGCCGAGGCGGTGGGGCGGCGCGGCCCAAGCGATTTGCGCAGCGTCGATCACCCAAGCCCGGCCGAACTGCGGCCTTTGGTTGACGCGCTGAACGGGTTTATCGCGCGGCTTCGTGCCGGGCTGATGCGGACCGAAACCTTCATCGCCGAGGCCGCGCACCACATTCGCACGCCCTTGGCAACGGTGCGCGCGCGCACCGAAACCGCGTTGCGCAAGGCAGAAACCGAAGAGGCGCGCGAAACATTGCGCGCGGTGATCCGGGCGGTAGAGGAAAGCGCGCGATCCGCAAGCCAATTGCTCGACCACGCAACGGTGGTCTATCGCTCTGACCGCCCCGAGCGTGAATCGGTCGATTTGGCGCGGCTGGTCGAGGGGTTGGCGCAAGGCTTCCAGCCAGTTGCGGGGCTGAAAGACGTGGAGATCTACACCGAAGGCATTGCAGACCCGGTCGAGGTGATGGGCGACCGCCTGCTGATTGAAGCGGCGCTGCGCAACATGCTCGACAACGCGGTGAAATACTCCGGTCCAGACAGCGAAATTGCGCTGGTGCTTTCGCGCAAAGGCGATGGTGCCTGCGTCGAGGTTGCAGACCGAGGCCGGGGCCTTTCAGGGGGCGCACAACCAGACCTGACACGTCGCTTCGCGCGCGGTGCCAATGTGGGCGACGTAGTAGGCTCGGGCCTTGGGTTGACGATCGTCGAAGAGGTGGCAACGGCGCACGGCGGGCGGTTTGAACTGACAGAACGCGAGGGGGGCGGCACATGCGCGCGGTTTTGGGTGCCTTTGGTCTGATACTGGCGCTTGCAGCACCTGCATCGGCCTTCGAGATCGAAGAAGATACGCGCTTTCCCGCCCTTGGCGGTGCCGAACACGCAATGCTTTCCGTGCTTTCCACGACCGACACCGAAGTTTTGCTTCCGGTAATTCTGGCGTTTCAGGCACGCAACCCCGGCATCGCGCTGCGCTACACGGTGGCCAACAGCCAGCAGGTCTATTCCGCGATTGCCGATGAAGGCGCGGTTTATGATCTGTTGATTTCCTCGGCGATGGATTTGCAGATGAAAGTCGCGAACGACGGGCTGGCGCGGCCGATCCATTCGTCGGCCACCCAGTCGTTGCCGGAATGGGCGCGCTGGCAAGACCTTCTGTTCGCTTTCGCGCAAGAGCCGGTGGTGCTGATCATGGCGCTATCAACGCTCGACGGTGCGCCGCCGCCGCGCACCCGGCGCGAGCTGACGCAGCTATTGCGCGACCATCCGGAACATTTTGAAGGCCGCATCGGCACCTACGATCCGGAAACCTCGGGTGCGGGGTATCTGTTTGTCACCCAAGACGCGCGGCTTTCCGACACATTCTGGCGGCTGGCCGAAGTGATGGGGGGCCTTGCGCCAAAGCTATATGATTCAAGCGCGCCGATGATTGCCGACCTCAAGTCAGGGCGGCTGGTGCTGGCCTACAACGTGCTTGGCAGCTACGCCGCGCCGCGGATTGCCCAAACCGAAGGGCTGGCGATGATTGAGTTGGAAGATCACACGCTGACCTTGTTGCGATCAGCACTGGTGCCACGCAGCGCCAAGGCGCCCGAGCTTGGCGCGCAGTTCCTAGACTTTCTGCTTGGCGCAGAGGGCCGATCGCTGATTGCAAGCGAAGCCGGGCTGCCGCCAATCGACGCGGCGGCGCTGGCCGCAAAGCCGCATCTGCGGCCAATTCGGCTGGATGCGGGGTTGCTCGTCTATCTTGATGCAATGAAGCGGCAGGCGTTTTTAGAGGAATGGCGGGCGGCATTGATTCAACCATAACCCGTGCGTCAATAACGTGCGCGTGTTCAAGCGCACTCTGGTCATTTCAACGCAAATCGAGGCATACTCGGGGGGCAATGATAAATACCGCCACACTCCGTAAAATCGGCTGCTGTCTTGCTGGCGCTTTGACGCTGGCGGGGCAACCCGCGGCTGCGCTCGAACGGCTGGACTTTCAGGCACCGGGCGCGGAAAGCGCGCTTGCCCGCGCCTTGGAAGCCGCCTCTTTGACCCGTCAGGCCGAAAGCGACGGGCGCACTACACCGCAAGATCTGCTTGCGGCAGCGCGGGCCGATTACGCGCGGCTTTTGGCGGTGCTTTATGCGCAAGGCTACTATGGCGGCACGATCCGCATCACGCTGGATGGCCGCGAGGCCGCGACGATCGCAACCCTCGATGCGCCTGCGCGGGTAGACGTACTGAACATCACCGTAACGCCTGGCCCGCAATTTGCCTTTGCCACCACCAGCGTCGCGCCATTGGCCCCGGGCACCGAATTGCCGGAAGGTTTCGCCCCCGGCGCCCCTGCGGCGTCGGGCCAGATCGTCGCGGCTGCGGGTGCGGCGATCGAAGGCTGGCGCGCCGCTGGCCATGCCAAGGCCGAAGTCGCTTCGCAAAGCATCACCGCCGATCACCGCGACGCTACGCTTGATGCAACGGTAACGCTGCGCACCGGGCCAATGCTGCGGTTCGGCACGCTAAACGCGACCGGAGCACAAAGACTGCGGCCAGAGAGGCTGCAAGAAATCGCGGGCCTTCCCACGGGCGAACAGTTCAGCCCGGCAACGCTTGAACAGGTCGAGTCGCGGCTGCGGAAAAGCGGCGTATTCAGCAGCGTGGCGCTGACCGAATCCGAGGTGCCGGGGCCGGATGGCACGCTCGACATGACGCTTTCTGTAATTGAGGCGCCACTACGTCGCTTTGGTTTCGGCGCAGAGATCACCTCGCAAGATGGTGCAGAGATTTCCGCCTTTTGGCTTCATCGCAACCTCTGGGGCGGTGGCGAGCGGTTGCGGATCGAGGGCATTGTCGGGGGTATCGGCGCAAGCGACGGCGAGGCTGATATTACTGCCAGCATCCGGCTGGACCGACCCGCCACCTACAACGCCGACACCTCTGCCTTTGCCTTGGCGCAGTTGGAGCAGTTGAGCGAGGTCGATTACGACGCGCTGGTGTTTACCGTCGGCGTCGGACTCAGCCGCTATTTTTCACCCGAACTTTCAGGCACGGCGGCGATAGAGCTTTCCGCATCGGAAGTGACGGATGACTACGCCACCACCAACTACCGCCAGCTTTCGCTGCCCGTCACCTTTACCCTTGATCGCCGCGACTCGGTCGCCGATCCGACGAGGGGCTATTGGATTGATCTGGGCGGCACGCCGTTCCTTGGGTTCAGTGGCACCGGGTCTGGCGCGCAATTGCAGGCCGAAGCGCGTGGTTATCGCGCGCTGGGTGACAGGCTGGTGCTGGCCGGGCGCGCGCAAGTGGGGTCTGTGCTTGGCTCAGACATTCTCGAAACGCCGCGTGAATACCTTTTCTATTCTGGCGGCGGCGGCACGGTGCGGGGCCAGCCCTACCAATCGCTTGGTGTCGAGGTGCTGCGCGACGGCGATCTGATATCAATCGGTGGCCAGTCCTTTGCCGCCGTTTCGGCGGAAATGCGCTTCGATGTAACCGATACCATCGGGGTCGTCGCGTTCTACGACCTTGGCTTTGTGGGCCTGACGAGTGATTTTGGTGGCGGCGACTGGCATGCAGGTGCCGGGTTGGGGCTACGATATGCAACCGCGATTGGCCCCATCCGGTTAGACCTTGCGGTGCCCGTATCGGGCAGCACGGGCGAGGGCCTGCAAATCTATCTTGGGCTGGGGCAGGCGTTTTGATGCGGCGACTTCTTCTTTCCCTGCTGCTTTCGCTAGCGGCGCTAGGCACGCCTGCGCAGGCGCAAACCGATGCTGAAACCGAGCGTGACCGCGGGTTCTTGCAAGCCTTGCTGGAAGACAATCTCTCTGGCGCTGGCCGTGATGTGCGCATCGAAGGTTTTGCCGGGGCGCTTTCGTCGCGCGCCACCTTCTCAGAACTGACAATTGCGGATGATGCGGGCATCTGGCTGCGGATTCAGGGCGGCGCTATCGGCTGGAACCGGGGCGCGCTGGTTTCGGGCCGAGTCGAGATTGCGGAGCTGGCCGCAGACGAAATCGAATTGGTGCGCCTGCCGCAAAGCACCGCAGCACCGGCAACGCCCGAGGCCGTGCCTTTTGCGTTGCCCGAGCTTCCAGTCTCGGTCAGCATCACCAACCTGTTGGCGGCGCGCGTGGTGCTTGGTGCCGAGGTACTGGGCGAAGCGGCGACGATGCGCGTGCAAGGGTCGCTTGACCTGGCAAACGGGGAAGGCCGCGCAGAGTTTATTGCAGAGCGGATCGACGACAAGGTTGGCAAGTTTTCGGTTCTGGCAAGCTTTGCCAATGCCACGCGCGAGCTGTTGCTGGACCTTGTTCTTGACGAGGCCGCTGGCGGCATCGTGTCTAACGCGCTTGGCCTACCAGACAGCCCGGCGCTGACGCTGGCAATTGCCGGGTCTGGGCCGATCGACACGTTTTCGGCAGATATTGCACTGGATACCGACCGCAAGCGGCGCGTTTCGGGGCGTGTTGCGCTGAAAATGCTCGATGCCGAAACGCGCGGTTTCAGCGCAACCTTGAAAGGCGACATCGCGCCTTTGCTTGCGCCCGATTATCGCGGTTTTTTCGGCTCTGATGTGCAGCTTGTCGCCGAGGGCCAGCGCAGCGGTGAAGGCGCGATCAACCTTCAGACTCTCAGCCTTCAGGCGGCGGCGTTTTCGCTGGAAGGTTCGCTTGACCTTCAGGCATCGGGAATGCCTGAACGCGCGAACCTTGAGTTGACGCTTGGCCTGCCGGATGCAGCCGAGGTGCTATTGCCCTTGAGCGGGGCGCAGACATGGGTTGCGAATGGTGCACTGACGCTGGGCTACGACCGTGCCAAAAGCGAAACTTGGTCGCTTGCGGGCAATCTGAACGGGCTGCGTCAGGGGCAGGAATCAATCAGCGCGATAGAACTGACCGGATCGGGGCGCGTGGCGCAGGGCGCTGCAAGCGCGATTAGCGGTGCATTTGATTTCGCCGCGCGCGGCATTGCACCTACAGACCCCGCGCTGGCCTCGGTGCTGGTCGATGGGCTTGGTGGGCAGATTCAGTTTTCGTGGCAAAAAGGCGGGGCACTGGTGCTGCCGATGCTTAGCCTGAACGCGGGCGGCGCAATGCTTTCAGGGTCTGGCGAAATCGGTTCGGTGGACGATGCGACACGGGTCAGTGCATCGGCGCGAATCAGCCACCCCGATCTGTCGCGCTTTGCTGACCTTAGTGGGCAAGCACTTGGCGGGCGGCTCGAAGGGGTTGTCGAGGGCTGGTACGAACCTTTGCAGGGCGATCTTTACCTTGAAACCGCACTGCTCGGGATAGAACTGCGCACCGGGATTGCAGAGCTTGATCCGCTGTTGCAAGGCGGCTCGCGGCTAAGGCTGGTGGTCGATCGAGACTCGGCGGGGCTGGTGCTGGCGCTTGACGCAAACGCGCGCGGCTTTTCGATCCAAAGCGAGGCGCTGCTGCAAACCGAGATGACCAGCGCCTCCGCGCATTTCGAGGTTGCCGATCTTGGCCTTGTTGGCCGCGGCATCTTGGGGGGGCTGGCCGCCGATGCCCACCTCAGCGGTGCGCCGGGTGCGCGGGTTCTGCGCTTTGATGCAACGGGCGAGGGCT
Source organism: Phaeovulum sp. (assembly GCF_041596715.1). GTDB lineage: Bacteria > Pseudomonadota > Alphaproteobacteria > Rhodobacterales > Rhodobacteraceae > UBA6213. The sequence goes on from NZ_JBFHIA010000075.1 coordinate 10,288, forward strand.
TGGCATATGGCAGCTTCCGGCTTGATGGAGAGTCAACGCTGAAGGGCGAGCTTGTCGAAGGCACCAATGGTTTTGCGCTTGGCGCAATCGATCTTTCCAACGCGCAACTGACCGCAAGCCTCGGCGATGCCGACCCCGCAGGATTGCGCAGCCTGTCTGCAAGGCTTGCAGATGTTGCTCCGCTTGCGCCGGGCTTCAGCGGGCCCGCCACGGCCTCGGGCACGGTTCAGATGAGCGACGAGGGTTACAGAGTTACGCTTGATCTTACAGGCCCCGGTGGCACGCAAGGCCAGCTTGCCGGGTTGATTGCCAACGATGCCTCTAGCGTTGATCTGGCGTTGACGGGCCGGGCAGAGGCTGCGCTTTTCGATAGCATGGTTCGCCCGCGTAGCCTGCAAGGGCCGCTTGCCTTTGACTTGCGCCTTGAAGGCGCGCCAAGCCTTGGCGCGCTGTCGGGGCGGATCAGCAGCACGGCGCTGGCGCTGGCTGACCCCACCTTTGGGCTTTCGATGCAGGGCATCACGCTGGGCGCAGAAATCGCGGGTGGGCGTGTCGATGTGCTAGCAACGGGCCAGATCGAGGGTGGAAGTATGCGGATCAGCGGGCCGATTTCGCTGACCGCGCCCTATGCGACCGATCTGTCGCTAAGCTTGGCGAATGTGCCGCTGCGCGATCCGCAGCTATTCTCGACGCAGATTGATGGCGCGCTGAATATCAGCGGCGCGCTGACGGGCGGTGCGGTCATTTCGGGCAACGTGGTTCTGGCCGAGACAGAGCTGCGCGTACCCGAGACGAGCGGCGCCTTGGCGCTGCCTGACATTGCGCATATCGGGGCACCCGGGGCGGTTATGGCAACGCTTCGGCGCGCGGATGCCGATGGCAATGGCGACCAAGCCGCACAGGGCGTGGCCTACGGGCTCGACATTACTGTTTCGGCACCGCGGCGCATCTTTGTGCGTGGCCGCGGGCTTGACGCGGAACTGGGCGGCAGTCTGCAACTGCGCGGCACAACGGCCGATGTGCTACCGATTGGCCGGTTCGAACTGGTGCGCGGGCGGCTTGATCTGCTGGGGAAACGTTTTGCGCTGACATCCGGGCAAGTGCGTCTGCAAGGGGCGCTCAGCCCTTGGTTGCAGTTCGTGGCGACCAGCGTGCAAGATGACATCACCGCGCTGATCACGCTTGAGGGCCCGGCAGATGCGCTGGAGCTTTCTCTTAGCTCTGTCCCCAGCCTGCCCGAAGATGAGGTGCTGGCGCAGTTGCTCTTTGCGCGCGATATCTCGACGCTCTCGCCAATTCAGGCGGCGCAGATGGCACAGGCCGTGGCACAACTGACAGGAAGCGGCGGCGAGGGCCTGTTGGGCAGATTGCGCTCGATGTTCGGGCTGGACGATCTGGACCTTGCAACCGACGCCGAGGGTGACGCTACCCTGAAAGTCGGAAAATATCTTTCCGACAACATTTATACCGATATCTCCATCGGCGCTGATGGCGAGACTTCGGTGAATCTGAACCTCGACATCACGCCAAGCCTTGCCGCGCGCGGCTCTCTTGCCGCCGATGGCAGCAGCGGGCTTGGTATCTATTTCGAGCGCGATTACTGACGCTTTGACAGTTCTGCGTTCAGTGCGGCACCCAGCAAGACCGCATAGGCCGAGATATAAAACCACATCATTAGCGCAATAACCGCGCCAAGCGAGCCATAGATGCGGTTATAGGCCCCGAAATTGGTGAGGTAGAAAGAAAAGGCAAGCGACGCCCCCGACCACGTCAAGGCCGCCAGCACCGCGCCGGGCGCAACCCAGCGATCGCGCCGCCCAGCCGCTGACGGGCCGAAGTAGTAGAGCATTGCAAGCGCGCTCAGCACCAGCAAGAAGGTTGCGCCCCACGGCAGTTCCGACAACAGCCAGCCTTGCAGTTGGCTTGGCGGAAGAAACGCCAGCGCAATCGGCACCACCACCACTGTGGCCAGCGCCAGCAGGATGACCAAGACCAGCGCCAGCGTCAGCACATAGCCCAAGACAAA
>NZ_JBFHIA010000076.1:0-12308 GCF_041596715.1 Phaeovulum sp.
CCCGGCTGGTGCTACGGCGCGCGCAGGCAAGCGATCTTGAAGCGCTGCACCGGGTTTTTGGCGAGCCCCGCGCGATGCGCTATTGGTCACGCCCGGCGCATGAAAACCTTGCGCAAACCGAGGCCACGCTTGCCGCCATGCAGCGCGCCGAGGCGTCAGATGAGTTCGTGGTCGAACACGACGGCGCGGTCATCGGCAAGGTTGGCGCATGGAGGCTGCCCGAGATCGGCTTCATCCTGCACCCTGACCATTGGGGCAAGGGCCTTGCGCGCGAGGCGCTTTCTGCGGTTATCGACCATCTTTTTGCCTGCCATCCGATTGCCGCACTTACTGCCGACGCAGACCCGCGTAATGCGCGCTGCCTGCATCTGCTTGGCGCCCTAGGCTTTTCCGAGACCCACCGGGAAGAGCGCACCGTGCAATGGGGCGATGAATGGTGCGACTCTGTATGGCTGGCGCTACCACGCGCGGTCTGGAAAAGCCGCAGCGCGTAACGCGAGGTCAGAGTGCTGCGAAATCGGCTTTTTGCCGCGCGGTCCAGCGCAACAAGAATGTGCTGCCTGCTTCGTCCTGACGTTCTTCGACCACCACCCCGGCATTGTGCAGCCAAGCCCGGCGGCGGCCATCGGCATGGGTCAGGGTCAGTGTTTCCTCGCTGGTGGCCGCGCCGATTTGTGCCTCGATTGCGGCCAGTAGCGCGGGCAGGCCATCGCCCGTCAGCGCCGAAACCGCCTGCACATCGCCGCGCCGTGCGTCTTGCACCAAAAGCGCGTCGCGCGTTTCGGGGCGCAAGCTGTCAATCTTGTTCCAGACTTCGATCAGCGCCACGTCGTCATCGACCCCGAGCGTTTCGAGAATCTCGCCCACGTCGGCGGCCTGTTCTTCGGTTTCAGGGTGCGAGATGTCGCGCACATGCAGAATCAGATCGGCCTCGAGCACCTCTTCCAGCGTTGCGCGGAAGGCGGCAACCAACTCATGCGGCAGATCCGAAATGAACCCCACCGTATCCGACAAGATCACCTTCTGCCCCGAAGGCAGCACAAGCCCGCGCATGGTCGGATCAAGCGTGGCGAACAGCATGTCTTTTGCCATCACCTCGGCACCGGTCAGACGGTTGAACAGCGTTGACTTGCCCGCGTTGGTATAGCCCACCAGCGCAATCAGCGGAAACGGCACACGGCGACGCGCGGCGCGGTGCAGTTCGCGCGTTTTCACCACCTTTTCCAACTGGCGCTTGATGCGGATGATCTGGTCGTCAATGGCGCGCCGGTCGGTCTCGATCTGGGTTTCGCCGGGTCCACCGACAAAGCCGAAGCCGCCGCGCTGGCGTTCAAGGTGAGTCCATGCCCGCACCAGACGGGTGCGCTGATAGCTCAGCGCCGCCAGTTCGACCTGCATCACACCTTCACGCGTGCGCGCGCGGTCGGCAAAGATTTCAAGGATCAGCCCTGTGCGATCCAACAGCTTGACGTTCCACGCCTTTTCCAGATTGCGTTGCTGCACGGGGCTGACTGCGCCATCGACCAGCACAAGGTCAACCTCGGCCGCGGCCAACCGCGCCTTCAACTCGGCAAGCTTGCCCGAGCCGAACAGCATCCCCGGTGCAGGCTTGCCCAGTCGGACGACTTCAGCGCCGACCACCTCGATCTGCGGCAAGGCATGCGCAAGCGCCACCGCTTCGGCCAGCCCATGCTCGGGCAATCGCCGGGCGGCGCGCGCATCCTTGCGGTCGATATGCAGCACCCAAGCACGAGAGGGTGCGGCTTTCGATGTGTGAAGTTCGCTCAGTCTTCGCCCTCATAGAGGCTAATCGGTGCCCCCGGCATAATGGTGGAAATTGCGTGTTTGTAGACCAGTTGGCTCTGCCCGTCGCGACGCAGCAACACGCAGAAGTTGTCGAACCAGGTAATCACGCCCTGAAGTTTGACGCCATTGATCAGAAAGATCGTGACCGGAACCTTTGTCTTGCGGACATGGTTCAGGAAGGCGTCTTGCAGATTTTGTTTATCGGCAGCCATTGTCTTGAGCCTTTGTTTTTGTTTTGCGCCCTACGGTTCAACCTTCCCGAGGCCTGAGCGCAAAGTATGCGAAAGACCGGGCGAGATTCTACCCCCATTTTGTTCGCGCCTCTGCGCTGTCACGCCAAAGCCTCAGCGACGCCAGAACTCGGGGTTGAAAAGCGCGATCAGCGCCAATGTTTCAAGCCGCCCCAGCACCATCGCCGCCACAAGCACCAGCTTGGCCGCGCTGCCAAGATTGGCCCAGGCCTCGCCGCCCGGCCCGGAAAACGCCGCCAGCGGCCCGGTGTTGGAAAGCGCAGAGATCGACAGCATCGTGGCGGGCTCGAAGCTTAACCCGGCCGCCGAAAGCGCCATCATCGTTGCCCCGATCGACATTGCGAACAGCATGAAGAACACCCAGGCGATATAGGCCCCTTCTCGCCGCAGCCGCCGCGCGCCCATTCCGCCGCCGCCCAGCGACGACGGGTGAACCAAGCGCTGCAGTTCGCGCTCGCCGTGGCGCAACAGCGCGTAGACACGCAGCAACTTGACCCCGCCCGCAGTCGTCGCAACGCCGCCGCCAAAGATCGCAAGCCCGCCAAGCAGCAAGCCCGGCGCATCCAACCCCGACCACGTGCGCGCAGCGATCCAACCCGTGGATTCAAAACCTGTCGTCGTCAGAAAAGACAGCGAGGTGAACACCGCGCCCCAAAGTGCCGCCGCAAGCCTTCTGGCATCGGCGAGAAAGGCGACCTCGTAGGTAACCAGCCAGTGCCGCAAGAAAAGCGAAATGGCGACCGCCGCCACAGCCACGGCGGCAAGCCGAAGCTCGGGATCCTGATCCAGCCGCACTGCGACGCGCAGTTCGCGTGCGCCCGGCCAAAGCCGCCGCGAAAGGGCCAGCAGCAAAAACACGAAAATCAGCATCTCCCCACCGATTCCCGAAGCCGCGGTGGAAAAACTTGGCAAAGACGTGATCCCCGAAGTCGAAAGCGTTGACATCGCATGGATCAGCGCCACCAGCGGCGTATCGCCCGCGATCAGCAAGCCCACCCACAGCGCCAAGGTCAGCCCAAGCCACGCGGGTGCCAATACCTGTGCTGCACGCACGATACGCGCGCGAGAATCGGCAACGGTGTCTGCGGCAGCTCTGGCTCCGGGGTCGCCTGCAAAAAACACCTCGAACCCACCCAATCGCAGCGGCGCCAGCACCGAGATCGCCATCACCAGCACGAAATAGCCACCCATCCACGCCACCATGCCGCGCCAAAGATGCAGGCTTGGGGGCAGATCAGCGGCGGAATAAAGCGTGGCCCCCGTGGTGGTCATTGACGAAACCATTTCCCACCACGCATCGAACAGGCTGGTGCTTGGCAAGGCCTCGGCAAAAGGGACGGCCAGCATCAGGGGCAGAACGGTGAAGGCGGCAAGCATGGTCAGAAGATGCGCGCGCGAGTGGTTTGCAGGCCGCGCGGCGGCGCTGGCCAGCGCCAGAAAGCCTGTAAATATCGCAAACAGCAAAAAGGAATAGGCGAAGGCGCGCGATACGCGGAAATTGCTCAGCGCCAGCGCATGTGAAGCCGGCACAAGCATCGCCGCCGCGCCGATGGCCATCAGCAGCACAAACAGCGGCAGGGCGCGGATGCGGTGCATCAGAAGAAATCTATGGAAACCTGGAGCAGCCGCTCCACCTCGGGCACGTCCTTGGCAAGCGCAAAGAGCGCGATCACGTCACCCTCTTCCACCCGCATGTCGCCCACGGGTTTCAGCACTGCGCCGCGCTTCATCAACGCCCCGACCAACACACCCTCGGGAAACTCGATTTCGCGGATGAACCGCCCCGTCAACGGCGAGGTGGAAAGCACCTGCGCCTCGATCACTTCGGCCTCGGCATCGCCGATTGAATAGATCGCGCGCACCCGCCCGTGCCGGATATGGCGCAGGATCGACGAAACCGTTGTGGCGCGCGGGTTGATATAGGCGTCGATATCAAGCGCAGACAGCAGCGGCACGATGGTCGGATCGTTCACCAAGGTAATCGCCATCGGGCAACCGATCTGCTTGGCGCGCACGGCGACAAGGATGTTGGTTTTGTCATCATCTGTCACCGCCAAAATGGCATCGGCGCGCGCCACTTCGGCCTCGTCAAGCAACTCAAGGCTCAGCCCGTCGCCGTTCAGCACGATCGTGCGGTTCAGCGCGTCCGCAGCCAATTCGGCCCGCGCGCGGCTTACCTCGATCACCTTGGCGCGCACCCTCTCGGTGCGCGATTCCAGCGCCTGCGCCACCGCAAGGCCAACGTTGCCGCCCCCGACGATAACAATACGTTCCTGCTTTTTCGTAGATTTTCCAAAGATATCGAGCGTGCGGTTCACGTCGTCGATATGGCTGAACACATAAATCTGGTCACCCGCAAACAACTGATCACCCGGGTCCGGTGCAAACAGCCGCCCCTTGCGGCGCACCCCAACGACAATCGCCCGCAGGGTCGAGAACAGGTCGGTCAATTGCCTGAGCGAGGTGTTGAGCACCGGGCAATCTTCGCCAAGCGCGATGCCCAGCAACTGCGCCTTGCCGTCCATGAAACTTTCGGTGTCGAAGGTTGATGGCGCAGAAAGCCGCTGCAAGGCCGCCTCGGCCACTTCGCGCTCGGGGCTGATGATCACGTCGATCGGCAAATGGTCACGCCGGTAAAGGTCGGCGTAAAGCGAAGCCATATAGCTTTGCGCGCGCAGCCGCGCGATCTTGCGTGTGATGCCAAAGACCGAATGGGCGACCTGACAGGTGACCATGTTCACTTCGTCAGAATGGGTCGCAGCAATTATCAGGTCGCAATCGCGCGCACCCGCGCGTTCAAGCACATCGGGGTAAGAGGCAAAGCCCACCACCCCTTGCACATCCAGCGTGTCAGTGGCGCGGCGCACAAGCTCGGGGTTCACGTCAACCACCGTCACGTCGTTACGCTCGCCCGAAAGGTGGCGCGCAATCTGCCAGCCAACCTGCCCCGCGCCGCAGATGATAACCTTCATGCTTTCGCTCCGCCTGCGCCCTCGCGTGCACCTTCATAGGCCTGCCCGCCGTGCATGGTCAACTGAACCCAATTGGCGGCCACAACGCCGCCCGCCGATGCGGCATCAATCGACGTCAAGATCGCCTTCATCAAGGTCGTCATCATCGAAATGCGCAACCCGACCACCCGGCTTGGCCGAGGTGACAACGCCCAGCGATTTCAGCTTGCGGTGCAACGCGCTGCGCTCCATCCCGACAAAGGCTGCGGTGCGGCTGATGTTGCCGCCAAAGCGGTTGATCTGGATCAGCAGGTATTCACGCTCGAACAATTCGCGCGCCTCACGCAGCGGCAGCGCCGCCAAGGCGCCCCCCAGCACCACGCGCCCTTCATCGGGAACGCTGGTCTGGCCGGGCAATTCGCGCGCCTCGATCGGGTCGGCCCCCTCGCCCAAAATCAGCACTCGCTCGATGATATTGCGCAATTGGCGAATGTTGCCGGGCCATTCCATGGTTTGCAGCATCGCCGCCGCTTCATCGGAAAGCGGGCGCAGCGTCAGGCCCTGTACGCGGTTGAACATTTCGATGAAGTGCCGCGCCAGCAGCGGAATATCCTCGCGCCGCTCGGCCAGCGCCGGTACCGCAATGGGCACTACGTTCAAGCGGTCGTAAAGCTCTTGCCGAAACCGACCGGCAGCGATTTCGCTTGGCAGATCACGGGTGGTCGAGGAAATAACCCGCAAATCGACGCGCACCTTGTCGGTGCCGCCCGCGCGCGCGAACTGCTGCTCGGTCAGCACCCGCAATATCTTGGATTGCGTGCCAAGCGGCATGTCGCCCACTTCGTCAAAGTAGATCACCCCACCGTGCGCCTGCTCTAGCAACCCCTGCTCTACCCCACGATCGGGCGTCTCGCGCCCAAACAGCACCTCTTCCATGTGATCGGGGGCAATGGATGCCGAAGTCACGGTGATAAACGGTCCGCCAGAGCGCGCAGAATGTGCGTGAATATAGCGTGCCGCCACCTCTTTGCCCGATCCGGGCGCGCCGGTCAGCATCACCCGGCCATTCGACTTGGTTACCTTGTCGAGTTGCTCGCGTAGCTTGCGGAACGCGCCCGATGCGCCAAGCATCTCGGCCGCGTTGGTTTCGCGTTTGCGCAGGCTGTTATTTTCGCGCCGCAGCCGCGAGGTTTCCATCGCACGGCTGACCACCACCAGCAACTGGTCGATATTGAACGGCTTTTCGATAAAATCATAGGCACCTTGCTTGATCGCCGCGACCGCGATTTCGATATTGCCGTGGCCGGAAATGATGACCACCGGCACATCGGGATTGTCGCGTTTAACGCGGGTGAGAATGTCGATCCCGTCCATCCGACTGTCTTTCAGCCAGATGTCGAGGATCATCAGCGCCGGTGGTTCGGCGTTGATCTCGGCCATACATTCATCCGAATTGGCGGCCATGCGCGTCGCAAAGCCTTCGTCGCGCAGGATCTCGGCGATTAGTTCGCGAATGTCACGTTCGTCGTCAACAATCAGAATGTCGGTCATTTCGGTCCTATCGGGGCGTCATGCGCCCTCTCCTTGATCGCTCGGGATGCCTGCGCACGCGCGCGTGGCAGGCGAATTTCGGCCAGCGCGCCTTGATGCGCGCCGGGAACAAAGGCGGGGGCGTCGGTCAGGCTTAGCGTGCCGCCGTGCTCTTCGATGATCTTCTTGACGATGGGCAGGCCAAGGCCGGTACCCTTTGCGCGGGTGGTCACGTAGGGCTCAAACAGCCGCGCACGGTCGGGCGGCAGGCCGGGGCCGTTGTCGGCAATGGTGATGACCACGGCATCGGGTGCCGCGCGCATATCCAGCCGCACTTCCGGCTTCCAGTCTTTGGGCGCGCCGCGTTCTGTCATGCTTTCAATGGCTTCCCCGGCGTTCTTGATAAGATTGGTGAGCGCTTGGGAAATCATTGTCGCATCCAGTTCGACCACTACCGGCACTTCGGGCAGATTGGCCACCAATTCCGCCCCATGCAGCGCATCTTGCTGCAACAGCACTGCGTCACGCACCAGTTTGGCCAGATCATGGTCGCGCCGGTCAGGCTCTGGCATACGCGCAAAGCGCGAAAACTCGTCAACGATCCGGCGCAGATCGTTGGTCTGGCGAATGATCACGCCGGTCAACTGTTCCAAAACGTCGGCATCGTCGCCCTGCACCAGCGGCGTAAACTTGCGCCGTAACCGTTCCGCCGAAAGCTGGATAGGCGTCAGCGGGTTCTTGATTTCATGCGCGATCCGGCGCGCCACATCGCCCCAAGCCGCCAGACGCTGCGCCGAGACCAGCTCTGTCACATCGTCAAAGGCCACCACATAACCTTCTAGCGCGCCTTCGCTGCCGCGCCGCACCGCCATGCGCACCAGCAGGCTTTCCAACCGCCCGCCCCGGCTAAGCCTGACCTCTTCCTGCACCACTTCGGCAAGGCTTTCGCGCAAGCGCGTCAGCAGCGGCGCAAACTCTGGCACGAGTTCGGCCAACGGACGATCATGGTCGGAGCGCGTCTCAAGCGCCAACATCCGCGCCGCTGCGCGGTTGAGGAAATCGACATCGCCCTCGGCATCAAGCCCGACCACCCCCGAGGTGACAGACGAAAGTACCGAATCAAATAACCGCCGCCGCTCTTCCGTCTCGCGGTGGTTTTCAACAAGCGCGGCGCGCTGGCCCTTAAGTTGGCGCGTCATGCGGTTGAACACGCGGCCAAGCAGCGCAATTTCATCGTCGCCCGGCGCTTCGGTCACACGCGCGTCGAAATCGCCCTCACCCACCGCCTCGGCGGCCTCGGCCAGTTGCCCGATCGGGCGCGAGAGGCGTTCGGCAAACCACAGGCCCAGCCAGATCGTTGCCAGAATCAAGATCAGCGCGAAGCCGGTATACACAAGGCCAAACTCAAACAGCAGCCGCCCACGCGTTGCCTCCAGTTGCTGGTAAAGACCAACCGTGGCGCGCGTTTCATCCAGAAGGCTCAGGATTTCGCCATCGACAATGCGCGATATGTAAAGGTATCGGTCTACAAACCCGTCCAAGCGCAGCAGCGCGCGGAACTCGTTGTTGGCCCAGTCTTCAATCAGAACCGGCTCGCCCAGTTGCGCTTCTTCGATCAGCTCGGGGTCGGGTTTTTCGAAATCGAACAAATAGCTGCGATCGCCGCGCGCACGTATTTCGCCCGAACCGTCGATCACGAAAGCCTCGCGCAGACCGCGCTGAATCAGTGGCTGCCCCGCCCCCAGCGCCTCGCGCAGATCGCCCTCGGTGAAAAAGGTGGTCGCGGCGCGGCGGTTGATAAGAAACTGCGCCAAAGCCTCGGCATCGGTTGCAAGATCGCGGCGGTGTTCATCGCGGTAGGCTTCGGCGGCAGCAAGCGAGGTTGAAACCACCTGCCGCACACGGTCCGAAAACCAACCCTCGAGGCCGATGTTGATGGTCAATACGCCAAATACGGCAACCAGCACGGTCGGCCCCAAGGCCACGCCCGCGAAAACCCCCGTCAGACGCAGGTGCAACTTCGAACCCGCCGATCGCGCGCGGCGGGCGGCAACCACGCGCATCAATGCCATCAGCACAAGGCCCGACAGCACCAGCAAGTAGACAAAGTCCGCCAAAAGCACGAGCCGCAGCGATATCGAGCCGCCGCCCTGCTGCAATGGACCCATTGCCAGATAGGTCGTCGCGGCCAAAACAGGGCCAAGCACGGTCAGGCCAAGCGTCGCTGCATTCTGCACGCGCTTTTGGTGCCGCAGACGGCTTAGCCAGTCCCAGGTTGTACGTTCCGTCGCTTCCTGCAAGCGCTGCCCCCCGGCCGTGTAATACGCGAACGATTCCTTTGTGCGGAATTGTCACGCTGGCCTGTTGCAACTTTACATCAGCTTGCGGCGGCGTGTCACCTGAATATCCAGATCCGTGATCTTCTTGCGCAGCGTATTTCGGTTGATGCCCAGCAAATCGGCACAACGCGCCTGATTGCCCCCTGTCGCATCAAGCGCAATCTCTAGCAGAGGCGCTTCGACTTCACGCAATATCCTGTCATAAAGCCCCGGCGCGGGTAAAGCGCCGCCGTGCAGATCGAAGTATCGGCGTAGATGGCGGGCGACCGAGGCTGAAAGCTTTTCGCTTTCGCCTACAGCACCTGCGCGCAGTGGTTCTGCCGAGGGCTGAGCGCCCAACACCGCCTCAACCTCTGTGCGCCCAATCTCGTCTTCAGTTGCGGTAAACACCAGTCGCCGCAGGCTGTTTTCAAGCTGGCGCACGTTGCCGGGCCAGCTATAGGCGCGCACCAGCGCCAAAGCCTCGGGCGAAAGCCTGCGGCGCGGTGCGCCCGAAACTTCGGCGCGCGCCAGAAAGTGGTCTACCAATAGCGGAATATCCTCGACCCGTTCACGCAAGCTCGGCACCGAAAGCGTAACACCGGCAAGGCGGTAATAGAGATCTTGCCGAAACTTCCCGGCATCAAGCGGTGTCGCAAGGTCGCTTTGCGAGGTCGCCATGATGCGAGGGGCGGGATCGGGCAGCGCGTCAAGCATCCGCACCAGCCGCGCCTGCGCCTCATCGTCGAAATCAGAAACCTCGTCGAATACCAAACTGCCGCCGCGCACCCGCGCCAGCAGCGACGAGGGGCCATCGGTGCTTGCAAAATCAGAAGCTTGCGCCACCACGAAGGGCAGCGTGCGGCGGTCGGAAAAATCGTGGATAGCCCGCGCGATCAGCGACTTACCTGTGCCCGACTCGCCGACAATCAGCACAGCGAGGTCAGCGTTCATCACCCGCGCCACCAGCCGGTAAAGCGCCTGCATCGCCGGGGTGCGCCCCACCAACGGCAGATCCGAGGTTTCTTCGGATGCAGCGCCACTGCGGGCGGGCTTGGCACGGGCGCGCCGTTCCAGCGCACGCGCTGCGCGCTTCATCAGATCGGGCAGATCGAAGGGCTTGGGCAAATAGTCATAGGCATCGGCCTCGGCCGCCTTGACCGCGGTCATGATGGTGTTTTGCGCCGAGATCACGATCACCGGCAGGCCGGGCCGCATCGCGCTGATCTTGGGCAGCGCCTCTAGCCCGTTGCCATCGGGCATGACCACATCGGAAATGACCAGATCACCCTTGCCCTCTTCGACCCATCGCAGCAACGTCGTCATGCTCGAGGTTGCGTGAACCCGGCACCCGGCACGGGTCAACGCCTGCGTCAGCACAGTGCGAATGGTGCGATCGTCGTCGGCTACAAGAACGGTGCCGTCCATCACGTATTCTCCAGATGTTTTGGCGCCACCGCCAGCGAGACCCGAAACACGGTGCGTCCAGGTTGTGATTCAACCCCAATCCAGCCACCGTTTTGCGACAGGATTTTCGAAACCAGCGCCAAGCCAAGCCCGGTGCCGTTTTCGCGCCCCGAAACGAAGGGCTCAAAGATTTCCGCGGCGATGGCGGGCGGAATACCGGGGCCGTCGTCAATGACCTCTACCTGCAAGGGCAGCGCCGAACCCGACCCATCGGCACGGCGCAACCGCAAGGAACGGTCATAAAAGCTGCGCAAGCGGATCGTTCCACGCCCGCCCTTGGCAGCTTCTGCGGCGTTCTTGAGCAGGTTCAGGAATACTTGCGTCAACTGGTCGGCATCACCCAATGCCAGCGGCAAAGAGGGGTCATAATCCTCGATCACGCTCATATGCGCGGCAAATCCCACCACGGCCGAGCGGCGCGCGCGGTCAAGCACGTCATGGATGTTGACCGCCTTCAGCTCGGGGGGGCGGACATCGCCGAATTGTTCAACCTGCTCAAGCAGTTTCACCACGCGGCGGGTTTCGGCGACGATCAGATCGGTCAGTTCCAGGTCTTCGCCGCGCAGCCCCATGCTTAGCAGTTGCGCCGCACCTGAAATGCCCGCCAGCGGGTTCTTGATCTCATGCGCCAGCATCTCGGCCATGCCCACCGCCGAACGCGCCGCCGATTTCACCTGCGAGGCGCGCTCTAGCCGGTCGGCCAGTTCGCGCGGGTTGATAAGCAGCAGCACCGTATCGGGGTCTTCGCCCAAGGGCGCCAACTGAAGATTGCACAGCACCGACGCGCGTTCAGAGGTGCCAACAACAACGTCGTTGATAAAAAGCGCCGCGCGCCCTGCGCGAACGCGCGCCAGTATCTCTGCCATCGGCGCGTCGATGGATATCCGCTCGCCCATAGCCGAGCCCTTGAGCGCGCGAGCCGAGATGTTCAGAAACAACTCCGCGGCGGGGTTCACCTCCAACACATGATCGGTGCCGTCGATCAGCAACGCCGGCGAGGGCAAGCTGGCCCAGATGATGCCGGGGGCCGGAAGTTCGCTCATGCCGCCACCCTTTCGCCCGAGGCAAACGCGGCGCGGATCAGGGCAAGCGTTGCCGCTGGGGTATCCGCCAGCATCATCTCTCGACGCATGGGCGCGCAGGCGACCTCGGCATACCAGCCGAGGTGCTTACGCGCGTGGCGGCGGCCAACCTCGACCCCGTAGAAGTCGAGCATCGCCTCGTAATGTTCAGAAATCATGTCAGAAAGTGCCTCGCCTTCAGGCGGTTTCGATGCCGCCCCGTGGCCCAAGGCATGGGCGATTTCGGCCAGCGCCCAAGGCCGCCCGCGCGCGCCACGGCCCACCATCACCGCATCCGCCCCCGACGCCGCAAGCGCCGCACGGGCCGATGCGCTATCGACGATATCGCCATTTGCCACGACCGGCACGGTAACCGCCGCCTTGACCGGGGCAATCGCCGCCCAATCTGCCGCGCCGGTGTAGAACTGCATCCGGGTGCGCCCATGCACGCAGACCATCGCCACACCTGCCGCCTCGGCGCGGCGCGCAATATCGGGCGCGTTCATGCAGCCATCGTCCCAGCCAAGCCGCATTTTCAGCGTGACAGGCACCGAAACCGCCGCCACGACCGCTTCGATCAGCCGCAGCGCATGGTCGGGCACGCGCATCAGCGCCGAGCCGGAAAGCCCGCCGGTCACTTTCTTTGCAGGGCATCCCATGTTGATGTCGATGATCTGCGCGCCCATGTCAGCCACCATCCGCGCCGCTTCGGCCAGGGGTGCCGCCTCGCGCCCCGCGAGTTGCACCGATGTCATGCCATCGCCGATCCCCAGATCGACCCGCGCCTTCGCACGCACCGAGGGCCGCGCGGTCAGCATTTCGCCCGAGGCAACCATTTCGCTAACCACGAGCCCCGCGCCAAACCGTGCTACCAACCTGCGAAACGGCAGATCGGTGATCCCTGCCATCGGTGCCAAAAACACC
>NZ_JBFHIA010000077.1:0-12278 GCF_041596715.1 Phaeovulum sp.
AAAACGGCTTGCGCTGCGCTCGCGCGCGCCTTGCAGCGGCACGATCTCGAAGCTCTGCATGATGTCATAAAGCGTGAACAGCGCGGTCTGGTCGCCCGGTTGCGAGATCAGCAGCACCTGCACACCCGATCCGTCGCGCGCACTGTAAACCGCGAAGGGTGGTTCGTAGCGTTCGAACTTTACCATCGCGGTTGGCATCACGATCGAAATCGCGGCCTCGTCATCGCGCACTTCGGCCAGGCCAAGGGCCGCGCGCTCGCCTTCGGTACGCGCCAAAAGGTCGGCGCGCTGCGCCGAGGTCAGAATGCCCGTCTGCTCGGCGCCAATCGCCGCCTGCCACGCGGCCATCGAGCCGCGGGTGCCGGGGCCGAACGCGCCGTCGATGCCCGCGGTGTAATAGCCCTGCCATTGCAGCGCCTCTTGCAAGGCCATCCGCTCGCCCGCGCTAAGCAGGTTTTCCGAAGCCCTTGCTTCAGCGATGTTTTCGCCGGGCTGGCCGGGGTTGATCGGGGCTATGGCAACAGGGGGCGCGGCACTGGCACTTGCGGGCCAGAAGCGGCCGCGAAAGCGTTCTTCATCGGCCACGAAAGCATCCGCGGGAATCAAACCCTCGCCGCGCAGCAGTTCGGCCTGCGCCACCGCTTCGGGCTGGCTGAATGGCCCAAGCGCCACGGCATACCAGCCGGAGCCAAGGACAAAGCCCCCAACATTTGGAAAGGTCGTGGCCCAGGCCGCGGCCCGTGCCTCGGCTTCAGCCTGCGTGGGCTTGGCCTCGATCTGCACCCAACTGGGCTCAGCCCTTGCAGCACCTGCAATGCTCACCACAAAAATTGCCAACGCCAGCATCCAATGCCGTAAAAACATTCGCCTTAAACCCCTGATCCCTTGACGCGACCCCTACGCGTTTGGCCAAATTAGCAGGATGTACGGCGGCGTCACCCTCAAAATCCTGCTGCCCGTGGTCGCTTGCGATTGACCCTTGCGCAGGGTCTGCATAAGGAAGAGGCGCTTTTGCCCCGCGAGGTTCCCCAATGCCGCAGACCACGCCGCGCTCGTTTCAGGAAATTATCCTCAGGCTCATGAATTATTGGGCCTCGAAGGGCTGCGCCGTGTTGCAGCCCTATGACATGGAGGTGGGGGCGGGAACATTTCACCCCGCGACCACGCTGCGCGCGCTTGGCACGCGGCCATGGGCGGCGGCCTATGTGCAGCCCTCGCGCCGCCCGACCGATGGGCGCTACGGTGAAAACCCCAACCGCTTGCAGCACTATTACCAGTATCAAGTGCTGATCAAACCGTCGCCACCAGACCTTCAGGCGCTTTACCTTGGCAGTCTCGAGGCGATCGGCATCGACCTTGCGCTGCATGACGTGCGCTTTGTCGAGGACGATTGGGAAAGCCCGACCTTGGGCGCTTGGGGCCTTGGGTGGGAGGTTTGGTGTGACGGCATGGAAGTTAGCCAGTTCACCTATTTCCAGCAGGTTGGGGGGCACGACTGTCACCCCGTCGCGGGCGAGTTGACCTATGGGTTGGAACGGCTGGCGATGTATGTGCTGGGCATAGATCATGTGATGGACATGCCCTTCAACGACCCCGATGCCCCGATCGCGCTGAAATACAGCGATGTTTTCAAGCAGACAGAGCAGGAATATTCGCGCTGGAACTTCGATCAGGCCGATACCGCGATGCTTTTGCAGCATTTTGAGGATGCCGAGGCCGAATGTGCGCGCATCCTTGCCGCCCCCGCCGAAGACACGGCCGGCCGCCGCATCATCATGGCGCACCCCGCCTACGATCAGTGCATCAAGGCCAGCCACCTCTTCAACCTGCTGGACGCACGCGGCGTGATATCGGTGACCGAACGGCAAGCCTATATCGGGCGGGTGCGCGCGCTGGCCAAGGCTTGCGCCGATGCGTTCGTGCAAACCGAAGCTGGCGGGGCGGCAGCGTGAACGGCAAGACGGTAGGGATCATCTTGGTAGTATCGGCACTTCTGACCGGAGCGGCGGTCTATTACTTTCAGGTCTATGCCTATTACGACACAGTGCCCGCCGCGGCCCCCGGTGCAGAAATCCGCCTGACCGCCCTTGCGACCGGGCAGCCAGAGCAGATCATGACGGCGGGGTTTCAGGGCATCGACGCCACCTCGTCGCCGCTGCGCTATCGCGCCTGTTTCACCACGCCCGTCGGCATTGCCATGGCCACCGAAAGTTTTGAGATTTACGAACAGCCCACGCCGCTTATCGGCCCAAGCTGGTTCGACTGCTTCGATGCCGGGCAAATCAGCCGCGATCTTGAGGCGGGCAGGGCGGTCGCCTTTTTGTCGGTGTCCAATATCAGCCCCGATGTCGACCGGGTGGTGGCGCTTTATCCCGATGGTCGCGCCTACGCCTGGCACCAGCTGAATGCGAATGCGGAGAAGTGACATGCCCGAGCTTCTGATCGAACTCTTTTCCGAAGAAATCCCGGCCCGGATGCAAGCGCGGGCGCGTGAAGACCTTAAAAAGCTCGTCACCGACGGTTTGGTGAACGCGGGCCTTACCTATGCTTCGGCAGGGACCTTTTCCACGCCGCGCCGCCTGACGCTGGCCATTGAAGGGCTGAGTGCCGAAAGCCCCACCTTGCGCGAAGAACGCAAAGGCCCTGCCGCCACCGCCCCCGCCGCCGCGATCGAAGGTTTTCTGCGCTCGACCGGGCTTTCGCGTGAACAGTTGGAACTGCGCGATGACAAGAAGGGCCAGGTCTATTTCGCGCTGATCGAGCGGCCGGGCCGCCCCGCCGCCGCGATTGTGGCCGAGGTGCTGGAAGCCGCAATCCGCAATTTCCCATGGCCCAAGTCGATGCGCTGGGGGGCGGGCACTTTGCGCTGGGTGCGGCCCTTACATTCGATCCTGTGCCTGCTTTGCACGGAAGCGGGGGCCGAGGTGGTGCCGCTGAACGTGGACGGTATCATCGCAGGCAACACGACCGAGGGGCACCGCTTCATGGCACCGGGGCGCTTTTCGGTCACTTCCTTCGAGGATTACAGCGCCAAGTTGCGCCGCGCCTATGTCATGCTGGATGCCGCAGAGCGTGAAGCGATGATCTGGGCCAGTGCGGGCAATCTGGCTTTCGCCAAGGGGCTTGAGGTTGTGCCCGACGCGGGGCTTCTGGGCGAGGTTGCGGGGCTCGTGGAATGGCCGGTGGTGCTGATGGGGCAGATCGACGATGCTTTTCTTGGCCTGCCGCCCGAGGTGCTGCAAACAAGTATGCGCGAACATCAGAAGTTCTTTTCGGTCAAAAACCCGGCCAGTGGGCGGATCGAAGGTTTCATCACGGTCGCCAACCGCGAAACCGCAGACCACGGTGCAACCATTCTGCACGGCAACCAAAAGGTGCTGTCGGCGCGGCTGTCGGATGCGCGTTTCTTCTGGGAAAACGATCTGCGCCACGTCAAGGCCGAGGGGTTGGAGGCGATGGCCGAAGGGCTGGCCCATGTCACCTTCCACAACAAGCTTGGCAGCCAGCTTGACCGCGTAAAACGCATCGAGGCGCTGGCGCGCGAAATTGCGCCCATGGTGGGGGCCGCCCCCGACCTTGCCGCCGAAGCCGCACGCATCGCCAAGGCCGATCTGCAATCGGCGATGGTGGGTGAGTTTCCCGAGTTGCAAGGCACCATGGGGCGCTATTACGCCGAAGCCGCCGGGCACAACGACGGCGTGCCCGAGGCGTGCCGCGAGCATTATCAACCGCTTGGGCCAAGTGACGATGTGCCAACCGCGCCCGTAAGCGTGGCCGTGGCGCTGGCGGACAAGATCGACACTTTGTGCGGGTTCTGGGCGATTGATGAGAAGCCTACGGGGAGCAAAGACCCGTTTGCACTGCGCCGCGCGGCGCTGGGGGTTATTCGGTTGGTGCTGGGGAATGGGGTGCGCTTGGGGCTGGCTGATGTTGCGCTTTCGAGCCTTTCGGCTGTGCGAGATCGCCTTGCGCGCCCAAGTGCAGAAGCCGTCGCTGGTGCTACTGTAACTGGCCTTGATCCGAAGCAAACCGCCATCGACCTCCTCGCCTTCTTCCACGACCGCCTCAAGGTTTACCTCAAGGACCAAGGCATCCGCCACGATGTGATCGACGCCTGCCTTGCCATGCCCGGCAATGATGACCTCACCCTTCTGGTCAAACGGGCCGAGGCGCTTGCAGCGTTTCTTAAAACCGACGATGGCGAGAATCTGTTGCAGGGCTTCAAGCGGGCCAACAACATCCTTGCCCAAGCCGAGGCCAAGGACGGCGTGGAATATTCCTACGGCGCTGATGTGAAATTTGCCGAAACCGATGTGGAACGCGCGCTGTTTGCCGCCCTTGATGCCGCCGAGGCGGCCATCGCCCCGGCGATCGAGGCCGAAGATTTCGCGGCGGCCATGGCGGCTATGGCGGCCCTGCGCGCCCCGATCGACGGGTTTTTCGAAGCGGTGCAGGTAAATGCCGAAAACGCGATTCTGCGGCGCAACCGGTTGAACCTGTTAAGCCGCATTCGCCAGACTTGCCTTGGCGTGGCCGATTTGACCCGCGTCGAGGGCTGAGGTGCCGGCCATAGCGTAAAACGGGGCCGGGTGACGCGGCGAGGCAAGCTGCAAACCGCGCTTGCTCCGTTACGCGTTTCGCCTATGCTGCCAACGAAACGGGAGCATGCCGCAGTGCAGAAACACGCCGATTTCGCAGAGTTCGTTGAACTGACGCCAACCGCGTCGGTCAGCTCTGCGCGCCACGGCTGGCGCGCCAAGTGCCTGCAACGGTTGATCCGCCTCGATCTGCCGGTGCCGCGCACCGTGGCGCTTTCGGCCGAAGGCGTGCGCGCCATCGCCGCCGGGCAAATGCCAGACACCGCGCGGCTGGTGGCGATGTTCGGGGACGATTTCCTTGTTTCGGTGCGCGGCAGCCCCGAAAACCCCGAATGGGGCGGCCCCGGCACCGTGCTCAATGTGGGTATGAACGACGCGCGCTGCGACGCGCTTGCCGCAACACTGGGGCGCGAGGCCGCCGAGGCGCTGTATCTGCGCTTCGTGCAGGCATTCGCCACCCATGTCGCACGGCTTGACCCCGATATGTTTTCGGCCGCGCCCTCGCCAAAGGCGCTTGCCGCCGCCTTGGCCGCATACGAAGCGGAAACCGACGAGCCCTTTCCCCAAGACCCGGTGCGGCAGCTGACCGATGTGCTGCGCTCGATGGCGCGGGCGTGGGAAGGAACCACGGCGCGGCTTTTGCGCCAAGCCAAGGGCGCGCCTGCGGCGGCGGCGCTGGGGCTGGTGGTGCAGGGCATGTCGCTTGGCATTGGCCCCGGCCTTTCGGGTTCGGGCACGATCCAATGCGTTGACAGCATCTCGGGTGCGCCACAGATCACTGGGCGTTTTCGCGGGCAGGCGCAGGGCCGCGCGGCTTCGGTGGAAACGCTCTACCTTACCCGCGATGCACGCGGCGCGTCTTTGGAAGAAGCGGCACCCGAAGTCTTTGCCGAACTGCTGCGCCAACAATTGGTCTGCCGCATGAAGCTGCGCGAAGAAATGCAGATCGAGTTCACCGTTGAAAATGGAAGCCTTTCTGTGATCGACGCGGTGCGGGTTGCGCGCAGCTCGCGCGCTGCGGTGAAAATCGCGGTGTCGCTGGCCGAAGACGGCGTGATCAGCCGCGAAGAGGCGCTGCTGCGCATCGAACCGCGCGCGCTATCTGAGTTGCTGCACTATCAGGTCGATCCGCTCAGCCCGCGCGACCGTATTGCTCGCGGTATCGCCGCCAGCCCCGGTGCTGCCACCGGGCGCATCGTTTTCAGCGCCACCGCCGCGCAGGCGAGTGCGGCGCGCGATGAACCTTGTGTGCTGGTGCGCCGCGAGACGGCACCCGAAGACATCCGCGGTATGCATGCCGCAGTGGCGGTGCTGACCGAACGCGGCGGCATCACCAGCCACGCCGCGGTGATTGCCCGCGGTCTGGGCCTGCCCTGCATCGTCGGTGCCTCGGACATCGCGCTTAATCCGCGCGAGCGCACGCTACGCGGATCTGATGGCCGGGTGCTGCGCGAGGGCGATATCATCACCATCGACGGCAGCAATGGCGAAGTGCTTGCGGGGGCGGCGGCGATGCTGGAACCCGCGTTGGATGACGGTTTTCGCAAGTTGCTGCACTGGGCGGACAATGTGCGCGACATCGGCATCCGCGCCAATGCCGATACGCCCGATGACGCGCGCACCGCACGTATGTTCGAGGCCGAGGGAATCGGGCTTTGCCGCACCGAGCATATGTTCTTTGACGAAGACCGCCTGACCGTGATGCGCGAGATGATCTTTGCCGATACCGCGCATGATCGCCGCATCGCGTTGGAGCGTTTGCTGCCGATGCAGCGCGCCGATTTCACCGCGCTGTTCGACATCATGGCGGGGATGCCGGTTTGCATCCGGCTGTTCGACCCGCCGCTGCACGAGTTTTTGCCGCAAGACCGAGAAGGCATCCGCGAATTGGCCGAGGCGCTCGACAAGCCGCTGTCGGATGTGACGCGCCGGGTCGAGGCGCTGTCAGAGTTCAACCCGATGCTGGGTATGCGCGGGGTGCGTCTGGGCATCACCGTGCCGGAAATCTATGACATGCAGGCCCGCGCCATTTTCGAGGCGACGATCGAGGCCAGCCGACACGGCGCACAGATCGTGCCGGAAATCATGATCCCCTTGGTGAGTGCGGCGCGCGAGGTCGAGATCGTCAAAACCCGCATCGACGCAGTGGCCGCCGCCGTGAAAAACGAGTTGAAGGCCGAGTTTACCTATCGGTTGGGGGTGATGGTCGAAACCCCGCGCGCAGCGCTGCGGGCGGGCGAGATTGCGGAACATGCGGCGTTCCTTTCGTTCGGAACCAACGATCTGACGCAGATGACCTACGGCCTTAGCCGCGACGACGCGGGGCGTTTCATGGGGGCCTATGTCACCCAGCGGGTCTATGCCGAAGACCCGTTTCACGTGCTTGATGTAGAGGGCGTGGGTGAACTTCTGCTGATCGGCGCACAGCGCGGGCGCGCGCGGCGGCCGGGGGTAACGATCTCGGTTTGCGGCGAACATGGCGGCGACCCGGATTCGATCGCGTTCTGCCGCGCGGCGGGGTTTGACTACGTTTCCTGCTCGCCCTTCCGGGTGCCGGTAGCGCGTCTGGCCGCGGCGCATTTTGCGCTGCTCGCCCCGCGAGGAGGCGCGTCGCAGGCCTGATTTCGGGGTCGCATGGGCGGCAAACAGCCGGTGCGAATCGCTTTACTGTTGCAATATTGCCACAGGATATGGACTTCCGCTTTTTTTTGCAGTATGTCACTGCGGTCGCCGCCATCTGCTCGGCGGCGTGAACTGGGTTGGAGCGGAAAATGCCGGGTCTGTTACACGTGGCGGGGCGCCTTGCGCTGCTGCTATTGCTTGCGGTCCCTGCCTCGGCGCAAACCGTCTTGAGTAGTGCGAACGATCCCACCGGGGTCGGTCCTACTTTGGCGGCGCTGTTTGGTCAGGAACATGTGGCACTGGCGACTTTGCCTGCCGCGCATCTTGAAACACTCACACAAGAACCAAAACCGGCGTTCAGCCTGTTCGGGCGGCGCGAAGCCGTGGTGCCGGTTTATGACGACGCGTGGCTTGCGGCGCAGCCAGAGGCCACAGCCGGTGACACGCAATTCGAATGTTTGCGCCAAGCGCTCTATTTCGAAGCGCGCGGCGAGCCGATTGCCGGGCAGATCGCCGTGGGCGAAGTGATCCTCAATCGTGTCGGCGACCCCGCATTTCCCAATACGATCTGCGGCGTGGTCAAGCAATCGAACGGGCGTGGCTGCCAGTTTTCCTACTATTGCGATGGTCGCTCGGACAAGCTGGGCGATGCCGATGCGGCAGCGCAAGTAGGCAAGGTTGCCCGCGCACTGATCGACGGTATTCCGCGGCAGTTGACCGAGGGTGCCACGTTTTTCCATGCCTATTGGGTGCGTCCCGCGTGGCGGCTTGATTTCGAGCGCACGACGCAGATCGGCGTGCACACGTTCTACCGCAAGCCGCTGAGCACTGTTGTCGCAGGCTGAGGTCGCTGCCATTGCAGCCGATGCCGTTTCGGGGGTGCGCCCGACGCGCCTGCGTCTTATGATTGCGGCAGGCAAAGGGGCGAGGGCGGCGGGCGATGAGCAGTGATATCAGTCAGGCTTTCGGCCACCCGGAAGAACGCGCCGAGGCTTCTGCGGGCGCGGACCCGCGCGACAGGATCAGCCTGCGCGATCATGTGGTCGAAGCCGATATCGGTGCATTTCAGCAAGAACGTGGGCATCGCCAGCGCCTGCGCTTCAACATCGTGGTTGAAGTGCGCGCAACGCCTGCGCCGCTGGAAGATGACGTTGACCGCATCCTTTCCTATGACCGCTTGACCGAGGCAATCGCCGCAGAGCTGGCCGCCGAGCGGGTGAATCTGCTGGAAACACTGGCCGCACGGGTGGCCGAGCGTATTCTGGCGGCGCGGCAGGCGATGCGGGTATTCGTGCGGATCGAAAAGCTTGACCGGGGGCCGGGCGCGCTCGGGGTGGAGATCGTGCGTTCGCGCGCGGCGGCCCCGCTGCGTGTGAAGGCCGCGGGGGGCGAGGCAGAGCCGCTTTTTCCGGTGGTTGCGTATCTGTCGAACGCGGCGATCGCCGCCCCTGATCTGGGCGCGCGGCTCGATGCGCTGCTGGCCGAGGGTAGCCCGGTGATCTTGACCGTGGGCGCACCTGTCGGCGCTGTGCCGCAAAGCGGGCAGCGCCCGACACAGCGTCGTATCGAGCTTTTGGCAATTGAGCAGAACGCTTGGGTTCTGGCCGCGCGCGATAGCCGCTGCCTTGTGGTTGCCAGCCGCACCGAGATCGATTGGGCGATGCGGCACCACCAGATGGTGGTCTGGGCCCCCTCGAAGCTGGTGCTCGACGCGGTGGATGGGCCAAAGGTGCACGATGGTGTGGCGCTGGCGCTTTGGCTGGCCGAAACGCTTTCGGCTAAGCGGCTGGAACTTCACGGAGCTGTTTCAGCACCGGCGGGAAGCCGCGTGCCGCTTTGCCCGGTTCCGCTCTGATCGCTGCACCAAGCCTTGCCAAACCGCGCGCGATGCGCTGAATGGCTGGCATGCGCCGCTATTATCGCCCGATTGTTCAGACCGACCCCGCCCGCCCAGCCGATGCGCTGACGCTTGCGGGGGGCTGGTGTTGGTTCGACCGGGTCGAGGTGCTTACCCGTACGGGTAGCGAAGGGGTGCGGCCTGCCGCCGATCTGCCAGCCGAGGTGCGGGCGCGGCTGGTGGCCCCGCGCGCGCCGATTGCAGGGCTTGGGTGGGATGCGCCGCGCCTGATGGGCATTGTCAACTGCACCCCCGACAGCTTTTCTGACGGTGGCCTATATGGCGACGCGCCAGAGGCTGCGGCAGCGGCCCGCGATATGGCCGGCGCGGGGGCTGATATTCTCGACATCGGCGGTGAAAGCACGCGCCCCGGCGCAACCGAAGTGCCCGTGGCCGAGGAAATAGCGCGCACCCGCCCGGTGATTGCGGCACTGGCCGGGCTTGGCGTGCCGCTGTCGATCGACACGCGTAAGGCCGCCGTGGCACAAGCCGCACTTACGGCGGGTGCGGTGCTGGTCAACGATGTTGCCGCACTCGGGTTCGATGCCGAGATGGCAGCGGTGGCGGCTGCTGCCAATGCGGGGCTTTGCCTGATGCACGCGCAGGGCACGCCTGAAACCATGCAGCAAGCACCCGCCTATGCGAATGTTTTGCTCGACGTATATGATTTTCTCGAGGCTCGGCTTGCTCAGGCCGAGGCGGCCGGAATTGCGCGGGCGCGCGTTCTGGTCGATCCCGGTATCGGCTTTGGCAAGACCGAGGCGCATAATCTGGCGCTGTTGCGGGGCTTGGCGCTGCTGCATGGGCTGGGCTGCCCGATCCTGCTGGGCGCTTCGCGCAAGCGCTTCATCGGGCGGATCGGCGGGGCAGAGCGGGCAGATGCGCGGGGGCCGGGAACGCTGGCTGTAACGCTGGCGGCGGCGGCGCAGGGGGTGCAATTGCACCGCGTACATGATGTGGCCGAGGTGGCGCAGGGGCTACGGCTTTGGCGCGCGATCGCGCAAGTAGGGTAGGGGGCGAGATGACGCGAAAACTTTTTGGCACCGATGGCGTGCGAGGGAAGGCCAACAGCCACCCGATGACCGCCGAACTCGCGCTGCGGCTGGGTGCTGCGGCGGGGCGGCATTTCCGCAAGCTCGGGCAGAACGACCACCGTGTGGTAATCGGCAAGGATACCCGGCTTTCGGGCTACATGATCGAGAATGCGCTGACCGCGGGGCTGACCTCGACCGGGATGAATGTGCTGCTGCTTGGCCCTGTGCCAACCCCTGCGGTGGGGTTCTTGACCCGGTCGATGCGCGCCGATCTGGGCATCATGATTTCGGCCAGTCACAACCCGGCCTCGGACAACGGTATCAAGTTCTTTGGCCCAGACGGTTTCAAGCTTTCGGACGAGGCGGAGTCGCAGATCGAGGCGATTATGGAGGGCGTGATCGAACCTGCGCAGCCGCAGAACATCGGCCGCGCCAAGCGCATCGAAGATGGGTTGGGGCGGTATGTCGAATATGCCAAGACCACATTTCCGGGGCGCGGCTTGCTTTCTGGGATGAAGGTGGTGGTTGATTGCGCCAATGGCGCGGCCTACCGCGCAGCCCCCGAAGTGCTGTGGGAACTGGGCGCCACGGTCATTCCCGTCGGGGTTTCACCCAATGGATTCAACATCAACGAAAACTGCGGCTCGACCCATACAGAGGCGGCCGAGGCGGCGGTGGTGGCGCATGGCGCGGACCTTGGCATCTGTCTTGATGGTGATGCCGACCGGGTGCTGATCATCGATCAGAACGGCGAGGTAGCCGATGGTGATCAGATCATGGCGCTGTTTGCCGCGCGTTGGGCGGCCGAGGGGCGGCTGCGGGGCGGTGCGCTGGTGGCCACGGTGATGTCAAACCTTGGGCTGGAGCGGTTTCTGGAAGGCCACGGCCTTAAGCTGGAGCGCACCAAGGTCGGTGACCGCTATGTGGTGGAACGGATGCGGCAAGGCGGATTCAACCTTGGTGGCGAGCAATCGGGCCATATCGTGATGACCGACCATGTCACCACCGGCGACGGGCTGATTGCGGGGCTGCAATTCGTGGCCGCGATGGTCGAAACGGGGAAAAGCGCGAGCGAGCTTGCGCGCCAGTTTGCCCCCGTGCCGCAGCAATTGCGCAACTTGCGCTTTGGCGCGGGACGAGAGCCTTTGGCCGCTGGTGCGGTCAAGGCGGTGATCGCCGAGGCCGAAGCACGGCTGGCCGGGCATGGGCGTTTGGTCATCCGTAAGTCGGGGACAGAGCCTTTGATCCGCGTGATGGGCGAGGCTGATGACGCGGTGCTTCTGGGCGAGGTGCTCGACGGCATCGTCGCGGCCATTCAGACAGCGGCACCTGCCGAGTGACGGCGGGGCTTTGGCCCGTGCCCACACTCTGATGCAAGCTGAGTGTAGAACAGGGTTGCGCCGAACGACGCCCGGCTTTGCATCAGAAACCTTTCGTTTGCGCACCCCGCGCTCTATCTTTCGTTGAAGCGCAGGGAGAGTAAGCATGCGGCCAGTGATCGGCATTATCGGCAATGCCTTCGATTTGAATGATCGCTACCCGGTGCATGCCGGGGGCACGATGAATTCGCAGGCGGTCGCCGAGGTGGCGGGCGCGATGCCCTTGGTCATTCCGACCGACCCGCGCTTTGTTTCGGTGCCTGAACTGATGGCGGTCTTTGACGGGTTCCTGCTGACAGGCGGGCAACCCAATGTGCACCCTTCGGAATATGGCGAGGCAGAGACACCGGCGCATGGCCGCTTTGACCGCGCGCGCGATGCGATCACGCTGCCACTCGTGCGCGCTTGCATCGAGGCTGGCCAGCCGATCTTTGGCATCTGCCGCGGCTTTCAAGAGGTGAACGTGGCACTGGGTGGAACCCTGCACCCCGAAATCCGAGAGTTGCCGGGGCGGATGAACCACCGGATGCCGCAAAACGTGACCTTGGCCGAGCAATTCGCGCTGCGCCACAAGGTGCGACTGCAGGAGGGCGGGGTATTTCATCAGCTGTTCGGGGCCACCGAGGTGATGACCAATACGCTGCATGGGCAAGGCGTCTGTAAACCCGGCCCGCGGGTGATCGTCGAAGGGCGCGCCGAGGATGAAACACCCGAGGCTGTGCGGGTAGATGGCGCAACGGGATTTGCG
>NZ_JBFHIA010000078.1:0-12147 GCF_041596715.1 Phaeovulum sp.
ATTCTGGTGAAGGCCGACGTGCAGGGTTCTGCCGAGGCAATCGCACAGGCGATGGACAAGATCGGCAACGAAGAGGTGCGCGTTCGCGTGCTGCATTCGGGTGTCGGTGCCATTACCGAAAGCGATATCGGCCTTGCCGAAGCCTCTGGCGCGCCGGTCATCGGCTTCAACGTGCGGGCAAATGCGCCGGCACGCGCTGCGGCCAACCAGAAGGGCGTGGAAATCCGCTATTACTCGATCATTTATGATCTGGTGGATGACATCAAGGCCGCCGCCTCGGGGCTTTTGAAGAACGAGGTTCGCGAAACCTTTATCGGCTATGCCAAGGTTCTCGAGGTCTTCAAGGTTTCCAACGTCGGCAAAGTTGCGGGCTGCCTGGTCACCGAAGGCGTTGCACAACGCTCGGCGGGTGTGCGGCTGCTGCGCGACGACGTGGTAATTCACGAAGGCACGCTGAAGACGCTGAAGCGCTTCAAGGACGAGGTGAAGGAAGTCATCTCGGGCCAAGAGTGCGGCATGGCGTTCGAGAACTACGACGACGTGCGCAAGGGCGACGTGATCGAAATCTTCACGCGCGAAGAAATCGTGCGCAAACTCGACTGAGTTTGGCACCAACGAACCGGAAAAGCCGCCTTCGGGCGGCTTTTTCAGTTAAAGCCAATCGCGCAGTATCGGAATCAGTGGCAGATCGGCGGGCGGCATCGGGTAATTGCGCAGATCAGCGGCGCGCACCCAAGCAAGACGCTGCCCTTCGCGCGGGGTGACGACGCCACCCCATTTGCGGCAGGCGAACAGCGGCATCAGCAGGTGAAAATCTTCGTAGGCGTGGCTGGCGAAGGTCAGCGGCGCAAGGCAGCTTTGCCATGCTTCGATGCCAAGCTCTTCGTGCAACTCGCGGATCAGTGCGACCTCGGGGGTTTCGCCCGGTTCTACCTTGCCGCCCGGAAACTCCCACAACCCGGCAAGCGACTTGCCCGCCGGGCGTTCGGCCAAAAGCACGCGGCCATCGACATCGATCAGTGCGACCGCAGCAACGAGCAGGGTTTTCACGACCGATAATCGGCGTTGATGTCGATGTAGCGGTGCGTCAGATCGCAGGTATAAACGGTCTTGGACGCATTGCCGAGGCCAAGGTCGATGCTGATGACAAGCTCTTGCCCCTCCATATAGGCCGAGGCTTTCTCTTCGTCATAGCTTGGCACGCGCCAGCCGTTTTCGGCCAGAACCATGTCGCCAAACGAAATCCGCAGCTTGTCACGTTCGGCCATAGCACCGGATTTGCCAATGGCGGCCACCACGCGCCCCCAGTTGGCATCTTCACCCGCGATCGCGGTTTTCACCAAGGGCGAGTTGGCCACCGACATTGCAACGCGATGTGCATCGCTGCTGGTTTCGGCCCCCGTCACGCGCACCTCGACGAACTTTGTGGCGCCTTCGCCATCACGCACCACCTGCTTGGCCAGATCGAGCATGACCCCGCCCAGCGCCTCTGCAAAGGCGCGTCCGGTGGACGTGCGCAGGTTGGCGATCTCGGCGGCGCTGCTTTGCCCGGTCGCCGCCACGATCAGCGCATCCGAAGTGGAAGTATCGCTATCGACGGTGATCGCGTTGAAAGACGTGTCCAGTTGCCCCGAAATGATCTTTTGCAGCTTGGCTGGCGCGATTTTCGCGTCGGTGAAGATATAGACCAGCATCGTCGCCATATCGGGGGCGATCATCCCCGAACCCTTGGCAAAGCCCGCAATGCGGATGGTGCCGCCTTCACCTTCGATCTCGGCCGAGGCACCCTTGGCGAAGGTATCGGTGGTCATGATCGCGCGGGCGGCAAGCTCGATGCCATTGGGCGAAAGGGCGGCTGCCAGCTCTGGAACCTTGGCGGTGATGCGCGCGTAGGGAAGCGGCTCGCCGATCACCCCGGTCGAGGATGAAAAGACCCGGCTTGCGGGCACACCCAGCGCGGCTGCCACAGAACCCGTAATGGCATCTACCGCCTCTTGCCCCGCCGCACCGGTAAAGGCGTTGGCGTTGCCCGAGTTGACGATGATCGCCGCCCCCGCCCCTTCGGGCACCTTGGCGCGCAGTTTCGCCTGACAATCGTGGATACAAGCGGCGCGGGTAGAGGAACGTGTAAAGGCACCCGCCACCGCGCTTCCCGGTGCCAGCCGCACCAGCATCACGTCCGAGCGCCCGACATAGCGCACCCCGGCCGCAATCGCCGCGAACTCGACCCCCGCAATCGCGGGCAGCGCCGGAAAGGCCGCCGGGGCCAGCGGCGATATCGCCGCCGCCTTGCTGCCCGAGGGCGCGGGGCTGGGCGGCTGCAACGCCGCCTCTAGCCGTTTTTCCAGCTTTTTCAGCCTGGCCTTGAGCTTGTCGGCCCTAGATTTCCAGTCCTTGTCGCTCTTGGCCATGGCTATGTCTCGCTTATTCGGCGCTTTGCGCCAGTTCCTTCAGGATTGCCTTGTCGATACCGTCGATCGTTTGCGTGACTTGCGCTTCTGCCACGGCTAGATCAAGCCGTTCCTGCACCGCGTTCATTTGCAGCGTATTTTCAATGTCGCTGCGAACCGCTTCAAGTGCTGGAACCTCGGCCAGACGGGTTTCCGAAACCTTGATCAGGTGCCAGCCGAACTCGGTTTGCACCGGCCCGCCGATCTGCCCGGCCTCGAGTTGCCCCACGGCAACGGCGAAGGGTTCGACCATCAGATCGAGCGTGAACCAGCCCAGATCGCCGCCTGCGGCGGCAGCGCCATCGGTCGATTTCTCGCGCGCGATCGCCGCGAAATCGCCGCCGGCATCAAGTTCAGCCCGGATCGCCTTGGCTTCTTCTTCGGTCGCGACAAGAATGTGGGCCGCGTTATATTCGCGCACCGGCGCGGCAGAGACATATTGCGCGTCGTAAGCAGCCTGCACCTTTTCTTCGCTGATCGAGTCGGCAACCGCCTCGTCAAGCATCACCGAGGCGAGGTAGTTCAGCCGCTGCACCTCGATCATGTCCATGTCGTAAGGCGTCAGCTGCGTTTCGGCTATTTGCGCCAGCGCCAATTGCTGGATCAACTGTTGCAGGATGCCGTCAAAAAGAATGTCGTCGGGCAGCACAAGATAGCCCTCGGGCAGACCCGCGCGCAGGGCAACCATCTGCCCCAAGGTGATATTGGTGCCGTTTACCGTGGCCACCACGGTATCGGCCGAAAGATCGTCCGCGCGCAGCGGCGTTGCAAATGCCAACGCGATCGCGCCCGCAGCAAGAAGTCTCGTTCCGAAAGCCATAAAGCCACTCCTAATTTGCCGCACCCTCTGGCGGCGTTGACACTCTGACAGCAGACCCTTACATCGCCAATGGTTCTCGTGAAGGCCGCACAAGCATTTGTAGCAGTCGTTTTAGGCAAGCCTGCGAGTGCGGGCAAGGCCGGAGATCACGAGAACAGGTCGATGAAACCTGCGGAGAACATATGCTGGGCTTTGGGACACTCGCGAAAAAGGTTTTTGGCACGCCCAATGACCGCAAGGTGAAATCGGTCCGCCCGCTGGTCGCAAAGATCAACGCGCTCGAGCCGCAATTTTCGGCGTTGAGCGATGAGGGCATCATCGCCAAGACTGAAGAGTTCAAAGCCCGCGTGCAGGGTGGCGAGTCGCTTGACGACCTGCTGCCCGAGGCATTCGCCAACTGCCGCGAGGCGGCGCGGCGCGCGCTAGGCCTGCGCGCCTTTGACGTGCAGCTTTCCGGCGGGATCTTTTTGCATCAAGGCAATATCGCCGAGATGAAAACCGGCGAAGGCAAAACGCTGGTCGCCACCTTCCCTGCCTACCTCAACGCGCTGGCGGGCAAGGGCGTGCATATCGTCACCGTCAACGACTACCTTGCCAAGCGCGATAGCGACTGGATGGGCAAGGTATATGCGCAGCTAGGCATGACCACGGGCGTCGTTGTGCCGTTTCAGGAAGATGCCGCCAAGCGCGCCGCCTATGCCGCCGACATCACCTACGCCACCAACAACGAACTTGGCTTCGACTATCTGCGCGACAACATGCGCGCCAGCATTCCCGAAATGGCCCAGCGCGGTCATTTCTATGCCATCGTTGACGAGGTCGACTCGATCCTCATCGACGAGGCGCGCACGCCGCTTATCATTTCCGGGCCAAGCCAAGACCGCAGCGAACTTTACCGCACGCTTGACCGCTATATTCCCGAGCTTTCGCCCGAGCATTACAAGCTCGACGAAAAAACCCGCAATGCCACCTATACCGAAGAAGGCAACGAGTTCATCGAGCAGCGCCTGCACGCCGACGGCATCCTGCCATTGGACCAAACGCTTTATGACCCCGAAAGCACGTCGATCGTGCACCACGTCACGCAAGCATTGCGCGCGCACACGCTGTTTCACCGGGATCAGAACTATATCGTGCGCGACGACGAGATCATGCTGATCGACGAGTTCACGGGGCGCATGATGAAGGGGCGGCGGCTTTCGGACGGGTTGCACCAAGCGATCGAAGCCAAGGAAGGTGTGACCGTTCAGCCTGAAAACGTGACTCTGGCCAGTGTCACCTTTCAAAACTACTTCCGGCTCTACAAGAAGCTCGCCGGCATGACCGGCACCGCGGCGACCGAAGCCGAGGAGTTTTTCGAAATCTACAAGCTTGGCGTGGTCGAGGTGCCGACCAACCGCCCGGTGGTTCGCAAAGACGAACACGACCGCGTTTATCGCACCGCCAAAGAAAAATACGCAGCCGTCGTTGAAACGATCAAAGAGGCCAAGGCCAAAGGTCAACCGCTTCTGGTGGGCACCACCTCGATCGAAAAATCCGAGATGCTTTCGGAAATGCTGAAGGCCGAAGGGCTGGAGCATAACGTGCTCAACGCCCGCCAGCACGAGCAAGAAGCAAAAATCGTAGCCGATGCGGGTAAGTTTGGTGCCATCACCATTGCCACCAACATGGCTGGCCGCGGCACCGACATCCAGCTGGGCGGCAACGTCGAGATGCAGGTGATGGAAGCGCTTGCCGCCGACCCCGAGGCCGACCCCGCGGCGCTGCGCACGCGCATCGAGACCGAACATACCGACGAAAAGGCGCGCGTGATCGAAGCGGGCGGCCTGTTCGTTCTGGCCACCGAACGGCACGAAAGCCGCCGGATCGACAACCAGTTGCGTGGCCGCTCGGGCCGCCAGGGCGACCCCGGGCGCACCCTGTTCTTCCTGTCGCTGGAAGATGATCTGATGCGCATCTTCGGGTCTGACCGGCTTGACAAGATGTTGTCCTCGCTTGGCATGAAGGAAGGCGAGGCGATCATTCACCCTTGGGTCAACAAATCGCTTGAACGCGCACAGGCCAAGGTCGAAGCGCGCAACTTCGACATCCGCAAGCATCTGCTGAAGTTCGACGACGTGATGAACGACCAGCGCAAGGCAATCTTCAGCCAGCGCCGCGAAATCATGGAAGCCGAAGACATCGCCGAAATCGCGCGCGACATGCGCTATCAGGTGATTGAAGATCTGGTGACCGAATATTTGCCGCCCAAATCCTACGTCGATCAGTGGAACGTCGATGGGCTGCATGACGCGATAATCACGCAGCTTAACCTCGATGTGCCCACCGCCCAATGGGCCCGCGAGGAAGGCGTCGATCAGGAAGCGATGCGCGAGCGGCTGGAACAAGCGGCCGACGCTGCCGCCGCCGAAAAGGCCGCAAGCTATGGCGAAGAAACCATGCGCGCGGTCGAAAAGCAGGTGCTGCTGCAAACCATTGATGCCAAATGGCGCGAACACCTTGTTACGCTCGAACATTTGCGCTCGGTAGTCGGTTTCCGCGGCTATGCGCAGCGCGACCCGCTTTCGGAATACAAGACCGAAGCGTTCCAGTTGTTTGAGTCCATGCTTGAAAGCCTGCGCAGCGATGTGACGCTGCGACTGGCGCAGATCCGGCCCATCAGTCAGGAAGAGCAGCAGCGTCTGGTGCGCGAGGCGATCGAGGCACAGCAGGCGCAGCAGCGCCCACTGGCCGCACCCACAGCGGCCCCTGCCGCAGTTAGCGCAGACGGCGCAGCTGCGACCGCGGTGCTGACGCCGTTGGTCGCAGGCTTTGACGAGGCCAACCCCGCCACATGGGGCGCACCGGCGCGCAATGACCCTTGCCCCTGCGGCTCGGGCAACAAGTTCAAGCACTGCCACGGCAAACTCGCCTGAAACAAAACCCGGCGGGGCCCATATGTGGCCCCGCCGTGGCGGCGCTGCCGCATCCGCGCCACGCTTGCGCCACGATTGCCTGCCATATTCACCCGGCTGAATGGGATGAGAGGCAGGAAATGCGCAACATCCGTAGAAATGTCGCCGTAGCCGCATCAGTGGCAATTGCCGCCGCAAGTGGTTGGTACATGCAGCACGATGCGCCCATGCACACCATCGCCAGCGCCTTTGCCGGCGCTGCCGTAGCCGCACCGCCACCGGCCAGCGCCCCATCGCCGGCCGAGGTCTTTGCCGCAGCGCCGCAGTTGCTTTTGCCGTTGCCGCGCCTGTCGGTGCACGGTGTCGCAGCCGCAGCCCCAGCACTTGCCCCTGCCCTGCTCTGCGCTGACGCCACACTGGCAGTTACGCCCTTGCCGGGGGCAATGCTGCAAGTGCGCCTTGCCGCGCCCTGCCTGCCGCTGGAGCGCGTCGAGATGCGCATCGGCCAGCTTGCCTTTGCCGTCTTGACCGACGCGGATGGCGGCTACAAGGCAACCATCCCAGCACTTTCCCCAGATGCGCAGGTGCAGGCGCTGTTTTCCGAGGGCGCCACGCTGATCGCAGCGGCACAGCTTGACGGCATCGACGAATATGAACGCGCGGCGTTGCTGGCCGATACATCCGGCGCGCTGCATTTCGTCGCGCATCCGGGCGCAGAGCTGACGATGCTGGGCGACCCCGGTGCCGAGCCGCCGCTGCTAGCCGAAATCCATAGCGTGGCCGCCCATATCGGTGCAGAGCCGCCCGTGCTGCGCGCCGATCTCGGTGCCAATACCTGTGGCAACGACCTTGACGGTATCGTACTGCGCTCTGGCGTCGTGGCGGAGGCCCTGCCGATCACGCTCGCCATGCCCGAATGCGATGGTATCGACGGTGCAGTGCTGGTGCCGCTGCCACCTGCGCCAATGTCGCTGGCGCAAGCAAACTAAAGATAGCCCTGCGCGCGAAAGCTCAGCTCTCGGCATTTGCCGATGATCAGATGGTCGTGCAGAACGATGCCCAGCGCCGCTGCCGCCTCTTGCACCTTGGCGGTCATCGCAATGTCCGCCTCCGAAGGCGTCGGGTCGCCCGAAGGGTGGTTATGCACCAAGATCAACGCCGAGGCGTTCAACTCAAGCGCGCGCTTGACCACCTCTCGCGGGTAGACCGGCACATGATCGACGCTGCCCCGCGCCTGCTCCTCATCCGCGATCAGGACATTCTTGCGGTCAAGGTAGAGCACGCGAAACTGCTCTGTCTCGCGGTGCGCCATGGTGGTGTGGCAATAGTCAAGCAGCGCATCCCAGCTTGACAGCACCGCGCGATGCAACACGCGCGAGCGCGCCATACGGTGCGCCACCGCCTCGACGATCTTCAGCTCTTGCACCACCGCTTCGCCCACGCCTTCCACGGCCAGCAGCCGCGCGGGCGGGGCCGAAAGCACCCTGTTCAGGTCACCAAACGTGTCCAGCAAACGGCGCGCCAGCGGCTTTACATCCTGCCGGGGGATGGCGCGAAACAGCAGCAGTTCCAACAGCTCATATTCCGGCACAGCGCCTGCGCCGCCTTCCATGAAGCGTTCGCGCAGGCGCTTGCGATGATCGCGGATATACGAGGGAAGCCGCGCACCGGGCACCAACGCATCCGGTGCCGCCTCGTCACCATCAGGGGCGAAAAGCGGCATCGGGCGTTCGGCAAAGGCAGAGCTGCGGGTCATGCCGCGATGCTGCCGCGGCATGGTTTAGGAAAGGTTAATTCCGGCTTGCTTCAGGCAAAATATCCCCGCCGGAGGCGCCTTCGCCTTTCAGCCCTTCATAGCGGCCCAGAAACCCTTGACCTTTTTGAAGAACGAGGCGGTTTCGGGGTTGTTGTCGGCATCGATCTTGTCGAACTCGCGCAGAAGCTCGCGCTGCCGCGCCGTCAGGTTGACCGGGGTTTCGACTGCAAGCTCGATCACCATATCGCCCGCCTGCCCACCGCCGCGCAGGGCTGGCATACCTTTGCCGCGCAGCCGCATCTGGCGGCCAGACTGGCTGCCCGCAGGGATTTTCACAAGGCTGCGGCCACCCTCGATGGTGGGCACCTCAACCTCGCCGCCAAGCGCTGCCGAGGCCATGCTGACCGGAACGCGGCAGAACAGCGTGGTGCCGTCGCGCTGAAAGATCGCATGTTCGCGCACTTCGATGAAAATATACAGATCGCCCGACGGGCCGCCACGCGCGCCCGCCTCACCCTCACCGGCAAGCCGGATCCGCGTGCCAGTTTCGACACCGGCGGGGATATTTACCTGCAAGGTGCGGTCTTTTTCTACCCGACCCGCGCCGTGGCAAACACGGCAGGGATTCTTGATGACATGGCCCGCGCCATTGCAGGTGGGGCACGTCCGCTCGACCGTGAAAAAGCCGTTCTGCGCCCGCACCTTGCCCATGCCAGAGCAGGTCGGGCAGGCGGTTGGTTCGGCACCACCTTCCGCACCGGTGCCATTGCATGACTGACAGGCATGCGAGCCGGGCACGGTGATTGATTTTGGCACACCGGCGTAGGCTTCTTCCAGCGACACACGCAGGTTGTAGCGCAAATCAGACCCGCGACTGGCACGCGCGCGCCCGCCCTGTGCGCCGCCGCGCCCACCCATGAAATCGCCGAAAAGATCTTCGAAAACATCCGAAAACGCCGAGGCAAAGTCACCCTGCCCGCCGGGATGGCGCGCACCGCCCGGGCCGCCGCCCATACCGTTTTCAAAGGCAGCGTGGCCAAAGCGGTCATAGGCCGCCTTGCGCTGCTCGTCCTTGAGCACGTCATAGGCCTCGTTCACTTCCTTGAACTTGGCCTCTGCGTCAGGACTGGATTGGTTGCGATCGGGATGAAGTTCTTTTGCCTTGCTACGATAGGCTTTCTTGATCTCTTCGGCAGTGGCGCCGCGCGAGAGGCCCAGAACCTCGTAGAAATCTCTCTTTGCCATCTGCCGCCCCTATCGGGAGCCCTGCCCCGGCCGCTACAGGATGCAACGGCCGGGTATGGGTTCCTGCGCTTACTTGCGCTTTTTGTCGCCAAGGTCTTCGAAGTCGGCATCGACGATATCATCGTCCACGCCATGCGGCGCGTCGTCTTCGGCGGCCCCTTCGCTTGCGGCGGCGCTGGCCTTGTAGATCGCTTCGCCCAACTTCATCGCGGCATCGGTGAGGTTTTGCACCCCGCCCTTGATCTTGCCGACATCGTCGTTTTTCAGCGTTTCTTCCAGTGCCTTCATCGCCAGTTCGATCGCTTCAACGGTCGAACCGTCAACCTTGTCGCCGTGTTCATCGAGCGACTTCTTGGTCGAGTGCAGCAGGCTTTCGGCATGGTTGCGGGTTTCGACCAGTTCCTTGCGGTTGCGGTCGGCATCGGCGTTGGCCTCGGCATCCTTCACCATCTTCTCGATCTCGGCGTCGCTAAGCCCACCCGAGGCCTGAATCGTGATCTGCTGCGCTTTGCCGGTGCCTTTGTCCTTGGCGTTCACCGAAACGATGCCGTTGGCGTCGATATCGAAGGTCACCTCGATCTGCGGCATGCCACGCGGTGCGGGCGGGATTTCCTCAAGGTTGAACATCCCCAGCATCTTGTTGTCGGCCGCCATCTCGCGCTCGCCTTGGAACACCCGGATCGTCACGGCGTTCTGGTTGTCTTCAGCGGTCGAGAACACCTGGCTTTTCTTGGTCGGGATCGTGGTGTTGCGGTCGATCAGGCGGGTGAACACGCCGCCCAGTGTTTCGATGCCGAGGCTCAGCGGCGTCACGTCAAGCAGAACCACGTCTTTCACGTCGCCTTGCAGCACGCCCGCCTGAATCGCGGCACCCAGCGCCACCACCTCATCGGGGTTGACGCCCTTGTGCGGCTCTTTGCCGAAGAAGGCGGTCACTTCCTCGACCACTTTCGGCATCCGCGTCATACCGCCGACCAGCACGACTTCGTCGATGTCGGCCTTGGAAACGCCGGCATCCTTCAGCGCCGCGGCGCAGGGCTTCAGCGACGCCTTGATCAGATCGCCCACAAGGCTTTCCAGCTTGGCGCGGGTCAGCTTCATGACCAAGTGCAGCGGCGTCCCCGATTGCGCGTTCATCGAGATGAACGGCTGGTTGATTTCGGTCTGCTGGCTCGACGAAAGCTCGATCTTGGCCTTTTCAGCCGCCTCTTTCAGGCGTTGCAGGGCCATTTTGTCTTTCGTCAGATCGACGCCGTGCTCCTTGCGGAACTCTTCGGCCAGATAGCTGACGATCCGCATGTCGAAATCTTCGCCACCAAGGAAGGTGTCGCCGTTGGTCGATTTGACTTCGAACAGGCCGTCGTCGATTTCGAGAATGGTGATGTCGAAGGTGCCGCCGCCGAGGTCATAAACCGCGATGGTTTTCGCTTCCTTCTTGTCCAGCCCGTAGGCCAGCGCAGCCGCGGTCGGCTCGTTGATGATGCGCAGCACTTCAAGGCCCGCGATCTTGCCCGCGTCCTTGGTGGCTTGCCGTTGGGCGTCGTTGAAATACGCGGGCACGGTGATGACCGCCTGCGTGACGTCTTCGCCCAGATAGCTTTCGGCGGTTTCCTTCATTTTCTGAAGGATCACGGCCGAAACCTGCGCGGGCGAATATTTCTCGCCGCGCACTTCCACCCATGCGTCGCCGTTGCCGCCATCCATGATGTTGTAAGAAACGAGCTTGCGGTCTTTTTCAACTTCAGGCTCGCCGATGCGGCGGCCGATCAGGCGCTTGACGGCGAAAATCGTGTTGGTGGCGTTGGTCACTGCCTGCCGTTTGGCCGACTGGCCCACGAGGCGTTCGGTTTCCGTGTAGGCCACGATCGAGGGAGTGGTGCGCGCGCCTTCCGAGTTTTCGATGACGCGGGGCTGAGCGCCATCCATGATGGCGACGCAGCTGTTTGTAGTTCCGAGGTCAATGCCGATAACTTTGGCCATGATGTAACCCTTTTTCTTGCGGCGATGTTTATGGACGACAGGCCCGAGCACGGCCCCTGCCTTCCGATCCCAGGCTTTGAATGGACCCGGCGCAGGGCACTGCCCACACCGGCTTCTGGGCGTATATAAGGAGGGGTCTTGCGCCCTGCAAGCGCCGTGCGGCAGCGAAAAAACACCTTACCGCAGCAGTTTTGCGCAGATTTTGCAGAAATGGACGCTCTCGCGCCGCCTTAGCGGCGTGCGCCCCAGCTTAGCGAAGCGTATTGGCGCGTATAGAACTCGCCCATCAACCCGATCATCAGGATCGCAAGCCCGACATAAAGCGGATACTGCCAGTTCGAGTAATGCGGGTTGTAGTTGAGAAAGGTGAAGCCGCGGGCCTGGTCGATTGCATGAAACAGCGGGTTCCAGTCGAACAGCGCCAGCATCTTGTACGACAGGGTGTTGGCCAAAAACATCTTTCCCGACGCGATCATGTTGGCGCGGCTGTAAAGCTGTTGGATAACACCCACGGCATTCGGTGCCCAAGGCCGTGCCGCAAGCAGCAATACCCCTATCGCAGAGCCGGTGAACCATGACATCAACACCATGGCATAAGCGCCAACCGGGTCTTCGATGCTGATCGGCGTAAAGGCAACGTCGTAGATGAACAGCACCGTCAGCAGCGACAGCGTCTGGATGTAGAGCACGCCAAGCGCCGCCGCACCGATCGTGACGGCGGTGGTCATCGGCGCGTGTTTCATCATCTGCGAGGTAGAGCTTTCGGCGCTCGCAACCGCGCCAATTGACTTGGTGTGGGTCAGAAACAGAAAGATGCCCGACATGATGTAAAGCAAGAAGTCACCGCGCACCGCGCTGCCGCGCATGTGAAGCACATCAAACATCACGTAAAACGCGCCGACCAGCACCACGGTCTGCATCATGTTCATCACAAGGCCCAACATCGCGTTGCCGTGGCTTTTGCGGATAGAGCGGACCGTGGCGTGAAAAATTAGCCCCAGA
>NZ_JBFHIA010000079.1:0-12085 GCF_041596715.1 Phaeovulum sp.
AACCCAAGCGTCTTGCGTGACCTCTTCGGCGCTCGCGCGGCTTCTGAGGATACTATCGGCAAAGCGCACCATCGCCGCGTTGTGTTGGCGGTAGACACGCTCAAAGGCGGCGCGATCGCCTTTTGCCAGCGCGCGCACCTGCGCGGCTTCTTCCGAGCGATCTGGTTGCGCCTTGTGCCGCACCGCCTGCCCTCCGATCGTGTTGGCCGAGCATTGAGACTGCGCCATGCAAAATCAACAAAGATTATACGCACCGCAGCGGTTAGGCGCGGTGCTAATGTGTGACAGGCAGCATATCGTGGGTGCTTCTGGCAATCGAGCGGAGTGCGGCAATCGGCGCGCCAGCGCGGGCGCGCACCGTGATGCCGCGCGCCACCGCCGCCAGCACGGCCGCCAATGCCTCGGGCTCGACCTGTGCTGCAAGCTCTCCACTAGCCTGCGCTTGCGCAAGCCGTTCGGCCAGCCGCGCTTCCATTCGTGCAAAACGCATCTCAAGCTCTAGGCGAAAGCGCGTATTGCTACCCGCAGCGTCGGCCAGCACACAGGAAATCAGGCAGCCGCGCGCCTCGGCGTCTTCGGTCGCCAATGCACAGACCGCTTCAAAAAAGCCCGCCAGCGCATCATCTAATGGTTCGGCCGCAAGATGGGCCATAACCCTAGTAATGCGTGTTTTTACATAGTGTTCGATCGTCGCCAGAAACAAACCCTGCTTGTCGCCATACCGCTGATAAAGACTGGCGCGCGGCATCCGCGTTTCGCGGCAGAGCAGATCGATTGGCGCGCCCTGATAGCCGTATGCCCAAAACAACCGCATTGCGACCTCGAGGGCTTCGAGATCGTCATAACCCTGCGGTCGACCGCGCGGGCGTAGCCTGGGCGCATCTGAACTCATGGCGCTCGCATAGCGAGGTTGAAGCGCAGGCGCAACATATCGGCACAGGGGGCAAAGTCATGACTGCTAGGGTGTGACCAAAATACTTATGCAAACTATGCACTTGCCGCCTCAAGGCAGGTGTGGGCCAAACTGACGCAGGGCAGTGGGTGCCGCGGCTCACGCAATGGTGAACGGACGCGGTGTAACAGGACGCAGGGGTGGCGGTCTCACCAACACCAAACAGGGAGAACCACCAATGAAAATCACCGCAGTTGCTACCGTTTTGGCGCTTTCGATCAGCACCTCGGCCACCGCGCAAACCATGCCGATGTCCTTCGGCTCGTCCGAAGATGCGGCCTACGCGCAGCTTCTTTGGGATGTGATGGAGGCCGCCAAGCTGGTCGGCCCAGAGATGATCCATTCCCGGCCCTATGAAGGCACCGACCCGCACGGGATGATGCTCGAAACCTTCTACACCACGGCCACCATCAATGGCCACGCGGGCGATCTGATCATCAAGCGCAACTATGGCCCGGCAGGGGTCAGTGCCGACGAGGTGCTACGCAACCCCGATGCCCACCTTGGTGCCTATACCGTCATGTTCCGCCGCGAGGCGGGGTATGACAGTGACAATCACGATTGGTTCTGGGCCAAATATCTGCCCGACGGCGCGCTCGACAAAATGCCTGATGGCATGGAACTGGCCGGAATGGTCGCCAAGGGCATGGATGAGGGCTGCATTGCCTGCCACACCGCCGCGACGGGCGATCTGGTCTTTACCTCGGACCACTTGATGAAGTGAGCCTTGAGAGGGGGGCGGCTTTCGCAGCCCCCCTTATTTCGCCAGTGCGGCGGCAATCCGCTTGGCAAGGCGACGGGCGACCTCGGCCTTGGTCATGCGCGGCCAGCTTTCGCTGCCCTCGGCGTCAATCACAGTGACCATGTTTTCGTGCCCGCCCATGATGCCCGTCGCCGGGCTGACATCATTGGCCACGATCCAGTCACAGCCCTTGCGGGCGCGTTTGGCCGAAGCGTTTTCAAGCACGTCGTCGGTTTCAGCGGCAAACCCCACGACAAGCGCGGGCCGCGCGGCCTTCATCTGGCTGATGCGTGCAAGAATGTCGGGGTTTTCAGTCAGATCAAGCGCCGGGGGCTGCCCCGTGCGGTCTTTCTTCATCTTGCGCGACGCGCTGTTCGCCACCCGCCAATCTGCCACGGCAGCAGCAAAAACCGCAGCATCGGCAGGCAAAGCCGCCTCGACTGCGGCCAGCATCTCGCGCGCGGTTTCTACCGCGACAACCGTAACCCCTGCGGGCGGGGGCACCACCGCGGGCCCGGTCACAAAAGTCACCCGCGCGCCCAGATCGGCAAGCGCCGCAGCCAGCGCCGAACCCTGCGCCCCCGAAGAGCGGTTGGCGATGTAGCGCACCGGGTCGATCGGCTCATGCGTCGGCCCCGATGTGACCACCACATGCCGCCCCGACAGCGGCCCTTCGCCCAGCGCCGCCGAAGCCGCCGCGACGATTTCGGCAGGTTCCGCCATCCGGCCCGGCCCGAACTCACCACAAGCCATCTCGCCCGCGTTCGGGCCCACCAGCAGCACGCCATCGCGGCCAAGTTGCGCGAGGTTGCGCTGCGTGGCCGGGTGCTGCCACATCCGCACGTTCATTGCTGGGGCCATCAGCACACGTTTGTCGGTGGCAAGCAGCAAGGTGCTGGCCAGATCGGGCGCGAGCCCCGCGGCAAGTTTGGCCATCAGATCCGCCGTGGCGGGTGCCACCAGCACCAGATCAGCCGCGCGCGATAGCTGGATGTGCCCCATTTCAGCCTCGGCCGTCAGGTCGAAAAGCTCGGTATGGCACTTACCCCCCGCCAGCGCCGAAACACTCAGCGGCGTGATGAACTCAGCCCCCCCGCGGGTCAGCACCGGCACCACGCGCGCACCGCGTTCCTGCAACCGCCGGATCAGATCGAGCGATTTGTAGGCAGCAATGCCGCCGCCGATAATCAGAAGTATCGTCTTGCCCGCGAGCATCTCGCACCCTCCACCGTCTGCCCGAGTCTAGGTGCCGCCGCCGGGGCGCGCAAGCGGGCTAGCGAAACACCGCGCAGGGATCATCGCGCGGCGCGGGCTCGGTTACGATCCAGTAATCAAAGGGCTGCACCGGGTCGGCCGGCGCTTCGATCTGGCCGATCGACAACACCGAAACATCGGGTGCGGCCTGCTGCAACACCGCAGGCACGCCAAAATCGCGGCGCGCGTGGCCCGAGCCGGTAATCACCGCCACCGGCCCGCCGGTTTCGGCCAGCGCCTCAAGCACCGCGCGCGCCAGCGACGCATCGCGAAGCCGCTGCGCTTCGACCATGCCAGCCATACGCTCTGGCGGCAGCGCATCACAATGCGCCCGCATCTGTTCCGCCTCTAGCTCCGCCTGCACCTCGGGCGCGAAGGGCTGGGTCAACCCATACCGCGCGGCGTCTCCGCCAAAGGCTGCGGCCGCGCCATCGCGCATCGCTTGCAGCAAAGCCTCGCGCGGTACGTCGGCACCGCGAATAGTGGCCTCGGGGGCCGCTTCGAAAATCTGATAATACATGTCGAAATCCGGCCAGCCCGCATCCTCCCAGCCCAGCGCCGCCTCTAGCTTTTCGGCAGATTCGCGATTGGCCGGGGTGGCGTAGGACGCGCGCTCTTCGCTCAGCATTTCGAACACGATCGCCGAGGGGCGCAGAAACGCCAGCGCCAGCGCCTGATTTGCGTGATGCGCGGGGTTGTCGTGCACCTCGCCCAAGATCACCACCGGCGCTTGCAAACCGGGCAGCGCCTCGGGCTCGATCTGCTCAGCCATCGCGGCGGCACCGGGGCCGAACGTCGTGAAAACTGCAAGGGCAAGAACGGTGATGATCTTCATACCGCTCAATCTGCACCGGCCCCGCCCCGCCTGCAAGCGCCGAGGCATTTCCGCACTACCCGGCCAAGCCCCTTGCCCCGGCGCGCGGTATTGTCGAACATGACGGGTGGCGGTGCCCTTGCGGGGCAGCTGATGCATCACAAGGGGGCGCAGATGGGCTATCAACTCGCAATCGGAGATCGCAGCTACTCCAGTTGGTCGCTGCGTGGTTGGCTTATGTTCGCGCATGGTAAGATCGAGGT
Source organism: Phaeovulum sp. (assembly GCF_041596715.1). Taxonomy (GTDB): domain Bacteria; phylum Pseudomonadota; class Alphaproteobacteria; order Rhodobacterales; family Rhodobacteraceae; genus UBA6213. The sequence goes on from NZ_JBFHIA010000079.1 coordinate 4,026, forward strand.
CGAAACCAAGATGGGGCGGCTCTACTCGCCCGATTTCACGCGCCTGATGGGCGAATTCGCCCCCGCGCGGCTGGCCCCCGCGCTGCGCCTGCCCGAGGGCCAAGTCATCGGCGAGACTTTGGCGATTGCCGAAACCTTGGCCGAGCGCCACCCCGAGGCGCAGATCTGGCCCGCAGATGCCACCGCGCGCGCCGTGGCGCGCTTTATGGCCGCCGAGATGCACGCAGGCTTCGGTGCGCTGCGCAATCACTGCGCAATGAACCTGCGTATCGCCTACGCCGACTGCGCCCCCGGCCCTGAGGTGCTCGCCGATCTGGCGCGCATTGAAGAGCTTTGGAGTCTTGCGCGCCGCAATTTCGCCGTGGCTGGCCCGTGGCTGTTTGGGCGTTGGTCGGCGGCAGATGCCTTCTATGCCCCGGTTGCGGCGCGCATTGCCGGGCACAACCTGCCGGTCGGGCGCGAGGCTGCGGCCTATGTGGAAACCACGCTGGCCGACCCCGCATTTCGGCAATGGCGAGCGGTTGGTCTGACCGAGGGGCCCGATCAACAAGCCTACCGCCGCGATTGGCCAACCCGGCCATGGCCCGGCCCCACCCCACTGGAAACCGAGGCGTGCGACGGCCCTTCGGTCAACGCAAGCTGCCCCTATTCGGGCAAGCCGGTCACGCATTTCTTGCGAATGGGTCCGCATGTCTGGGGATTTTGCAATGCCACCTGCCGCGACAAAACCCGCGCCGACCCGGAAGCCTGGCCCGCGTTCATGGATATGGTTAAAAAACATTAACCTTTCTTAAACCCTCCGCCTCTAAGCCGGGTTCATCGGTGAAGGGCGGGTGCGGAATGGTGGCGCGGGTCTATACGGTTGCCTTTGAAGGCGTCGAAGCGCGGCTGGTCGAGGTGCAATGCGCGCTGGCGCAGGGATTGCCCAATTTTTCGATCGTCGGGTTGCCCGACAAGGCGGTGTCCGAAGCCCGCGAACGCGTGCGCGCGGCGCTCGGCGCGCTTTCGATCGCACTTCCCTCCAAGAAAATCACCGTCAACCTCTCGCCCGCGGATCTGCCCAAGGAAGGCTCGCACTTCGACCTGCCAGTCGCCTTGGCGGTACTAGCGGCAATCGAGATTCTGCCGCGCGAAGATGTCGAAGACTGCGTGGCATTGGGGGAACTGGCGCTCGACGGACGGCTGGTGGCGGTCGCAGGTGCACTTCCCGCCGCAATGGCCGCCGCCGAACACGACCGTGCCCTGATCTGCCCCGCAGCCTGTGGTGCCGAGGCCGCATGGGTCGGCGCGACCCCGGTCTTTGCCCCCGCCACGCTGGCCGAAGCGATCGCGCATTTCAGCGGGCGCGCACCAATCGCCCAAGCACAACCCGGCGAGGTTACGCAAAGCCCCGCGGTGCGCGATCTGCGCGATGTGAAAGGGCAGGAACGCGCCAAACGCGCGCTCGAAATCGCTGCGGCCGGGCGCCATCATCTGCTGATGGTCGGGGCCCCCGGCGCGGGCAAATCAATGCTCGCCGCCCGTATCCCCGGCATTCTGCCGCCCCTATCGCCCGCCGAGGCGCTTGAAACCTCGATGATCCACTCGCTCTCGGGGCTCTTGTCCGAAGGGGGCATTTCGCGCACACGGCCCTTTCGCGAACCGCATCATACCGCCTCGATGGCAGCCATCGTCGGTGGCGGGCGCGGCGCGAAGCCGGGGGAAATCAGCCTTGCGCATAACGGCGTGCTGTTCATGGACGAGCTTCCTGAATATCCACGCGCGGTGCTGGAAACCCTGCGCCAGCCGATCGAAACCGGAGAGGTGGTGGTGGCGCGCGCCAATGCCCATGTTCGCTACCCCTGCCGTTTTCTGCTGGTGGCCGCCGCAAACCCCTGCAAATGCGGGCACCTAAGCGATGCGGCGCGGGCCTGTTCGCGCGCACCAAGCTGCGGCGAAGACTATCTCGGACGCATCTCGGGCCCGCTGATGGACCGCTTTGATCTGCGCATCGAAGTGCCGCCAGTGGCCTATAGCGACCTTGATCTGCCCGCCGCGGGCGACAGTTCGGCCAGTGTTGCGGCACGCGTTCTGGCCGCGCGCCAAAGGCAATCGGCGCGCTACGCGGGCCACCCCGAGGTGCGCGTGAATGCCGAAATCGAAGGCGCGCTGCTCGACGAGGTGGCGCACCCCGATACCGAAGGCCGCGCGCTTCTGGTCAAGGTAGCCGACCGCTTCGGCTTGACCGCGCGCGGCTATCACCGCGTGCTGCGAGTCGCCCGCACCATCGCCGACCTCGACGGTTCGGACCAGTTGCGCCTGCCCCATATCGCCGAGGCGGTCGGCTACCGGCTGACGCTGGCATCCGGGCGCTAAAGCCTCAATGCGCTGCGCGCTTGGCTTCGATCACCTGCCACATACGCAGCGCGGAATTGGTGCCGTCGAACCGCTCCAGCTCCTGAATGCCGGTGGGCGAGGTCACATTGATCTCTGTCAGCCAGTCACCGATCACGTCGATACCCACGAAAACCTGCCCCTTTTCGCGCAACATCGGGCCGATGCGCGCGCAAATCTCGCGGTCACGCTCGGTCAGGCCAATAGGCTCGGGTCGCCCACCCACATGCATGTTCGACCGCGTCTCGCCCTCGGCCGGCACCCGGTTGATCGCCCCCACCGGCTCGCCATCCACCAGAATGATGCGCTTGTCGCCCTTGGACACATCGGGCAGGAACTTCTGCGCAATCAGCGGCTCGCGGTTGATGCCGCTGAACAGCTCGTGCAGTGAGGCAAGGTTGCGATCGCCCGGATCAAGCCGGAATACCCCGGCCCCGCCGTTGCCATAAAGCGGCTTCAGGATGATATCGCCGTGGCGCGCACGAAAGGCCCTGATCGTCGTCAGATCACGCGCCACCAGCGTGGGCGGCGTCAGATCCGGAAAATCCAGCACCAATAGCTTTTCAGGCGAGTTGCGCACCCAGAATGGATCGTTGACCACAAGGGTCGATGGGTGAATACGCTCCAATAGATGTGTGGTGGTGATGTAGCCCATGTCGAACGGCGGGTCCTGACGCAGCCAGACCACGTCCCAATCAGCCAGATCCACCTCTGTCTCGGCACCAAGTGTGAAATGGTCGCCCTTGACGCGGCGCACCTCCAGCGGCCAGCCCCGCGCGAATACCCGCCCCTCGCGATAGATCAGCCGGTCCGGCGTGTAATAGAATAAACTATGCCCGCGCGCCTGCGCTTCGAGCGCGATACGAAACGTGCTGTCGGCGTCGATATTGATCGCGCCGATCGGGTCCATCTGAATTGCAACTTTCAAGGCCATTTCGGCACCCCCCTTGTTGGCACCTTCATGGCCGAGCGGGCCCTGCGTTGCAAGCCGCCCTCAGTCGAGCCCGAAAGCGTTCTCGATGATCTCGATTTGGCCGACCGCATCGACAAGCGCCACGTCAAAGCGCACCGCCGTGCCCTGCCCCAGCGGCTCACCCGCCAGAAACTCGCCTGCCGAGCGATAGATACGATCCATCTGGCGGCGCGAAAGCCTCTCGGCGGCGCGCGCATGGCTTGCCGCCTTCTTGACCTCAATGAACACCAGACCTGCGCCTTCACGCGCGATCAGGTCGATCTCGCCGCCGCTCCCACGCCAGCGCCGCGCGGCAATGCGGCGGCCACTTTGCACATAGTGCGCCGCCACCTGCGCTTCGGCCGCGAGGCCATCGTGATAGGCAACCGCGCCACTCAACCCTTGCCCTCCAGCCGCAACGCCAACTGATACACATCTCGCCGCGGCTGATCAAAGGTAGCGGCCACTTCGGCCACCGCCTCTTTCAGTCGCATTCTGGTCAACCTGTCGCGCAATGCAGCCTCCACCTCTTGCGGATCGACAATTCGTTCCGCTGCGCGATCAATCAGCACAACAATCTCGCCCTTGACCGTTTGCCCCGCAAAGCTTGCTGCAAGCTCGGCCAGAGTGCCGCGCCGCACCTCTTCGAAGCGTTTGGTCAATTCGCGGCAGACTGCCGCCTGTCTTTCGCCTCCGCAAGTTTCCGACACGTCAATTAACATTTCACGAATGCGTCTAGGAGATTCGTAGAAAACCAGCGTCGCGGGCACGGTTGCAAGCTCTGCCAGCCAGTTGCGGCGCGCGAGCTTGCTCGAGGGTGGAAAGCCTGCGAACAGGAAGCGGTCAGACGGTAGGCCCGAAACCGTCAGCGCGGCAAGCACGGCCGATGGCCCGGGCGCGGCCAGCACCGCATGCCCCGCCGAGATCGCCGCCCGCGCAAGCTGAAAGCCGGGGTCGGCAACCAGCGGCGTTCCTGCTTCGCTGGCATAGGCCACACTGCGGCCTTCGGCCAGCGCGCGCAGGATCACCGGGCGCTGCGCGGGGCCATTGTGTTCGTGATAGGCAAGCAGCGGCCTTCCGGCAAGCGCCACACCGTGGATGTCCAGCAGGTGCCGCAATGTGCGCGTATCTTCGGCCGCCAGAACATCCGCCGTGGCAAGAATATCAAGGCCGCGCAATGTGATATCACGCGCAGCACCGATCGGCGTTGAGACGAAGTACAGCCCGCCCGCCAGCCGCGCGGCCCGTGGCCAAGCGGTGCCGTTTTCCCGTTCCGGCGGGGTTTCGCCCGAATCCCGCACTTCGGTCATAACCGCCCCCATTCGCCTGCGTTGCCAAGTTTACTTCGTGCGGCGAAGCGCTTAGGCTTTAACCAATGTCGCCCCGACCGCCCCAGTCTCCGAATACGAGGACCAGAGCCATGTTCGCTGTTTTGCGCACCTCCCGCAACCTGTTGCTTCGCCTCGGCGCGCTGACTGCGGCGCTTTGGCTGGCTTCCTGTGATACCGGCACCATTGTCGGCGGCGGGCCGACGATCAACACCAACGCGCCGGTGCCCGTGGCGCTATTGGTGCCGGGGGGTGCCGGCAACACCGGCGACGAGTTTCTGGCGCGCGGCCTGCGGCAGGCGGCAGAGCTTGCTATCGCCGATTTGCAGGGCGTGAACATCGACTTGCGGGTGTACAACACCGGGGGTGACCCGGCGCAGGCCGCAGCTATGGCGACGCAGGCGGTGGCAGACGGTGCCAAGATCATTCTTGGCCCGGTCTTTGCCGAATCTGCCAATGCGGTGGGCCACGCGGTGGCATCTGCCGGGATCAACGTGCTTTCCTTCTCCAACAACACCGACATTGCGGGTGGCAACGTCTTCGTGCTTGGCCCGACCTTCCCCAACACCGCCAACCGGCTGGTCAGCTACGCCGCGCAAACCGGCAAGAGACGCATCATGGTGGTCAGCGAACAGACCGCGGCAGGCGAAATCGGTGCGCGCGCGCTGACCAGCGCCATTGCCCGCACCGGCGCGGTGTCGGCGGGCAACTTTACCTATCCCTTCTCGCAGGAAGGCGTGATCAACGCGATCCCGGCGATTGCCGCGCGCGCCAAAAGCGGCGATGTGGACGCGATCTTCATGACCGCTGACACCTCGGGCTCGCTGTCGTATCTGACGCAGCTTCTGCCCGAACAGGGCGTTGACCGCGCCCTTGTGCAGTTCATCGGCTTGACGCGCTGGGATATTCCTCCCTCGACGCTGTCGCTGCCAGGTGTGCAGGGCGGTTGGTTCGCGCTGCCCGATCCGGGGCTGAACGGGCAATTCACGGCGCGCTATCAGGCCGCCTTCAACGAACCGCCGCACACGATCTCGGGGCTGGCCTATGACGGCATAGCCGCGATCGGCGCGCTGGTGCAGGCGGGTCATGCCGATGCGCTAACCGCCTCGGCGCTAACACAAGGCGCGGGTTTCGTGGGCGTCAATGGCATTTTCAGGCTTCTGGCCGACGGCACCAACGAACGCGGGCTTGCTGTGGCCGAGGTGCGCAACAATCAGGTGATCGTCCTTGACCCAGCCCCCAGAAGCTTCGGCGGCGCCGGTTTCTGAAGCCGCGCCGCAGGCCCTGCCTGCTGCACCGGCCCCGAACCGCGCCCCGGATGACACCGAGGCCACAGCCGAATTGCTTGCAGATTCGACAGCGTTTCGCAAAGCGCTGCTGGCCGAACTCGCGCCACTGAAAGACGGTCGCGAAATCCGCGCGGCGGCGGTGGCGCGCATTGCCGAGGCGCGTGCCGAAGCCAATGCCGTGATCGAGGCGCGGCTGGCCGTCTTGCCGCGTGCCGCGCGCAAGACCGTGCACCGCTATGCTGACCTGACCGATGGGATGGTGTTGGCAATATTCGACGTGGCCACACAGCTTTTGCACCCGATGCAGGGCGCGGCAGACGGCGAAGCAATCGCGGTGCTGGCGGTGGGTGGCTACGGGCGGGCAGAAATGTCGCCACATTCGGATGTTGATCTGCTGCTTCTGACGCCTTGGAAAATTACCCCTTGGGCCGAAAGCGTGATCGAAAGCATGCTCTATATGCTTTGGGATCTGAAGCTGAAGGTCGGCCATTCCTGCCGCACGGTGAAGGACTGCCTGCGCCTTGGGCGCGAAGATTACACGATCCGCACGGCCCTGCTTGAACACCGCTTCATCGCCGGCAATTCGGAACTGGCCGAGAGTTTGCAGACAGCGCTGCGAACCGAGCTGTTCCGCGGCACCGAGGCAGAGTTCATCGAGGCCAAGCTTGCCGAACGCGCCGAACGGCACCGCCGTCAGGGCGGTATGCGCTATGTGCTGGAACCAAACGTCAAGGAAGGCAAAGGCGGGCTGCGCGACCTGCAGGCGCTCTACTGGATCGCCAAATACATCCATCAGGTCAAAACCGCCGCCGATCTTGTCGATCGCGGCGTCTTTACCCGTGATGAATACGACACCTTCGCGCAGGCCGAAGATTTCCTTTGGGCGGTGCGCTGCCACATGCACCTGATCACCGGCCGCGCCACCGATCAGTTGACCTTCGATCTACAAGTCGAGGTGGCGCGCCGGATGCGCTACGAAGACACCGCCGCGCGCCGCGCGGTTGAGTATTTCATGCAGGATTACTTTCGCCACGCAACCAAAGTGGGCGAATTGACCCGGGTTTTCCTGACCGCGCTCGAAGCCCAGCACATGAAGCGCGCACCCATGCTCGAACGGCTGTTTCGCCGCCGCAAAAAGCTGAAGCCGGGCTACCTTGAAACCGGCAACCGGCTTGGCGTCGTTGACCCAAAGGCATTTCTCGAGCGGCCCATCGCCTTTCTCGAACTGTTTGAAGAGGCATTGCGCACGGGGCTTTTGATTCACCCCGACGCGATGCGTCTGGTCGCGGCCAACCTGGACCGCATCGACGACACGCTGCGCCAAGACCCCGTGGCGGGGCGAATATTTCTTGACCTACTGCTGAAGCACGGCAATCCCGAACGCGCGCTGCGCCGGATGAACGAGTTGGGGGTACTGGCCGCCTATATCCCCGAGTTCGAACCGATCGTGGCGATGATGCAGTTCAACGTCTATCACCACTACACGGTCGATGAGCACATCATCCAATGTATCTCGACGCTGGCACAGATCGAGCGGGGCGAGTTGGCCGAGGAACTGCCGCTCAGCACCAAGATCGTCAAGGAAGGCATCAACCGCCGGGTACTCTACATTGCGCTGCTGTTGCACGACATCGGCAAGGGGAGGCCCGAGGACCATTCGATCCTCGGCGCGCAGATCGCCCGCAAGGTGGCGCCGCGGCTGGGGTTGAGCGCCGATGAATGTGAAACCGTCGAATGGCTGGTGCGCTCGCATCTGCTGATGTCGGACATGGCGCAAAAGCGCGATCTGAGCGATCCGCGCACGGTGCGCGATTTCGCCAAGCTGGTGAAAACGCGCAAGCGGCTTGATCTGCTGACGGTGTTGACGGTCTGCGATATTCGCGGCGTTGGCCCCGGCACTTGGAACAACTGGAAAGCGATGCTGATCCGTCGCCTGCACAGCGAAACCGCAGCGGCGTTGGAAACGGGGTTGGAGGCGGTCAACCGCGATCAGCGCGAAGATCAAGCAAAACGCGCGCTGCGCGAGGCCCTGTCTACATGGGACCAAAAAGACGTGCGCGCCGAACTCGCGCGCCACTATGCGCCATATTGGCAAGGACTTTCCACCGAAAGCCACGT
>NZ_JBFHIA010000080.1:0-12004 GCF_041596715.1 Phaeovulum sp.
CGCGCACGCCCGAGCGAGGCAGCAGCGTGAAAACGTCGATCAACTCCTCGATCGTCGCGGCGTCGAGCGCATTGCGTTTTGCGGCACGGTTGAGGCTGAGTGTCGCGACACCTTCGGCATCGACCACAAGGGTCAGGTTGCGCAGAGCCAGATCGTCAAGATGCCGCATCGCCATTTCTCCTGAAAGTTGCCGGGCGGCAGAGTGGCGATTGACGGCGGCGATGTCCACCACTCAGGCGCGCACCGCCGCTACAGGCGCTTGCCAGAAATCGCGGATAGATGTTCACTTAAGAATTATTCAAGGAGGATGACAGCATGTCGATTCGTCTTACGCGCCGCGGCTTCATCGCGGGCACTACCGGGTTGCTTGTATTGCACCCGTTTTCGGCACGTGCTCAGGCAGGTCAGGCACATCTGCGCATCATGGAAACCACCGACCTGCACGTACACGTGTTTGCTTATGACTACTACGCCGACAAACCCATAGACACCGTAGGGTTGGCCCGCGCCGCCTCGCTTATCGAAGCGGTCCGCGCCGAATCCACAAACTCTATTCTTCTCGACAACGGCGACTTTTTGCAGGGCAACCCGCTTGGCGATTACATCGCCTACGAACGCGGCATGGCCCAAGGCAACATGCACCCGGTCATTTCGGCCATGAATGTGCTGGGCTACGACGCCTCAACACTGGGCAACCACGAATTCAACTACGGCCTGCCCTTCTTGATGAACGCTCTCGCCGGGGCCAATTTTCCGATCGTTTCGGCCAACGTCGTCAAGAAGATGGGCGCATCGCCGCGTGAAGATGAAACGATGCTTCCGCCTTATGTCATCATCGACCGCGAAATCGTCGATGGCGCAGGGGTCAGCTATCCGATCCGCATCGGCCTGATCGGCTTTGTGCCGCCCCAGATCATGAACTGGGACCGCAAGCATCTTGAAGGCAATGTCTCTACCCGCGACATCGTCGCCACCGCCAAGGCTTGGGTGCCGCAGATGAAGGAAGAGGGTGCCGAAATCATCATCGCGCTCTGCCATTCCGGCATTGGCGCGGCGGCCGCCAGCGACGGCATGGAAAACGCCGCAATCCCTCTGGCAGCGGTCGAGGGGATCGACGCTATCGTTACCGGTCACGCGCACCAAGTGTTTCCCGGCCCCACATTCGACGGGCGCGAGGGCACCGACAACGCCACCGGCACGATCATGGGCAAGCCCGGCGTAATGGCGGGTTTCTGGGGCAGCCACATGGGCCTGATCGACCTGATGCTGGAACGCGATGGCAACGCATGGCGCATTGCCGCGCATACTTCCGAGGCGCGCCCGATCTCGCGCCGCGAGGAAGACCGCTCGATCACCGCGCTGGTTGAGGATTTCCAACCGGTCTTGGCGGCAGCGCAGACAGAACATGACGCAACGCTTGGCTATGTGCGCCGCGCCGTGGGCAAGACCGACGCCCCACTTCACAGCTATTTCGCGTTGGTGGCCGACGACCCGTCGGTGCAAATCGTCTCAATCGCGCAGATGTGGTATATCAAGCAGATGCTTGCAGGCAGCGAATATGCGGACCTGCCGCTTCTGTCTGCGGCCGCCCCCTTCAAGGCCGGTGGCCGTGGCGGGCCGGAATACTACACCGATGTTCCGATCGGCGATGTTGCCATCAAGAACGTGGCCGACCTTTACCTTTACCCCAATACCGTGCGGGCGGTGGTTGTGACCGGGGCGCAGCTGAAGGGCTGGCTGGAACGCTCGGCGGGCATGTTCAACCAGATCACGCCCGGTGTCGCCGATCAGGTGCTGCTGAGCGCCGATTTCCCCAGCTACAACTTCGATGTGATGGATGGGGTCACCTACAAGATCGACCTGTCGCAGCCCCCGATGTTTGCAACCGATGGCACGGTGCTCAACCAAGACACCAACCGCATCGTCGATCTGGCCTATATGGGCACGCCGGTGGACCCTGCGGCGCGCTTTGTGGTGGCCACCAACAACTACCGCGCCTCGGGTGGTGGCAGCTTCCCGGGTGCCGATGGATCGACGGTGATCTTCGAGGCACCCGACACCAACCGCGATGTGATCGTGCGCTATATCGTTGAACAGGGCACAATCAACCCCGCGGCCGATGGCAACTGGGGGTTTGCGCCGATGCCGGGAACTACGGTTCTGTTCGATACCGGCCCGGGCGGCGCGCAATACGCAGCCTCCGTTCCCGGGGTCAAGATCGAGGCGGCAGGCGAAGGGCCAGACGGTTTCGCCCGGTTCCGCATCGCGCTATAGCCACCTTTGGCCGCGCCCGTCAGGGCGCGGCTACCGCCCTGCGCGATGCCGCAAGCTGCGCTGCAAAGACGGCGCGCGCAGGGTCCGCGCCTGCGGGCAGGCGCAGCACCACGCTTTCGGCCCAATCGAGGTAAGCCAAGCGGCGCTCTGCCGACCAACCGACTGGCGGCGCTTCGCCCACCGCGCGAATGTTGGAAATCTTGTCGCAGATCTTCACCAATGCGGCCTCGGGCGATTTGTGCGGCGCGTTTTCTACCTGAAGCGCCTTGCGCCGTTCCTTGGGCAGCGATTTGTCATCCGTCAGTTCCAGAACGAGTGCCGCGACCGCCGCGCCGAACAGCGCGCGCAGATCCTCTGGCGCGGTCTGGCAATCTTCGACCGTATCGTGCAACCATGCGGCACTCACCGCCACCTCAGACCCGCCAAACTGCGCAACCAGCGCCGCAACTTCGGCAAGGTGGTCGGTGTAGGGTGCCGCCTCGGGCCCTTTGCGGGTCTGCCCGGCGTGGGCGATTTCGGCAAACTGGCGCGCGGTATCAATGAGGGACATGCAAGCTCCTTTCAAAGGACGCAGGCGCAAGCCGCGTCAGCGACCATACAATGTTTTGTAAATACAGATCTAGCAGCGCCAAGTGGCAAGGCACGCCGAAAAATAAAGGCCGCACCCAAAAGGGCGCGGCCTGAAACTGTAGTGCGTGGAGAAGTCGCCTCAGATCTCGTCGAGCGCCTCGACAGCGGCTTCCAGTTCCTGCTTGGTCATCGCCTTGTCGTTGACCGTGACACCGGCCACGATAAAGTCGATCACCTTGTCTTCGAACAGCGGCGCGCGGATCTGCTGCTGCACCTGTGCGTTCTTCTGCACATATTCGAAGAAGGCGCGTTCCTGCCCCGGATACTCGCGCGCTTGCGCCAGAATCGCTTGGGTCATTTCGGCGTCGGTTACCTCGATCTTTTCGGTACGGCCAAGTTCGGCCAGCAACAGCCCCAAACGCACGCGGCGCTCGGCCAGTTTCAGATGCTCTTCGCTCGGCTCGATCGCATCGTGGTTGTGACCGTGATCTTCGGGGTGCTCTTCGTGCCAAAGCGTATGCGCGATCTGCCCTGCCTCGGCGGCAACAAGGCTTGGGGGCAGGTCAAACTTCACCTGCGCATCAAGCTGGTCGAGCAGCGCACGCTTGAGAATGGCGCGCGATGCGCCGGCGTATTCAGCTTCAAGCCGCTGTGCGACCTGCGTCTTCAGCGCGGCGAGGTCTTCGGCACCGAAGCGTTTGGCCAGTTCGTCGTCGATCTCGGCGGCTTTGGGCGCGCGCACGGCTTTGACCGTGCAGGCGAACACGGCGTCTTTGCCAGCCAGATGCTGGGCACCGTAGTTTTCGGGGAACGACACGTTGACCGAAACCTCGTCGCCCGCCTTGGCACCGACCAGTTGCGCCTCGAACCCCGGAATGAACGAGTTCGAGCCAAGCACCAGCGGGTAATCTTCCGCAGCACCACCTTCAAAGGCTTCGCCATCGACCGAGCCTTTGAAGTCGATCACGACCTGATCGCCGTCCTTGGACTTGGCACCCTTTTTGCGATCTTCAAAGATCTGCGCGTTCTTGGCCAGACCTTCCAGCGCCTCGGCGATCGCGGCATCGTCAGCCTTCACCACGACACGCTCCAGCGTGATGCCGCCAAGCTCGATGCCGGGGATCTCGGGCAGACGTTCGTAGGTAACCGAGACAGTGAAATCCTGTCCCTCTTTCCAGTTTTCGCCGTCAACCATTTCGACCTTGGGCTGCATCGCCGGGCGGTCGCCGCTCGAGGCGAGGTGTTCTTGCATGGCGGTGTCGATGGCTTCTTGCATCGCGTCGCCCAAAATCCGCGCGCCGAATTGCTTGCGCAGCAGCGCCATCGGAACCTTGCCCTTGCGGAAGCCCTTCATCTCGACCTCGGGGGCCGCTTCCATGAGCTTTTCCGTCACTTTCGCATCAAGCTCGGTGGCGGTCACGGTAATGGTGTAGCCGCGCTTGAGGCCTTCGTTGAGGGTCTCTGTGACCTGCATGGGGGGTTCCTTCGTTATGGTGGCCGCCACACGCGGCTTGTGCTAAATCAGCCGCCCTTCTATTGGGCGCTTGCCTTGCTGGCAAGGCGAAAAGGCACCCAGTTTGGGCCATATGGTGCGGATGAAGGGACTCGAACCCCCACGCCTTTTGGGCGCCAGAACCTAAATCTGGTGCGTCTACCAATTTCGCCACACCCGCAACAGTCGCTCAATTAGCAGCCTATTGGTCAGGTTGCGAGGGGGCTGCCCAAAAAAAGCCTCGCGGATATCGATATCTTGGCCTAAAGTCAGAAAAAAATAACGAGCAGGCTACACAGGATTACCCCATGTCACATGTGACCAAGGGGCGCGTTGTCGAGGAAAACCTCGACGAGCGTCAGGACGTGCAGGAATCTCTCGGCTTTTTTGCTATCGCACAGGGTGCGGGCATATTGACGCTCGACGGGTTGCTGCCGGTCGAATACCTCAGCCCCGGTGACCGGATTGTCACTCGCTCGGGCGCGATGCGACTGCGCGCGGTGCACACCAGCGTGGCGCAGGGGCCGCTGATCCGGGTTGCGCCCTCGGCGCTTGGGCATGACCGCCCCGATCAGGCGCTGTTGCTGGCCCCCGACACAAAGGTTTTGGTGCGCGACTGGCGGGCCAAGGCCATGTTCGGCAAGGCGCAGGCACTTGTTGCCGTTTCGCGGCTGATAGACGGCGACTATGTAGCCCGCGTTCCCGGCGGCAAGCGGCGGTTGTTCTCGCTAGAGTTTGACGCACCGCAAGTGGTTTATGCCGACGGTGTCGAGGTAGGTTGCGCCGCGGTGCGCAGCACCGTGTCGGCAAACGCCGAAGCTGCCTGAAGCCACCGATCAGACGCCGAGCGCGCGCAACACTCCTGACAAAGCCTCGGGCAGATCTTCGGCGATCAGGCCGGGGCCAAAACTTCGCGCCGCCTCTACATGCAGAAAGGCCGCGGTTTCGGCTGCCTGCATCGGTGCCGCCCCGCGCGCCAGAAGCCCCACGATCATGCCCGTCAGCACATCACCCGCCCCCGCGGTTGCAAGCCACGGCGCGGCGCGGTCATAGGCCGCAGCGTGCAGCGCGCTTTGCCCCTCGGCATTGGCGATTACCGTATCGGCGCCTTTCAGCAGCACCGTGCACCCCGCGCGCTCTGCCGCCGCGCGCACCGCATCAAGGCGCGAATAGCCTACCGTGCCCATCCGGGAAGCAATGTCGGGAAATAACCGCGCAAATTCGCCCAAGTGCGGCGTCAGTATGGTTGCGGCGTGCAGGCGTTCGAAAAGGCTGTCTGGCGCATCTTCAAAGGCTGTCAGCGCATCGGCATCAAGCACCGTCGCGCGGTGATGCGACAGCACGACCGGCACCATTTCGCGCGCTCGCGCCAGCCCAAGGCCGGGGCCCAGCGCCAGCGCGTTGATCCGCGCATCAGCCAGAATACCGCGCAGGCTATAACCATCGGCCAGCGCCACCAGCATCACCGCGTCAAGCCGTGCTGCATTTTCGGCCAAGGCCGCCTGCGGGCAGGCGAGCGTTACCAACCCCGCCCCCACCCGCAGCGCCGCCCGCGCCGCAAGCCGCGCGGCCCCGCCCCGCCCCGATCCGCCAGACAAGACCAAAGCGTGCCCATGCCGAAACTTGTGCGCATGGGGCGATTTGGCAAGCGGTGTGCTGGGCACTTCGATGAGCCGCGTGGGGGGCGCGGCGGCATCAGCCGCGTGCTGCGACGATGCGATACCGATGTCGGCCACCACTAGGCGGCCGCAGGATTGCGGGCCCGCGCCGAGGTAATGCCCGGGCTTGGCGGCGTGAAAGGTAACCGTCAGGCTGGCGACAAGCGCAGGCTCGATCAAAGCACCGGTATCTGCATCAAGCCCGCTTGGCAGATCTATGGCCAGCAGTCGCGGGCGTAGGCTGCGCAGCGCCTCGGCCTGCGGTGTCGGCGGCATCGGGCGCGACATGCCGATGCCGAAAAGGGCATCGACGACCAAATCAAAATCCCCTGCGTTGGCATCAAAAGCGGCAAAATCCGCAACCGGGCCAAGCGCGCGCCAGCGCGCGCGCATCGCCTCGGCGTCGGGCGGCATCTGCGCGGGTGCGGCGTATTGAAATACGCGCACCGCCCAGCCTGCCTCGTGCAACAGCCGGGCCACCGCGAACCCGTCGCCGCCATTGTTGCCGGGCCCGGCAAGCACCACCGCCCGCCCCGCCACAAGATCAGGCCATTCGGCCATGATGGCGGCAACCACCCCAGCGGCCGCCCGCTCCATCAATTGCGCCCCGGTGGTTGCACCCGAGGCGATCGCTGATGCCTCGATGGCGCGCATTTGTGCAGTTGTGACGAGTTCACTCATTTAAATGCTCGCAAAGTTCGCAAACCGCCCGCCAGCAGGGCGCGTTGCACATTTTTTAGGCTTCACCGGGAGAATCCCGCCCTCGGCCCTAACCGCTCCAGCCTAGCCGATTGCCCGCCACGGATGAAAGTGGTCAGACGGGTCGGAACAAGCATCCAGAGGAATCGCGGGCCATGAAAAAGATCGAAGCGATCATCAAGCCGTTCAAGCTCGACGAGGTTAAGGAAGCTCTGCAAGAAGCAGGGATTCAGGGCCTGAGCGTGATCGAGGTGAAGGGGTTTGGTCGCCAGAAGGGGCACACTGAACTCTATCGCGGGGCCGAATACGTGGTCGATTTCCTGCCGAAGGTAAAAATCGAAATGGTGCTACCCGACGAGATGGTGGAAGTCGCTATCGAAGCCATCGTCGGTGCCGCGCGCACCGAAAAGATCGGGGACGGCAAAATCTTCGTCTCGCCAATCGAACAGGCGATCCGCATCCGCACCGGCGAAACCGGCGACGATGCTCTTTAAGTTTCGGGCGGCTCGCCGCCTGACAGAATGCTCTAACGAAAGGGTGAAATAATGGGCGCAGTTACCAAGGCCTTGGCACTGATCAAGGACGAAGAGGTGGAGTATGTCGATATCCGCTTCACCGATCCGCGCGGCAAGTTGCAGCATGTGACGCTGTGCGCCGATCTGGTCGACGAAGACTTCTTTGAAGAAGGCTTCATGTTTGACGGCTCGTCGATTGCCGGTTGGAAATCGATTGACCAATCCGACATGAAACTGATGCCCGATGCGGGCTCGGTCTATATCGACCCGTTCTATGCGGAAAAAACCCTGTGCGTGCATTGCAACGTGGCAGAGCCCGACACCGGCGAAGCCTATAGCCGCGATCCGCGATCGACCGCGTCCAAGGCAGAGGCTTACCTCAAATCGACGGGTATCGGCGATGCGGCCTACTTCGGGCCGGAAGCCGAGTTCTTCCTGTTTGACGACGTGCGCTATTCGGTGACGCCCGCCAAGGTCGCCTACCAGATCGACGCCGACGCCGCTGCATGGAACACCGACGCCGAATACGAAATGGGCAACCAAGGCCATCGCGCGGGCCACAAGGGCGGCTATTTCCCCGTCAACCCGGTTGACGAGGCGCAAGACATCCGTGGCGAGATGCTCAGCACGATGAAGCGCATGGGCATCAAGGTTGATAAGCACCACCACGAAGTGGCGACCTGCCAGCACGAACTGGGCATGATTTTTGGCGGGCTGGTTGAACAGGCCGACAACATCCAGAAATACAAATACGTGATCCACAACGTGGCGCACGCCTACGGCAAGACCGCGACCTTCATGCCCAAACCGATGAAGGGCGATAACGGCTCGGGTATGCACGTCAACATGTCGATCTGGAAAGACGGCAAGCCGCTGTTCGCGGGCGACAAGTATGCCGATCTCAGCCAAGAAGCGCTGTGGTTCATCGGCGGCATCCTCAAGCACGCCAAGGCGCTGAACGCGCTGACCAACCCTTCGACCAACAGCTACAAGCGCCTGATCCCCGGCTTCGAAGCCCCGGTTCTGCGCGCCTACTCGGCCCGCAACCGCTCTGGCTGCGTGCGTATTCCGTGGACCGAAAGCCCCAAGGCCAAGCGCGTCGAGGCCCGCTTCCCCGACCCGGCAGCCAACCCCTATCTGGCTTTCGCGGCGCTGCTGATGGCCGGCCTTGACGGCATCAAGCACAAGATCGACCCGGGCCCGGCTTCGGACAAGGATCTCTACGATCTGCCCGCCGAAGAACTCGCCGCGATCCCGACCGTTTGCGGCAGCTTGCGCGAAGCGCTTTACGAGCTGGAAAAAGACCATGACTTCCTGCTGGCAGGCGACGTGTTCACCCGCGACCAGCTTGACGGCTATGTGGCGCTGAAGTGGGAAGAGGTTTACGCCTACGAACACACGCCCCACCCGGTCGAATACCAGATGTACTATTCCTGCTGATTTCGCAGGACAGTATCTGAAAGGGCGCCCTTGGGCGCCCTTTCTATTTGAGCCACTGTCGCCTCGGTTGCTGCCCGTCCGGACGGCGCGCACCAAGCGTTCATGGCGCCATGACCATTTCACCCGATAATCGCAACAATCCGCACCGGCGGTGCCTGAGCACGCAATCCAATCAAGGCACGGGCAACGCTTCAGTGTTCACGGATTAACCACAATCGCTGCAAATTGAGGGCATATTTTTACGTGATGGTCCAATCAGACGAGTTTGGAGAGTCTGATGGCAGACCATACGATTACCTCATTTGTGGCGACGCTGCTCTATCAAGAAACAATGGCAGAGAACTTTCGCCAGATCGTCGCCGAGTTTGACGAGGCGTTTCGCAATCGCCCGCAGTTGCCCTATTCCTTCGGCAGGCCCTACGATGACTTCGCCGTTTTTAATATAGAAGGCGCGCATATCGTGATCGCGCATGGGGATACGAGCCCATCGGATAGCGCGCGCGAGCGCGAAGATCGCGCGGTGATGGTGTTGGCAATCAGCGCGAAGGTCGCAGCCGATCCATCTCTGGCACCGCGATTCCAGCGGCTGCTGCGCTCTATCGTCGGGCGCATCCAGCGCCCCTTCCCCGCCGAAGCGGTGCTTTGGTCCGAATATCCGGGCATGTTCGAGCCGGAAATGTTTGATGTCGTGCTGGCCGAAGCCGCGGCGAGCGCGCCCTATAACCTGCCAAATACCCTGCGCGGCGAAGCCCCGGAAAAAATGGCATCGACCTGCGCGCCCACCGATTGCGCCGTTTTGTCAGGGCAGATGGGCGATGCCTCAGCGCAGGACACAGACCCCGAGCCGCCGCCAGATCGGCCCAATGGCCGTGCGCCGCGCCCTTTGCACCCGAAGCCGGGCGATCGCCCCGCATCAAGCGCGATACGCCCGCCAAACAGCATCGCATCGGCAACACATGCCGGGGGTAATCTTGCCAGCCCGACGCGCGCATCCTCGGGGCAGCTGAATGCGCCACCCTATGACATCGCAAACGCCCTGCCCGACATGCCCGCGCCAATGCTTAGCGAGGCCGCGCGTATCCGCTATGCGCTCTACCCCCCCGAGCGCCCGGCCCAATCGCCGCGCAATGCGCCTGCGGTGCACCGGGTTAGCATCTATACGCTCAACACCGCGCTCATTCTGGTGGCGATGCCGGTTGGTGTGGCTTTGTTGACCTATAACGTGCTGGGGCGCGAAAGCCTTACCACCACGGCGCGGAGCGTGGCGCTGGCTGGAATTGGGGTCGCCTTGGCCCATACCACGAGTTTCGGGCAGGCGTTGCTGGCATTTATCTGACAGCGGCCACCGCTACGGCGAGGTGCGGCTTGCCTGAGCGGGGCGTGCGGGCTACACCGCGCGCGACCCCCGCTGCGAAAGGCCATGCCATGATCCCGCGCTATTCCCGCCCCGAAATGGTTGCCCTCTGGTCGCCCGAATCCCGCTTTCGCATCTGGTTCGAGATCGAGGCGCATGCTTGCGACGCGCAAGCCGCACTGGGCGTGATCCCAAAGGCCAATGCCGAGGCGGTCTGGCGTGCCAAGGACGCGACCTTTGATGTGGCGCGCATTGACGAAATCGAGGCCGTCACCAAGCACGACGTGATCGCGTTTCTCACGCATCTGTCCGAGATCGTCGGTGCCGATGCCGCGCGGTTCGTGCATCAGGGCATGACCTCGTCGGACGTGCTCGATACGACGCTGAACATCCAACTGGTGCGCGCGGCCGATATTTTGCTGGTTGGCCTTGACCGCGTGCTCGCCGCGCTGAAGGCGCGCGCGTTTGAACACAAGATGACTTTGCGGATCGGGCGCAGCCACGGCATTCACGCCGAACCGACCACGATGGGCCTGACCTTCGCGCGCTTTTACGCGGAAATGTCGCGCAACCGGGCGCGGCTGCTGGCGGCGCGCGCCGAAGTGGCAACGGGTGCCATTTCGGGCGCGGTTGGCACATTCGCCAACATCGACCCAAGCGTTGAAGACCACGTCTGCAAGATGCTTGGCCTGACGCCGGAACCGATCTCGACCCAAGTGATTCCGCGCGACCGCCATGCGATGTATTTCGCCACGCTTGCGGTAATCGCCTCGGGCATCGAGAACGCCGCAATCGAAATCCGCCACATGCAGCGCACCGAGGTGCTTGAAGCAGAAGAGTTTTTCAGCCCCGGCCAAAAGGGCTCGTCCGCGATGCCGCACAAGCGCAATCCGGTGCTGAGCGAAAACCTTACCGGGCTTGCGCGTCTGGTGCGGATGGCGGTGGTGCCCGCGCTGGAAAACGTGGCGCTGTGGCACGAACGCGATATTTCGCACTCGTCGGTCGAACGCGGCATTGCACCCGATGCCACGATCACGCTGGATTTCGCGCTGCATCGGCTGGCCGGGTTGGTTGAAAAGCTGGTGGTCTACCCCGAGAACATGCTCAGGAATATGAATAAGTTCAAAGGCTTGGTGATGAGCCAGCGGGTGCTTCTAGCGCTGACGCAGGCGGGAGTATCGCGTGAAGACAGCTATCGGCTGGTGCAGCGCAACGCGATGAAAGTCTGGGAGCGCGGGGCGGATTTCAAAACCGAATTGCTGGCCGACCCCGAGGTGACCGCCGCACTTAGCCCCGCCGAAATCGAGGAAAAGTTCGACACCGGCTACCACACCAAACATGTCGAAACGATTTTCGCGCGGGTGTTTGGTAGCTGATCACGTGGGTGTGATGCGACAATCTGTCGCGGCCATGCTGAGATTGCCTCACGGTTCAACCCAGGAGGCCACAATGAGAACTTTTCGTCTGTTCGCGACAGTAGTATTGGCGCTCTTCCCGATCGCTGCATTCGCGAATGAATGCAGTGGCGACGACGTCGCCGAAACCCTGAGCTGCCCCAGCACCCTGAGCTCGTCGATGCCGGGCGGCGGCTGCGTGATTGCCGGTTAAGGCAAGGCGCGGCGTAACACCGCCTTAACCGTCGGCTGCGATGTTCGATGCAGGGAAATGACGCATCGGAGACCGAGGTGAACGCGATAGCGCCGATGAAAGCGGCCGGGGGGCAAGCGGTCTTGCCTTCCGGCCGTATTTCTTTGACTCGTCCACAAAAGGCCGCGGTAATCGTGCGGCTGCTTTTGTCCGAAGGTGCCTCACTGCCGCTCGCGCAGCTTTCGGACGAGGTGCAGACGGCCCTGACAGAGCAGATGGCCGCAATGAAAACGATTGATCGCGCAACACTTTCGGACGTGATCGAAGAGTTCCGCCAATCGCTGGACGAAGTCGGCCTAGCCTTCAACGGCGGGCTTGATGGCGCGCTGAGCATTCTTGGCGAACACCTTTCTGC
>NZ_JBFHIA010000081.1:0-11884 GCF_041596715.1 Phaeovulum sp.
CCATCCAGTAAAGCCGCGCCCAACCGCGCGCCTTGCCCAGCGCGATAAGATCTTCAATCAGCGCCCGCCCGACGCCCTGCCCGCGCACATCTGCCGCCACGAACAGGTCTTCAAGATAGCCGTCTGGCCCCAGCGTCCATGTGCTCAGATGCCAGTGATGTGCGGCAAAACCGCATACCTGCCCAGCCACGACCGCCAGCCTCAGCCCCAGCCGCGATTCGGGGGCAAGCGCGCGCGCCCAGGTGGCATCCGTCACCTCGGCCGGCAGTTCGACGCCATAAAAGCCAAGGTAATCGGCCCAAAGCGCGCGCCACGCGGTCTCGTCGCCTGCCTCAGCGTCGCGGATTTCAACGCGCATCTGGATCGGTGGGCGCATCCGGGTCGGCCTTGCCCACGCCCAGAAAGACGCGGCGGAAGGGCAAAATCCAGACAACGCCCAGAATCAGATAGACCAGCATTTCCAGCGGCACCGGCATACGACCAAAACTGCGATCCCACCACGCCATGAACGCCAGCGCAGCGGCGATCCAAAGTGGCATGACCACAAGCAGAACCACGATCGAAAGCCTGCGGCGGGTGCGATACTTCATCGATCAATCCACAAACGGGTCGGTGACAAGGATGGTATCGTCACGCTCGGGGCTGGTTGAAAGCATGGCCACCGGGCAATCGATCAACTCTTCGATCCGGCGAACGTATTTGACCGCAGCGGCGGGCAGATCGGCCCAGCGGCGCGCGCCTGCGGTGCTTTCGGCCCAGCCTTCGAGTTCTTCATAAATCGGCACGACCTTGGCTTGCAGCGCGGCAGCGGTGGGCAGGTAGTCGTATCGCACCCCGTCGATTTCATAGCCAACGCAGATCTTCAGCGTCTCGAACCCGTCAAGCACGTCAAGCTTGGTCAGCGCGATGCCTTTTGCGCCGGAAATCGCGCAGGTCTGGCGCACCAGCACTGCGTCGAACCAGCCGCAACGGCGCTTGCGCCCGGTCACGGTGCCAAACTCGTGCCCGCGCTTGCCCAGCGTGTCACCATCCTCGTCATGCAACTCGGTCGGAAACGGGCCTTCACCGACACGGGTCGTATAGGCCTTCACGATTCCCAGAACGAAGCCCACGGCGTTCGGGCCAAGCCCCGTGCCCGAGGCCGCCATGCCCGACATCGTGGTGGACGACGTGACATAGGGATAGGTGCCGAAATCGACATCCAGCAACGCACCTTGCGCGCCTTCGAACAGGATGCGCTTACCCGCGCGCCGCGCCTCGCCCAGCACTTTCCAGACGGGTTGCGCAAAGGGCAACAGCTTTGGCGCGATCGCCTTAAGCCGCGCGGTCAGCTCTGCCCGGTCGATTGGGGCAGCCCCAAGACCCACGCGCAAGGCGTCGTGATGCGCAAGCAACCGATCGATTCGCGATTCCAGCGTTTCATCGTCGCCCAGATCCGCAACGCGGATAGTGCGCCGACCGACCTTGTCTTCATAGGCCGGGCCGATGCCGCGGCCAGTGGTGCCGATCTTGGCATTGCCCGCCGCCGCTTCGCGCAGCTGGTCGAGGTCTTGATGCAGCGGCAGGATCAGCGGCGTGTTTTCCGCGATCATCAGGTTTTCGGTAGAAATCGTAACGCCCTGCGCCGTCAGCTTGTCTATCTCGGCAAAAAGCGCCCAAGGGTCGAGCACCACGCCGTTGCCGATGACCGCCAGCTTGCCGGGCCGCACGATGCCCGAGGGCAGCAGTGACAGCTTGAACACGGTGCCGTTGATCACCAGCGTATGGCCCGCGTTATGCCCGCCCTGAAAGCGCGCGATCACATCGGCGCGCTCGCTCAGCCAATCGACGATCTTGCCCTTGCCCTCGTCGCCCCACTGGGCGCCGACTACCACGACGTTGGCCATGCCATTCTCCTCGGTTCACAAACCGCTGGAGATATAGCGGCCGGGCCGCGGCGATGAAACCGCTATTTCACCCCCGGATGCACTTGCCGCGAGGGCAAACTGCCCCAGCGCCAACCTGATCGGCCTTTGCGCCCCGCCCCGTCGGGCGATCACGCGTGACACGATCCACCCGGCGCAGGGCTAAACGGCCTTGCACGATGCAGCCCATGCGCCTAGATAGGCGCGTCAAATGTCCAACCGGCCCGGGGTCTCATGGAAAACGTCATTCTTACCATCCACCTGATCCTTGCGCTTTTGCTGATCGGTATCGTGCTGTTGCAGCGTTCCGAAGGCGGCGGGCTTGGCATGGGCGGCGGCGGCGGTGGCGGCGGTGTGATGACCGGCAGGCAAGCCGCCAATGCACTTTCGAAAATGACCTGGATTTTTGCGGTGGCCTTTATTGGCACGTCAATCACGCTCACCGTGCTATCGGCGCGCGCCGCATCGACCGCATCGGTGGTCGATACCGCGGCACCCGAGGCAACCGCGCCCGTAGCACCGGTTCTGCCCAACCTCTCCTTGCCGGCGCTGCCCTCTGACGCGCCCGCCACGCCGCCGCCCGCAAACTGACGCGGCCACTAGTTTTTGCGCTTCTTGCCGCAGTTGCACCAACTGCTTGCGGTCTGTTGCGGGCAAGGCGCGAATCTGATAAGCGTCAAATCCCGTGGTACAGGGCCTGTGCAGGCCCATTGGCCTGAGTATTTCTGAACCGATCACGGGGGCTACCGACATGGCACGTTACGTTTTCATCACCGGCGGTGTTGTGTCTTCGCTTGGCAAGGGGTTGGCCTCGGCGGCCCTCGGCGCGCTTTTGCAGGCACGCGGGTTTTCTGTGCGATTGCGCAAGCTTGACCCTTACCTCAACGTCGATCCCGGCACGATGAGCCCATTCGAGCACGGTGAGGTCTTCGTGACCGACGACGGGGCGGAAACCGACCTAGACCTTGGCCATTACGAACGCTTCACCGGGGTTGCCGCGCGCAAGACCGACTCGGTATCCTCGGGTCGCATCTATTCCAACGTGCTCGAAAAAGAGCGGCGCGGTGCATACCTTGGCAAGACGATTCAGGTCATTCCGCACGTAACCAACGAGATCAAGGATTTCCTCGACGTTGGCGACGACGAGGTTGATTTCATGCTCTGCGAGATCGGCGGCACGGTGGGCGACATCGAGGGGCTGCCCTTCTTCGAGGCGATCCGCCAGTTCGGCCAAGACCGCCCGCGCGGACAGGTGATCTACATGCACCTGACGCTGCTGCCCTACCTTGCCGCCAGCGGCGAGTTGAAAACCAAGCCCACGCAGCACTCGGTCAAGGAACTGCGCTCGATCGGCATTGCGCCCGATATTCTGGTCTGCCGCTCTGAACATCCGATTCCCGAAAAGGAACGCGCCAAGATCGCGCTGTTCTGCAACGTGCGCCCCGATGCGGTGATTCCGGCCTACGACCTCAAGACCATTTACGAGGCACCGCTGGCCTATCATCGCGCGGGCCTTGACCGCGCCGTTCTCGACGCCTTCCAGATCAGCCCGGCACCGCGCCCCGATATGGCGCGCTGGGAAGACGTGATGGACCGCATCCAGAACCCCGAGGGCGAAGTGCGCGTGGCGATCGTCGGCAAATACGTGCAGCTGGAAGATGCCTACAAATCCATCGCCGAGGCGCTGACGCATGGCGGCATGGCCAACCGCGTGAAAGTGCGCGCCGAGTGGATCAACGCCGAAATCTTCGAAACCGAAGACCCCGCACCGCATCTGGAACGCTTTCACGCTATTCTGGTGCCCGGCGGCTTTGGCGAGCGCGGCACAGAGGGCAAAATCAAAGCCGCGCAATTCGCCCGCGAAAAGGGCGTGCCCTACCTCGGCATCTGTCTTGGTATGCAGATGGCAGTGATCGAAGCGGCGCGCAATCTGGCGGGTGTCACCAATGCCGGGTCCGAAGAGTTTGACAACGAGGCTGGTAAAAAGCGTTTTACGCCAGTAGTTTACCACCTCAAGGAATGGGTGCAGGGCAACCACAAGGTCGAGCGCAAGGTCGATGACGACAAGGGCGGCACGATGCGCCTTGGTGCCTATACCGCGATGCTGAAGCCGGACTCGAAAGTGGCAAGCATCTACGGGGCAACCGAGATCGAAGAGCGCCACCGTCACCGCTACGAGGTTGATGTGGCCTACCGCGCCAAGCTCGAGGCTTGCGGCATGGATTTTTGCGGCATGAGCCCCGATGGCCGCCTGCCGGAAATCGTCGAATACCGCGATCATCCGTGGTTCATCGGTGTGCAGTTCCACCCCGAACTGAAAAGCAAGCCCTTCGCTCCGCACCCGCTTTTTGCCGATTTCATTCGCGCCGCGGTCGAAGCAAGCCGTCTGGTATGATGCTGCTCTTGCAGCTGTGATGATTTGTCATCGCAGCTTGCCTTGCCTCTGGCCATGGCGCGGGCCACACTTGCCCGGCAGGAGGCATGATGGGCAAGGCAAAAGTCAGCGCGATCATCGGGGTTGCGGCGGCAGGACTGCTGGCGGGCGCGGGCATCGCGGCCGCAGACGGTATTTCCATTGCCGACTGCAACACCTTGAACCTTCCTGTTCAGATAGATTTTGAAAACTATCCGCGCGTCGTGAATGGCACGCGCTACGACGACGTTCAGCATTTCAATGGCGCCGATATTGGCGAGCATTTCGAAGGCCAGACGCTGGTCAACTACGACAATTTCGACGTTCTGGACACTTTCGCGAGCGCGCCGCTGCAATTGCGGGCAGGCGAGCCGGGAAAGAACCTGTCGGTCGAGGCGCATGGGCCGCGGCAAAATACCCTTTACGGGCTTGGCCCGGTGGGGTTCGAGCACAAGAACGGTTCGGGTGAAGGTGCGATCTCGATTCTGTTCTGGGCCGATCAGCAAGCCTTCGGCGCGGTGTTCGAGATGGAAATGGCCTATGCAGGCTCTCCTCCCGCCGGCGAAGTGCGCCTGATATTTTTTTCGCGCGATGCCCGCTTGTTGGGCGACATACACTTGACCGGCGCGGGCCGCACGAAAGCCTGCTTTCAGTCAAGCGGCGCAGGTATCGCCGGGGTGACCATCACCAATACAGACGCGCAAGGCATCTCGGTCGATGACATCTCGTTCGACCGGGTGCTGGTGGTTGGCTAAGGCTGCTTAGGGCGCGGGCGAAAGGGTGAAGGCCAGCACCTGCGCATCGGCCTGCAAAGCTGCCAGCGCAACATCTGAAACCCTGATCGTGACGCTTTCGCTGCTCGCCAATTCCACCAAAGGGGCAACCGTGGGTGCGGCGTTGACCCATGCCGAAGGTGCGGCAAGCACAAGCGGCGCATCCCCGTCATGCATCACCTCAACGCTCAGCGCGCCAAGTTCGACCGATGCGCCAAGCTCAAGATATTCGACATCACGGTTCATCGCGGCAAAACGCGCGGCGTCAAACAGCAGATGCACCTCTACGGCAGGCCACACGGCCCGCGCCGCCAACCCGATTGGCGCCTTGCCCGAAATAGCTGCGCCCTGCGCGACCAACTCGCTTTTTGCACTGAACTCGAGCCAGCTGTCGCTGTCGTCGCCGCTACAAATCGCAGCCGAACTGGGCGTGATGTATTTCGCAACAACCTCCATGATCGCGGCCTTTTTGCTCGGCGCAATCGCTGAGCGAGGAAATCTCGACCCGGTAAAGCGCCGATACGGGTGCAGCGCCCTTGCCTGCGGCAACATCGAACACATCCGAACTGAACAGCACGAAGCGGCTGTCAGCACGGCACGCCGCCAGCGCCAACACCGCCATCATCACTCCGGCCAGCCCTGCGCGCATCCTGCCCCCGGCTCCCGCCCCGAAACACATTCAGGATACGCCGAATGTTCCGTCGCGCAAGACAAAGGCCAGCACAGCTGAATGTGTCTTGCCGCCCGCCCTTGCCCCGATATAGTTGAACCATGGTGGTATCTTTTTTGAAACGCTTACTCGCGCCTCGCCCTGCGGCGCCAAACGTGCCCGAGCGCGAAGTGGCGCTGGCGGCGCTGATGGTGCGCATCGCGCGCGCCGATGGCAGCTATGACGACAACGAACATCAACGCATCGTGCAAGTGCTGGCGCTGCGCGACGGGTTGACCACACCCGAGGCCGAAGCGCTGTGCGCACAAGCCGAAACCCTCGAGGCAAAGGCCGCCGATACCGTGCGCTTTACCCGCGCGCTGAAAGAGATGATCCCGCTGGATGACCGGGTCGGCGTGATCGAGGCGCTCTGGCAGGTCGCGATGGCCGATGGACACCGCGGCGCGGATGAAGATGCCCAGATTCGGCTGGCGGCGTCGCTTCTGGGGGTTAACGATCGCGATTCGGCGTTGGCGCGGCGGCGTGTGCGCGCGAGGCTGGGTTGAAGGCGGTAATCAAAGTGGCAAAATGCCTTTCGCAAATCGCGCGACCTAACGTAACTATTCGCCACTCCGACGTTGCAATCCATCTGAAAATCGCGCCCAATGGCCGGGTTGAACTGAAATGAGACTATCGTGACCCCGCTGCCCCCCGTCATCGAGATCAGCAATCTTCACAAGGCCTATGGCTCTCTTGAAGTGCTCAAAGGCGTTTCGCTGCGCGCCGAACGTGGACAGGTTGTCAGCCTGATCGGTTCGTCCGGCTCGGGCAAATCGACCATGCTGCGC
Organism: Phaeovulum sp.; assembly: GCF_041596715.1. Lineage (GTDB taxonomy): Bacteria > Pseudomonadota > Alphaproteobacteria > Rhodobacterales > Rhodobacteraceae > UBA6213. Next base: position 6,588 of record NZ_JBFHIA010000081.1, read on the forward strand.
TGCGCCAATCTGCTTGAAGACAGCCAATCAGGCGAGGTTCTGTTTGAAGGCGAGGCGGTGAAATGGCGCGGGCAAGGCCTGCATCGCCACCCCGCAGACCGCGCGCAGGTCGTGCGCTTTCGCACCAACCTTGCAATGGTGTTTCAGCAGTTCAACCTTTGGTCGCACATGTCGGTGCTGCAAAACGTCATGGAAGCGCCACTTACGGTGCTGGGCGAGTCGCGCAGTACAGTAGAGCCCCGCGCCCGTGCGCTGTTGGAAAAGGTCGGCATCGGCGAAAAGGCCGAGGCTTGGCCTGCCCAGCTTTCGGGTGGCCAGCAGCAGCGCGCCGCGATTGCGCGCGCGCTTTGCATGCAGCCCAAGGCGCTGTTGTTCGATGAGCCAACTTCGGCGCTCGACCCGGAATTGCAGGCTGAAGTGGTGAAGGTCATCAAGGATCTTGCGGCCGAGCATCGCACCATGATCCTTGTCACCCACGACATGCGGCTTGCAGCAGACGTGTCAAACCACGTCATCTTTCTGCATCAGGGCCTGATCGAAGAAGAAGGCTCGCCTGCCGAGCTGTTCGGGGCACCGCGCTCTGAAAGGCTCAAGCAATTCCTATCCGCGACGATGGTCGCGTAAAACTGACCCACCGATAACCCAACGGGAGCTATGACAATGAAAAAACTGGTAATGATGACCGCCGCGCTGGCACTGAGCGCGGGCTTCGCCTCGGCGCAAACGGTTGTGCGCATGGGCACGGAGGGTGCCTACCCTCCCTACAACTTCATCAACGACAAGGGCGAGGTCGACGGTTACGAACGCGAACTGGGCGACAAGATGTGTGAATTGGCGGGCCTGACCTGTGAATGGGTCACCACCGATTGGGATTCGATCATCCCCAACCTGCTTTCGGGCAACTACGACACCATCATCGCGGGCATGTCGATCACCGCCGAACGCGGCGAAGTTGTCGATTTCACGCAAAACTACATTCCGCCGGCGGCATCGTCCTACATGGGCATGACGGCCGACGCCAACATCAAGGGCCGCATTTCGGCGCAGATCGGCACCATTCAGGCCGACTATGTCGCTGAATCGGGCGCCACGCTGCTGGAGTTCGCCACGCTTGACGACACGGTTGCCGCAGTGAAAAACGGCGAAGCCGACGCGGTGTTTGCCGACAAGGACGCGCTTATGCCCTTCGTGACCGAAAGCGGCGGTGAGTTTGTCTGGGCGGGCGAAGAAGTGCAACTGGGCGGCGGCGTCGGCATGGCGCTGCGCAAGACGGATACCGAACTGCGCGCCAAGTTCGATGCGGCCATCACCACCCTCAAGGCCGATGGCACGATCAATGCCCTGATCACCAAATGGTTCGGCGACCAAGCCGTTCTGTACTGATCTGAAAGCGGCAGGGCCGGGCACTGCCCCGGCCCAGCCGCATCCTTGCCATGCTAGAAAGCTGCGCTGACCCTAAGTCACTTGAGGGCCTTGCCTGGACCTTGTGCTACCTGACCACAGGTAAGCAGGTGCTGTTCTATTGGTCATTTCTGACCGTTCTGACGCTGATGGCGGTGACCGCGCCAATCGCGCTTGCCTTTGGCTTTGGCGGCGCTTTGGCTACACGCGCGCAATTCGCGCCGCTGCGATGGTTCGGCAAGGGCTACACCTCGATGGTTCGCGGTGTGCCCGATATCGTGTTTTTCCTGTTTGTGCCGGTGGCACTCGATCAGGGGCTCGAATACCTCCGCCACAAGGTGCTTTGCCCCGACTGGACGGAACCTGTGCGACAAGGCAGCGATTTCGTGGTCTGCGCCGCGGCCAAGCTGCCGCTTTCCAGCAGCCCGCAATCGGTGCACGAGCTTTATGGCTTCGTGCTGGCAGTTGTGGCCTTTTCGGTGGTGTTCGGGGCTTTTGCCGCAAACGTGCTGGCAGGTGCCATGCACGCCGTGCCGCACGCGCAGCTTGAAACCGCCGAAGCCTATGGCATGAGCCGCCGTCAGGTCAGCCGCCGCATCCTGATACCGCAGATGTGGGTCTATGCGCTGCCGGGCCTATCAAACCTCTGGATGATCCTCATCAAGGCGACGCCGCTTTTGTTCCTGCTTGGGGTTTCCGACATCGTTTACTGGGCACGCGAACTTGGCGCACGCAAATCGCAGATCTACGAATATCCGCACCCCGACTGGCGGCTTTGGTATTTCCTTGCGCTGCTGATGTTTTATCTGACCATGACCAAGGTTTCCGAGGTGGTTCTGCGCCGCGTTACCTCGCGGTTGACGCGTGGGCAGGCGACAATGGCGGGTGAGGCCATGCGAAAGGCGGGCGGATGAGCTGCGGTCAGATCATACTCGATTACGGCCTGCGCTCGGTCGGTATTGGCGCGCAGTTGTTGCCGCGTGGCGAGTTCACGCTTTGCCATCAGTTCACGCTGATCGGCTCGGGGCTTATCTGGAACGTCTATTTCGCGGTGCTGGCCCTCGCATTCGGCTTTTTCGCTGCCACCGGGCTTGCACTGGCAAAATCGGCCCGCTCGCGCTGGCTGCGCAAACCTGCCGAGTGGTTCATCTTCGTGTTTCGCGGCTCGCCCTTGTTCATCCAGTTTTTCCTCGTCTATGAGGCGCTGGTGATGTTGCCGCGCGCCGGAATCGACGTGTTCGGCCTGACCATCGCCACATCGTGGCTGACCCGCGCTTGGGCCGGGGCACTTTTGGTGCTGTTTCTCAATACCGCCGCCTATTCCGCCGAAATCTTCTACGGCGCGCTGATGGCGGTGCCCAAGGGTGATATCGAGGCGGCCGATGCCTATGGCATGACCGGCTGGACTAGGTTTCGCCGGGTTCTCTGGCCAACCATGCTTCGGCTCGCTTGGCCCAGCTACACCAACGAGGCGATTTTTCTGTTCCACGCCACCACGTTGGTGTTCTTCTCGGGCTTTCCGTCGTTCCAGCAAAAGGGCGACGCGCTTTACTATGCCAAGTTTTTCGCAGACAAGACCTTCAACCCTTTCGTGCCCTATCCGATCGCAGCGTTCTATTTCGTGCTTTTGACGCTGTCATTGATCGGGTTGTTCGGATGGGTCAACCGCCGCCTGAACCGTCATCTGCCGGGGGCTCGCCCCCGCCTGAGGATCAGGCCGCAGATCATCAGGTGAGGATATGGACTGGCTGAGAGAGCACCCCGAGGTGCGCACGATCCGCGTTGCAGCGGCGGACCTGAACGGGGTAGCGCGGGGGAAACGTATCCCCGCCCGATTTGCAAGCAAGGTATTCACCGACGGAACGCGCTTTCCGTTCTCGGTCATGAACCTCGACATCTGGGGCGAAGACATCGAAGATAGCCCGCTGGTGTTCGAAACCGGCGATGTGGACGGCGTGCTGATGCCGACCGAACGTGGTTTCGTGCCGATGCCCTGGCTTGATGCGCCAACCGCGCTGTTGCCGATCTGGATGTTCCATATGGATGGCCGCCCCTATGCGGGCGATCCGCGGCAGGCACTTGCCTCGGTTGTGCACCGCTACGCCGATGCCGGCCTGACGCCGGTGGTTGCGACCGAACTTGAGTTCTTTCTGATCGACGATTCGGGCACCAAATTGCGGGTGCCGCCGTCGCCGCGGTCTGGCAAGCGCCGCACCGGGGGCGAAATCCTCAGCCTGCGCGCGCTCGATGCCTTCGATACCTTCTTCACGGCGCTCTACGAAGCCTGTGAAGAGATGGATATTCCCGCCGACACCGCGATTTCCGAAGCAGGGCCCGGGCAATTCGAAATCAACCTCGTGCATCAGGGCGACGCGCTGAAGGCCGCAGATGATACCTGGCTTTTCAAGATGCTGGTCAAGGGGCTGGCGCGGCGCTACGGATTTGCCGCCTCTTTCATGGCCAAGCCCTATGACATGTGGTCCGGCAACGGTATGCACATGCATTTCTCGGTGCTCGACACGCAGGGCCGCAACATCTTCAACGACGGAACCCCCGAAGGGTCTGAAGAAATGCGCCACGCGGTGGCAGGCTTGCTTGAGGCGATGCCCGGCTCGACACTAATCTTCGCACCGCACGAAAATAGCTATGACCGTTTGGTGCCAAATGAACACGCCCCCACCGGCATCGGCTGGGCGTTTGAAAACCGAACCGCCGCACTGCGCATCCCCGCATCGCGCCCGGTTGCGCGACGCATCGAGCATCGCGTCGCGGGGGGCGATGTGAACCCATACCTCATGATCGCTGCGGTGCTGGGTGCGGCACTCAATGGCCTTGAGGACCGCAAGTCGCCCCCTGCCCCGATCATCGGCAACGCCTATGAACAAGGTCTGCCGCAGCTTCCCGGCACTTGGGAAGATGCGATCGAGGCGTTCTCCACATGCCCGAGCTTGCGGCGCATTTTCCATGCCGAGTTGATCGAAAACTATCTGATGACCAAGCGGCAAGAAATCCACTACATGGCCGAGCTTTCGGATCAAGAGCAGTCCGAGCTTTACCTCGAAACCGTCTGAAGGCCGGGGGCCTCGCGCCCCCGCCCCTGCCCCCCTTGCGCGCCCCCTGTGCACAAGGCTAGGCTTGTCACAACCAACATCAGGCTTTCCATGCTGATCGGCATTTTGCAAACTGGCCAATCCCCCGACGTGCTGCGCGCAGAAGCGGGCGATTATCCCGACATGTTCCAAAAGCTGCTCGCCGGGCGCGGATTTGATTTCCGCAGCTATCATGTAGAAGGCGAGGATTTTCCCGCCGATGTGCATGAATGTGACGGCTGGCTGATAACCGGGTCGCGCCACGGCGCGTATGAAGACCATGCCTTCATCCCCCGCCTCGAGGCGTTTTTGCGCGCGGCCTACGCCGCAAATGTGCCGATAGTCGGCATCTGCTTTGGCCACCAGATCTTGGCGCAGGCGCTCGGCGGCAAAGTGGAACGCTCGCCCAAAGGCTGGGCGGTCGGCCCGCAAGAATATGACTTCGGCGGCGAGAAGCTGACGCTCAACGCATGGCACCGCGATCAGGTCACGGTACCCCCACCCGGCGCCACAGTGACCGCGCGCAACGATTTTTGTGAATATGCGGGCCTTGCCTATGGCGACCGCGCCATGACCGTGCAAGCGCACCCCGAGTTTTCCGATGCATTCGTCTCTGGCCTGATGCGCACCCGCGGCCCCGGCCTTGTGCCAGAACCCTTGATGGAACGCGCGCGGGCGCAGCTTGGCCAGCCCAATTCCGCCCCCACCATTGCCGACCAAATCACCCAATTTTTCCTGCGTCCGAGACCCACACGAGCCTGAAAGGCAAATCCCATGTCCGATTGGATGGACAAGCTTCCGCAAGCC
>NZ_JBFHIA010000082.1:0-11805 GCF_041596715.1 Phaeovulum sp.
GATTGCCGCGCGGCACAATTTGCTGCGGGGTAATTGCTGCGGATCGGAAACAGGCATCCGACTGTCGTACCCGACGGAAATGGTTGAATTGCTGGCAACATGGCCCCGCCGCGCCTATAACAAGGGGGCCGGGTATCTTCCGGCGCTGAAATCCGGGGGCCCCATGTCGCAGTCTGCAACTCGGCGCGTCGCGTTCTTGCTGCTTTTGGCGGTGACACTTTACGTCGCCTTTACCGGAGGTTGGTGATGGCAGAGCGCTTTGGCGGAAAGTTCAGCCCACAGGCCAAGCCTGACATGCAGGCCCGCCAACCCGCCGCGGTGCCGCGCCATCCGCTTGCGGCGCGCCCGGCGTGGCTAGTGGCGGCGGCGACCCCGTTTCTTTTGACCGCTTTTGGTGAACCGGCGGCGGGCCTTGCCGTCGATTTCGCAGCCTTCGCGGCCTTTGCCACTGCCGCTTTCGTCACCCGCGAGGGGTTGCGCGCCGAGGCGGCCTTTAACGCCCGCAAGGTGGCGCGTCGGCCTGCGTTTCCGCGCAAGGGGCTGGGGGCGGTACTGGTGGGCGCGGGGCTATTTCTTGGGGCCTATGCCCCCGGTGCCGGTTTTTCGGGCCCGATCATTCTGAGCGCGGTAGGCATTGTGCTGCACCTTCTGGCCTTCGGCCTTGACCCGATGCGCGACAAGGGCATGGAGGGGGTGGACGCCTTTCAGCAAGACCGCGTGGCCCGCGTGGTGGGCGAGGGCGAAAAACTGCTGGCCGGGATGCAGGATGCCATATTGCGTGCGCGCGACCGCAAGCTTGAGGCCCGCGTAGGCCAGTTCATCGCGCAGGCGCGCGCGCTGTTTCGCGCGGTTGAGGATGACCCGCGCGATCTGACCGCGGCGCGCAAATACATGGGCGTGTATCTATTGGGCGCGCGCGATGCGACCGCGCGCTTTGCCGACCTTTACGCAGCCACGCGCGATGCCAAGGCGCGCGCCGATTATGAGGCACTGCTTGGCGACCTTGAAACGACTTTCGCCGCTCAGACGCTGGAACTGATTGAAAACGGGCGCGAAGACCTCGACATTGAAATCGAAGTATTGCGCGACCGACTGGCGCGCGAGGGCGTGCCTAGCCCGTCAACAGTGGAGACAAAGCCATGACCGATACCGTTCGCGACAAGGCCGCCGCGGCGCTGGCCGAAGTAGAGGCCGCAACCGCCGTGGTGCTGGCCGAGCCGGGCAAAGAGGTCGTCGCGCTGGCAGACGCCCCGGCGCCGCTGGCCGAAGAAATCCGCCGCCGTATCGACGAAATCGACCTGACCGACACCGGCTCGATCGTCAACTTCGGCGCGCGCGCGCAAAGCGAATTGCAGGTTATCAGCCAAGCCATGCTGACCGACGTGAAAAACAAGGATGTCGGCCCCGCGGGCGATAGCCTGCGCCAGATCGTCACCACGATCCGCGGCTTTTCGGTATCCGAGCTTGACGTGCGCCGCAGTCGCAGCTGGTGGGAAAAGCTGATCGGCCGCGCCGCACCCTTTGCCGATTTCATTGCGCGGTTCGAAAACGTGCAGGGCCAGATCGACAAGGTCACCGACGACCTCTTGGGCCACGAGCACAAGCTGCTCAAGGATATCAAGTCGCTCGACATGCTTTATGACAAGACGCTGAGTTTCTATGATGAGCTGGCGCTTTACATCGCGGCGGGCGAGGAAAAGCTGCGCGAACTCGATGCCACCACGATCCCTGCGAAAGAGGCCGAGGTTGCGAAAGCACCAGAGGACGATCAGGTCATGCAAGCCCAGCAGTTGCGCGATCTGCGCTCGGCGCGCGACGATCTTGAGCGGCGCGTGCACGATCTGAAGCTGACGCGGCAGGTGACCATGCAAAGCCTGCCGTCGATCCGGCTGGTGCAAGAAAACGACAAGAGCCTTGTGACCAAGATCAGCTCGACGCTGGTCAACACCGTGCCGCTTTGGGAAACGCAACTGGCGCAGGCGGTCACGATTCAGCGCAGCGCCGAGGCCGCCAAGGCGGTGCGCGCCGCCAACGATCTGACCAACGAGCTTTTGACCGCGAACGCCAAGAACCTGCGGCAGGCCAACAAGGTCGTGCGCGAGGAAATGGAGCGCGGCGTGTTCGACATCGAGGCGGTCAAGGCGGCCAATGCCGAGCTGATTGGCACGATCGAGGACAGCCTGCGCATTGCCGACGAGGGCAAGCGGCGGCGCGCCGCGGCCGAGACAGAACTCAAGAAGATGGAGGCCGATCTGCGCGACACGCTCGCCTCGGCGCGCGCGCGCAACGACAAGGCTGGCGCCACCATCGGCACCTCGGTCTGAACATGCGCGAGATGCAGCTGCCTTGCCGTAGCCTCGCCCTCCGCCCTCGGGCGGGGGTGGCGGTGCTTTTGGCCACGGCGCTGATGCTGGCAGGCTGCGCCGAGTTGCCGCCTGCGGTGGTAACCACGGCCCCCCCCGCACCAGCCGCCCTGCCTGAACCCGCCGTTTCGCCGCGCTCGCCCACCAGCGAGGCGATGCGTACACGCTTTGCGGCGGTGCAAGAGCGGATGCTGGCACAGGGGTTGCTTCGCACCGAATTGCAGCCGCAAGATGCCTTGTATTCCGCATCGCAACTGACGGAAAACTTCATTCGCATCGCGCTTTATGACGAATACTCTTCGTTCGGAGGCAATTTCGTGGCGCGCGAAACTGCCGCCCGCCTGCGCCGCTGGGAAGCGCCGGTGCGCATGAACATCGAGTTCGGTGCCTCGATCCCGCTGGCGCAGCGCAACGCCGACCGCATCACGCTGGCCTCGACCGCCTCGCGGCTAGGTTACGTCACCGGGCATCCGGTCAGCGTCAGCGCGCAGAACCCCAATTTCACCGTGCTGATGCTGAACGAAGATGAGCGGCGCGCAATCGGCCCAAGGCTGGCGTCGTTGGTGCCCGGTATCGACCCCGCCGTGGTCCGCACGGTGACGAACCTGCCCGATAGCACCTATTGTGTGGTCTTTGCCTTTTCGCAGGGCGATAGCGGTGTTTACACGCGTGCCGTCGCAGTGATCCGTGGCGAACACCCGGACCTGTTGCGCCAGTCGTGTTTTCACGAAGAACTGGCGCAGGGCATGGGGCTGGCCAACGACAGCCCGGCCGCACGCCCATCGGTCTTCAATGACGATGAAGAGTTTGCGCTGCTGACCCGCCATGATGATCTGCTGCTGCGCATCCTTTATGACCCGCGCCTTCGCACCGGCATGTTAGAAGCCGAGGCCCGTCCGATCGTTTCCACCATCGTCGCCCAGCTAATGGGCGGCACCAGTTGACCTAGTGCAGGAGCAACCCCATGGGTATTCTCGATTTTCTGACCGGCGAATTCATTGATGTCATCCACTGGGTCGATGATACGCGCGACACCATGGTCTGGCGTTTCGAACGCGAGGGGCACGCGATCAAATACGGCGCCAAACTGACCGTGCGCGAGGGGCAGACGGCGGTGTTCGTGCACGAAGGGCAACTGGCCGATGTGTTCGGCCCCGGGCTCTATATGCTCGAAACCAACAACATGCCTTTGCTGACCACCTTGCAGCATTGGGACCACGGATTCAAATCGCCCTTTAAATCAGAGATTTACTTCGTCAACACCACCCGCTTCAATGACCTGAAATGGGGCACCAAGAACCCGATCATCTGCCGCGACCCCGAGTTTGGCCCGGTGCGGCTGCGCGCCTTTGGCACCTATTCGATGCGCGTGACGGACGCTGCGAGGTTCATGAGAGAGATCGTCGGCACCGATGGCGAGTTCACCTCGGACGAAGTGAGTTTTCAGGTGCGCAACGTGATCGTGCAAGAGCTGAGCCGCGTGCTCGCAAGCTCGGGCATTCCGGTGCTCGACATGGCGGCGAACACGGCCGATCTGGCCAAGTTGGTAAACACCGCGATTGCGCCCAAAATCGCCGAGTACGGGCTGGAGTTGCCCGAGTTCTACATCGAAAACGTAAGCCTGCCCGAAGAGGTGGAAAAGGTGCTCGACAAGCGCACATCGGTCGGGCTGGCGGGCGATCTGAGCAAATACACGCAGTTTGCTGCCGCCGAGGCATTGGGCAATGCAGGCGGTGCGGGCGGCGCGATGGGTGCGGCGGTAGGCGCGGGCATGGGCATGGCGATGGGCGCGCAGATGGCGCAGCCGGGGCCTTGGGGTGCGGCCGCAGCCGCACCAATGGCCCCGCCACCACCGCCACCGATGGAAACCGTGTGGCACATTGCCGAGGCCGGTGCGACCAAGGGGCCATATGGGCGCGGGCATCTGGGGCGCATGGCCGCCGATGGCAGCTTTACGCGCAGCACGCTGGTCTGGTCGCCGGGATATGCGGGCTGGGTTGCCGCGGACACTGTGCCAGAGCTTGCGCAGCTATTCACAATTCTGCCGCCGCCACCGCCGCCGGGTGTGTGAGGTCTGACAGATGGCTGGAATCGAGCGGGAACACCGCTACCCTTGCGAGGCCTGCGGGGCTGACTTGCGCTTTGCGCCGGGGCAGGCCGAACTTGTGTGCGACCATTGTGGCCACAGCCAGTCAATTCCTGCCGCGACCGGCCAGGGCACGGCCACGGGGCTGGGCGAGCTTGATCTGCAAGCCGGGCTCCACGCCGATCTGCCACTGGCCGCCACCGAGGAATTGCGCACGCTCTCATGCCCCAATTGCGCCGCGCTGATCGAGTTTGAGGGCGCGGAACACGCCACCGAATGCCCCTTCTGCGCCACACCGGTGGTGGTAGACCCCGGCGCGAGCCGGATGATCAAGGTGCAGGCGCTGGCCCCGTTCAAGCTGACCGAGGACGAAGCGCGCGAAGCACTTGGGCGCTGGCTTGGCCGGCTATGGTTCGCGCCGGGTGGGGTGCAACAATACGCGCGCCGTGGCCGCCGCCTGACGGGGGTCTATTCGCCGTTCTGGACCTTCGATGCCGATACCCGCTCGGCCTATACCGGGCAGCGGGGCGATGCCTATTACGAGACGGAATGGGTCACGGTCACGCGCAACGGCAAGACCACGCGCGAAAGCCGCCGGGTGCGCCATATCCGATGGAGCCGCGTCAAGGGCCGCGTGGCGCGCGCGTTCGACGATGTGCTGATACTCGCGGCGCGGTCGCTACCGCGCAAGCATACCGATGCGCTGCGGCCTTGGGACTTGGGCGCGCTGGTGCCCTATAACCCCGATTTCGTCGCAGGCTTCACCGCCGAAGGCTACACCGTGCAACTGGGCGAAGGCCACGAACTGGCGCGAGAGGAAATGGCGCGCATCATCACCTCGGATGTGCGCCGCGACATCGGTGGTGACGAGCAGCGGATCGAAACCATCCACACCGACTGGTCGGACGAGACTTTCAAGCACATCCTTCTGCCGGTCTGGACCGCCGCCTACAAATACCGCGGCAAAAGCTTTCGCTTCGTGGTCAACGGCCAGACCGGCAAGGTGCAGGGCGAGCGGCCGTGGTCGTGGATCAAGATCACCTTCGCCGTGATCGTGGCGGCGGTGATCGCGGGGGTTGTGATTTATTTCAGCCAGCAGGCGCAATAAAGGCCGGGGGCCCGGCACCCCCGGCCCCCGAGCAAGACGCGCGATCAAGGCGCTAGCTCAGCCCTTGCCGATCGTCACCTTCTTGGTTTTTGAAATCTTTTCTGGTGATTTCTTCTTGACCGAAACGGTCAGCACACCGCCAACAAGGTCGGCCTTGACCGCGCTTTCATCGGCATCCATCGGTAGACGGAACGAGCGTGAGAAACTGCCGAACTGGCGTTCAGAGAAATACCAAGTTTCGCCCTTTTCCTCGCGCGAGGTTTTCTTTTCACCCTTCACGGTGACGATGCCATCATCCACGGTGATCTCGACGTCCTTTTCGTCTACGCCGGGCAGTTCCATCGCGATCGTATAGGCACCATCCTTTTCACTCGCCTCGGCGGCGGGTGCGACCCATTCCGCAAGCCGGGTGCCGAAGGTGCGGAAAGGCTCATATAGCGTTGGCCAGAAGCCGCTGGTAAGGGATTTCTCAACCATTTTGACCTCCTTTAACTGAGTTTTTTCCTGCTTCGCAGGTGGGGATTTCGCGACCTTTTTTCAAGAACTGCCGCTATGCCGCGCTGCTTGGTTGCCGCGTCGGACGATCGGCGGTATCAGCGTGGGGATGGGCCAAACGGGGGCGCGGAATGATCCTGTGTTGCGGCGAAGCGCTGATCGACATGCTGATGCGCGAAACACCTGCGGGTGAGGCTGCTTTTGCGCCCTACCCCGGCGGCGCGGTGTTCAACACCGCTGTGGCACTTGGGCGGCTGGGGGCGGAAAGCGGGCTTTTAAGCGGCATCTCGCAGGACTTGTTCGGCGAGATGCTGATGCAGGCGCTAGCCTCCTCCAAGGTCGATGCATCGCTGGTGATACGCTCGGCGCGGCCTACGACGCTGGCCTTCGTCACGCTCGCAGGTGGGCAGGCGCGCTATGCGTTTTATGACGAGGCCACCGCCGGGCGGATGCTGACCCCTGCCGATCTGCCCGCGCTGCCAGCTGCGGCGGAGGCGCTTTTCTTTGGTGGCATCTCGTTGATGGTCGAGCCATGCGGTTCGGCCTACGAGGCGCTTATGGCCCGCGATGCGGCGCGTCGAACCTGCATGATCGACCCCAATGTCCGCCCCGATTTCATCACAGACCCGGTGGCCTACCGCGCGCGGATCGAACGGATGTTGCAGCTTGCCGATATCGTCAAGCTTTCGGACGAAGACCTTGGATGGCTATCCGGGCCGGGGTCCATTGAAACGCGGGCGCGGAAGGTTTTGACGGGCCGCACGCGCCTTGTGTTCGTGACCGAAGGTGCCAAGGGCGCACATGCGTTCTGGGCGGATCAGGCGATATTCGAACCTGCGCGCAAGGTGCCCGTGGCCGATACCGTGGGCGCGGGCGATACCTTCAACGCAGGCGTTCTTGCGGCGCTCGGGCGGGCCGGAGTACTTGGCAAGGGCGATGCGGCGCTGACCGAACCCGAGGTTGTTCGCGCCGCGTTGCGGCTGGGGGTGCAGGCGGCGGCGGTGACGGTGTCGCGCGCAGGTGCGAACCCGCCTTGGGCTGAGGAGCTGGAATGAGGGTTCTGGTGCAGCGCGTTTCGCAAGCGCGTGTGACCGTGGCAGAACGAGTAACGGGCGAGATCGGGCGTGGCCTGCTGCTGCTTGTCTGCGCCATGCAGGGCGATACCGAGGCCGAAGCCGAAAAGCTGGCCGCGCGGGTGGCCAAGCTGCGCATCTTTCGCGATGCTGCCGAAAAGATGAACCTGAGCGTGCAGGATGTGGGCGGCGCGGCACTGGTGGTCAGCCAGTTCACGCTGGCCGCCGATACCTCGCGCGGCAACCGCCCCGGCTTTTCCACCGCCGCCCCGCCCGAAATCGGCGAGCGGCTGTATCAGCATTTCGCTGCGCATTTGCGCGGCTTGGGCCTGACCGTAGAGATGGGCGAGTTTGGTGCCGACATGGCGGTGGCCCTGGTCAACGACGGCCCGGTGACGATCTGGATGGACAGCGCCGAACGCGGCTGATGGGTCAGAACGCTTGACATTTACGCGCGTTTACCCCATTTGGGCCGGGTCGACATCCGCTGCCGCGTGAGCAGCCGTGCCCTTTGGGGGCGCCCGGATGCGGCACATGGTTCCCAATTCACGCGGGGGTCCGGCAGGCCAGTGGCCTGCGCCCCGCCCCGAATGCCCCCGCCAAGGTGGGGGCGAAACCCTATGCGCGCTTGGCACATGCCCGGCGCAATCTGAAAGTAAACACTTGGAAAACTTCGATAGCCTCGGGCTTTCGAGCCTTGTCACCTCCAATCTCGCGGGCCTTGGCCTGCACAAGCCCACGCCCATTCAGGCAGAGGGCATTCCCGCATTGGTCGCCGGGCGCGACCTTTTGGGGCTGGCGCAAACCGGCACCGGCAAGACCGCTGCCTTTGGCTTGCCGATCATCACCCGCCTGATCGAACAGAACCGCCGCCCGAACCCGAAAACCGTGCGCGCGCTGATCCTTGCCCCGACCCGCGAACTGGCCACCCAGATTGCCGAAAACCTTACCGCCTATGCGCAAGGTTCGCCCATCCGGGTGTTCCGCGTGGTGGGTGGTGCGTCGATCTTTGTGCAGTCCGAGCGGCTGGCGCGCGGCGTTGATGTGCTGATCGCAACACCCGGTCGGCTTTTGGACCTGCTGGACCGCCGCGCGCTGTCGCTGGCGGAAACGCGCTATCTGGTGCTGGACGAGGCCGACCAGATGCTCGACATCGGCTTCATCCACGCGCTGCGCCGTATCGCGGGGCTTTTGCCCGAACAGCGCCAGACCATGCTTTTTTCGGCGACCATGCCGAAACTGATGGAAGAACTGGCCGACAGCTATCTGCGCGATCCGGTGCGCGTGCAGGTCGCGCCCCCCGGCCAGCCGGTAGAAAAGATCGACCAAGGTGTGCATTTCGTCAATCAGGGCGAAAAGGCGGCCCTGCTGGCCGAGTACCTTTCGAAACATCCGGGCGAGTTGGCGCTGGTGTTTGGTCGCACCAAGCACGGTTCGGAAAAGCTGAGCAAGCTTCTGACCAACTGGGGCTTTTCGGTCGGCTCGATCCACGGCAACAAAAGCCAAGGCCAGCGCGAACGCGCGCTTGCCTCGTTCCGCTCGGGCGAGGTGCAGGTGCTGGTTGCAACCGATGTGGCGGCGCGCGGGCTCGACATTCCCGAGGTGCGCCACGTCTATAACTACGAATTGCCGAACGTGCCCGAAAACTACGTGCACCGGATCGGCCGCACGGCGCGCGCCGGGCGCTCTGGCCGGGCGGTGGCGTTTTGCGCACCGGGCGAGTTGGCAGAACTGCGCGGCATCGAAAAGACCATGAAGAAGGCAATCCCGGTGATTGGCGGCGATGCCCCGGTCGGTATGCCGGAACCTTCGGCTGGCCGCGCGGGCGGTGGGCGCAAAGGTGGCGGCGGTGGCGGCAAATCTTATGGGCGGGGCGGCGCACCCAAGGGCGGAAAACCCGCCTTCAAGGGGCCGAAACCTGCGGCCAAGCACGGCAAAGCGGCCTCTGAGGGCGGCAATGCCCGCCCGGCACGGCGCCCCTCGCGCCGGCCCAAAAGCGAACAGGCTGCCTGAGCAAAAAGGGGCGGTGCGCAAAGCGCCGCCCTACCCTCCTGCCTGCCGCCAAGCCGCGCGTTTACGATGCGCGAGACGATCTTCAGCATTGATAGCGCCCGCTTGGGCCTGCGCGTTGGCAGCAGCCATGCGAGGGGGTATTTTGCCCCGCCGGGGGCTTGCTTGTGCCCCACGCCGCGCGCTATGGCTCGGCCATGGCCAAGCTACATTTCCACTTCTCGACCATGAACGCGGGCAAAAGCACCTTGCTGTTGCAGGCTGCGCATAACTACCACGAAGGCGGTATGCAGACCTATCTTTTGACCGCGCGCTTCGACAACCGCGCGGGCGAAGGGCGGATCGCCAGCCGCATCGGCATCGGCTCGCCCGCAGACACGTTTGACGCCGAAAGTGATCTTTACGTCATGATCGCGGCGCGTCTGGATACTGGCCCCTGCGCCTGCGTGTTTCTTGACGAAGCGCAATTCTTGAGCCGCGAGCAAGTCTGGCAACTCGCGCGCGCGGTTGATGACCTGCGGGTGCCGGTCATGGCATACGGACTGCGGGTCGATTTTCGCGGCGAGCTTTTCCCCGGCTCTGCCGCGCTACTGGCGCTGGCAGATGAAATGCGCGAAGTGCGCACCATCTGCCACTGCGGCAAGAAGGCAACCATGGTCGTGCGCAAAGGGCCAGACGGGCGCGCGCTGCGCGATGGCGAGCAGGTGCAGATCGGCGGCAACGAGACCTATGTGTCGCTTTGCCGCAAGCACTGGCGTGAGGCCGTGGGCGACGCCTGAGCGCGCCAGAACGGCACCGCGCGAAGCTCAGGCGCGTTCAAGCAGCACCGAGCCCACCGAATAACCCGCACCATACGAACAGATCAGCCCCAGATCGCCCGGCTGCATTTCGCCGTTCGACATGTCGAACGCCAGAATCGCGCCCGCCGAAGAGGTGTTTGCGTATTCCTCAAGCACATTCGGGGTTTCGCCGGGCGCAGGGTCGCGGCCAAGAACGCGACGCGCGATCATGTCGTTCATGCCCTTGTTGGCCTGATGCAGCCAAAGCCGCTTCAGCGACGCAGGCTCCAACCCTTCGCTGTGCAAATGCGCCAGCACATGGGCTGCGACCATCGGCACCACTTCCTTGAATACCTTGCGACCTTCCTGCACGAACTGCATATCGCGCCGATCTGCCATGCCATCGGGCCGGTTGCGGCGCAAAAAACCGTTGTTGTTACGGATGTTGTTGGAAAACTCGGTGGCGCAGTTGCAAGAACGCACCTTGAAATGCGCACCTTTCGCGTCTTCTGCGCGCTCCATCACCACGGCGGTGCAGGCGTCGCCGAAAATGAAGTGGCAATCACGGTCGCGCCACTCGATATGGCCGGTGGTGATTTCCGGGCTGACGATCAACGCCTTGCGCACGCTGCCCGCGCGGATCATGTCGGACGCCGCTTGTATGGCAACCGTAGCCGATGAACAGCCAACCACCATGTCGAAGGCAAACCCCTTGGCGCCCAGCAATTTCTGAATCTCGATCGACACCGCCGGATAGGCGCGCTCGATGTTGGATGCCGCGCAGATCACCAGATCAAAGTCGGTCGCCGCAACCCCGGCGCGCGCCAGCGCCTGATCTGCCGCGCGCAGCGCCATTTCCGCCATCATCGACGGCTCGTCATTGCTGCGCTGGCGAAAGTGGGGATACATCCGCTCTGGGTCCATCAACCCTTCGCGCGTCATCACATGGCGCTGCAAAATGCCCGAGGCCTTGTAGATGAACTCGGTCGAGGAATGTTCCTTGGCTTCAACCGTTCCGGCGACGATTTCGGCGGCATGCTTGGCGTTGAACCAGTCGGCGTGCTGGTTGTAGCTTTCGACCAATTCCTCATTGGTGATGACATCGGGGGGCACATAAACCCCGGTTGCGGTGATCGCTGGTTGGTACATAATGCCCCCTTCTCGGTTGCCGCCAGATCAACCCGCAAAGGGGTAAAGGTCAACCCCCGCCGCGAGGTCACACCGTGTTCGGCAGCGGTTGACCGCTGGCAAAAGCGGCAAGGTTGGCCAGCACCATTCGCCCCATGCCGTCGCGCACCTCTTCGGACGCTGTGCCAAGATGGGGTAGCAACGTGACATTTTCCAGTGCCAATAGCCGGGCCGGAACCTCTGGTTCGCGTTCATAGACGTCCAGCCCCGCCCCGGCGATGCTGCGGCTTTCAAGCGCACGTATCAGTGCTGCTTCATCAACCACGTCGCCGCGCGCGATGTTGACGAGATGCCCGTGGGCCGGCATCGCGGCCAGTGCGGCAGCGTCGATCAGATGCCGCGTGGCAGGCCCACCCGGCACCGCCACCACGACAAAATCGGCCTCCATCGCCTCGGCCACGCTGGCCACCTGCCGCGCGGGCAGGCCGGGGTCCGCAACGGGCGAGCGGTTGAAATAGACGATCTGCATGCCAAAGCCGAAATGCGCGCGCCGCGCCACCGCGCGGCCGATCCGGCCCATGCCGATGATGCCTAGCCGCTTGCCGCTGACATGCTGGCCCAGCAATTGCGTCGGCTGCCAGCCGCCCCAGCGCCCGGCGCGCAGCATCCGCTCGCCCTCGCCCGCGCGGCGCGCGCTCATCAATAGCAGCGTCATGGCGATATCTGCGGTGGCGTCGGTAACGGCCCCCGGCGTGTTGGTAAC
>NZ_JBFHIA010000083.1:0-11780 GCF_041596715.1 Phaeovulum sp.
GCGGCGGCGCTGGCGCGCTTGCCGGTGCTGCGCAAGTCCGACCTTGGTGCAGCGCAAAAGGTGCGCGCGCCGTTTGGCGGGCTGACCACACTTGGGCCTGCGGGCTTTGAGCATATCTTCCAAAGCCCCGGCCCGATCTATGAGCCGGGCCGCACCACGCCCGACTGGTGGCGGATGGGGCGGTTTTTACATTCTTGCGGCGTGGGGCCGGGCGACATTGTGCAGAACTGTTTTGGCTACCATCTGACCCCGGCCGGGATGATGTTTGAATCAGGCGCGCGTGCGGTGGGTGCTACGGTGTTGCCCGCTGGCACCGGCCAGACCGAATTGCAGGTGCGCGCGGCGGTCGATGTGGGCTGCACTGTCTATGCGGGCACGCCTGATTTTCTGAAGATCATTCTCGACCGTGCGGATGAAATGGGGGAACGCTTGGCGTTCGCCCGTGCCGCGGTAGGGGGCGGTGCCTTGTTCCCCAGTCTGCGCAAGGAATATGAGGCGCGCGGTATTGCCACGCTGCAATGCTATGCGACCGCCGACCTTGGCAACATCGCCTACGAAAGCCCCGCGATGGAGGGGATGATTCTCGACGAAGGCGTAATAGTGGAAATCGTGCGCCCCGGCACTGGTGACCCGGTGCCCGACGGCGAGGTGGGCGAGGTTGTGGTGACTACGCTCAACCCCGATTACCCGCTGATACGCTTTGCCACCGGCGATCTTTCGGCGGTGCTGCCCGGTCAGTCGCCTTGCGGGCGCACAAATCGGCGCATCAAGGGCTGGATGGGCCGGGCCGATCAGACCACCAAGATCAAGGGTATGTTCGTACGCCCCGAGCAGGTCGCCGCACTGATGGCGCGCCACCCCGAGGCGCATCGCGCGCGCGTCGTGGCCAGCCGCGAGGGCGAGATGGACGCGATGACCGTGCAGATCGAAACCGAGGCGCAGGATAGCGCGCGCTTTGAGGCCAGCGTGATCGAAACGCTGAAGTTGCGCGGCAAGATCGTGCTGGTTCCGCCTGGCAGCCTGCCCAATGACGGCAAGGTGATTGAGGATACGCGCCGCTACGACTAGGCTTTCCCCAAGCAGGGAGGGCTTTACCATGCGATTGCCGCTAGCACTGGCGTTCTGCGCGCTTGCCGCGCCCGCACTGGCCGATAACCGCGCGCTGATTATTGCCAATACCGACTACAGGCTTGGCGACGATGTTTCCGCTGCCGTGCAGGCGCTTGCGGCACGCGCGCCACTTGGCACCGCAGGGTTTGCGGTGATTGCGGGGGCCGATCTTGGCGCGGTCGCCAGCCGCGGTATGCTTTCACAATTGCTGGCGCGGCTAGCGCCGGGTGAGCGGGTGGTGATTCTGCTTACCGGGCATTTTGCACATTCAGGCCGCGAAAGCTGGTTTCTGGGGACCGATGCGGTGCGCCCAGACCTTGCGACCGTCGGCGGCGCGGGGCTGGCGTTGAACGATGTGCTCGAAATCGCGGGCACGGCACCGGGCGGGGCGCTGGTCTTGCTGGGTAGCGAGGCGCGGTCGCTGCCGCTTGGGCGCGGGTTGCAAATCGGCATCGGCCCGCTCGATATCCCGCAAGGTGTCAGCGTGGTGCTGGGCGATGCCACGACGATTGCAGCCTTCGCGGCGCAGGAGGTGGTGCAACCGGGTGTCAATCTCAAGGCCGCGCTGGCGCAGCGCCCCGCGCTTAGCGCGCAGGGTTTTCTGAGCGAGTTTCAGCCCTTTTTGCCACTGTCGGCGGCTGTTGCGGGGCCGGTGGCCGATTCGCTCGCCCCCGATCGCGCTTTCTGGGATGCGACACGGGCCTTGGATACGCCCGAGGCTTATGATGCCTATGTGGCGCGCTATCCCAAAGGGCTTTTCGTGGCCGAAGCGCGCGCCGCGGCAGAACGCATCCGCGCTGAACCGGGGCGGCTGGCGCGGCTTGGCGAAGAGGCGTTGGCGCTTGGCCGCGACAAGCGGCGCGAGGTGCAGCAGCAACTGGCGCTGCTGGGCTATGACCCGAATGGAATTGACGGCATTTTTGGCCGCGGCACCCGCACGGCGCTTGGCAACTGGCAGAAAGCCAATGCGTTCGAGCCGTCGGGTTATCTGACACAGGCGCAGATCAACGAACTCGCGGCACAGGCGCGGGTGCGCTCGGCGGAACTCGAAGCCGAGGCGCGCGCGCGTCAGGCAGAATTGCAGGCCGCAGACCGCGCTTATTGGAGCCAGACCGGCGTGGCGGGTGACGAGGCAGGCTTGCGCGCCTACCTGCGCCGCTACCCCGATGGGCTATTTGCCGATCTGGCCAAGGAACGCTTGGCAACCTTTGATGCAGCCCGCGCCGCCAATGCCGCCGCAGCCGACCGCGCCGAATGGGACGGTGCCGAGGCGCTTGGCACCCGCGAAGCCTATACCGCCTATCTTACCCAGCGCCCGCAAGGCAGTTTTGCAGAATTGGCCCGCGAACGCATCGCCGCGCTTGATGCCGCAATGGCCGGTGAAGCGACGCGCGCAGCCGCCGAGGCGCGCGAAGCGGCGCTGGCCCTGCCCACGCTCGCGCGTAGCCTGATCGAGGTGAAACTGGGGTTGATGGGGTATGAGCCCGGCGCGGCTGACGGTGTGCTTGATGATAGTAGTCGCCGCGCGATCCGGCGTTTTCAGCAGGCGCGCGGCCTGCCTGTGACCGGATATCTCGACCAAGATACGGTGGCGCAGCTGCTTTCAAGCACCGAGAACTAGGCGCGCAACATGCAAAAGACCGCCGGGTTGCCCGCGGCGGCCGTGTTTGCACGCTTGCGAAGCGGCTTCAGCCCTGACGAGCCTTGAAGCGCTTTTGCGTCTTGTTGATCACATAGACGCGGCCTTTGCGGCGCACGACCTGGCAATCGCGATGACGCGTCTTCAGCGAGCGGAGCGAGTTGCGGACCTTCATCGGCCTTCTCCTTTTCGCGGCGCCGTCGCGCCTTGAACCAAATTGCCCCGGAATTGGGGCGGTGAACATGGTGGGCGGTACTGGGATCGAACCAGTGGCCACTACGATGTCAACGTAGTGCTCTACCGCTGAGCTAACCGCCCACATCCGCAACGATTCCGCGCGTCCAAAAGTAATAGGACGCGGGCGGAACCGCGTCGGTGGAGGGTCTATAAAAGGTAACGGTGCACCTTTCAAGGGGTTTTGGCATGGCATGGCACTGCGTTATACTCGCTCGACAAAAGGAGCGCCGATGCACCCTGACCAACGCCTGCCGCTACCCTATCGGCTTGCTCGTCCAAGTCAGCTGTGCAGCTGTGTCGTGGTTTCTTCGCCCCATAGCGGCGCTGAGTATCCTATTGAAATGCTTGCCGCTTCGCCGCTTGATCTATTGGCGCTGCGCTCGTCGGAAGACGCGTTTATCGAGCAATTGCTGGCCTCGGCGCCTGCGCACGGGGTGCCTTTGCTTGCTGCCCGGCTTCCGCGTGCGTGGGTCGATCTCAATCGCGCGACGGATGATTTGGACCCGGCGCTGATCGAAGGCGTGCGCGGTCACAGGCTCGATCCGAGGGTGGCATCGGGGCTAGGGGTGATTCCGCGCGTCGTGGCTGCGGGCCGTGCGATCTATTCGGGCAAGATCAGCCGCGCCGAGGCCGAGGCGCGAATCGATGCGGTCTGGCGGCCCTACCACGCGCGGCTTGGCAGCTTGATCGCCGAGGCGCATGCAGCCTTTGGGATGGCGCTGCTGCTTGATGTTCATTCGATGCCGCACGAGGTGGTCGCTTCGCTGCCGCGCCCGGCACCGCAGGTGGTTCTGGGCGACCGCTACGGCGCCTCGGCCGCGCCAGCGTTGGTTGCGGCGGTCGAGGCCGCTTTTACCGCCGAGGGTTTGCGGGTGGCGCGCAACGCGCCCTTTGCCGGCGCCTATATAGCGCAGGCCTACGGCCGCCCGCGGTTTGGCCGCCATGTGGTGCAGGTCGAGATTGACCGGTCGATTTACATGGATGAGGCCCGGGTTGAACCCGGCCCTGGGTTTGACGCCTTTGCGGCGCTGATGGACCGGGTGCTGCGGCGGGTTGCGCCGCTGGGGCGCGAAGAAGCGCAGCAGTTGGCCGCCGAATAGACGTGCGCGCCTGTTTCCTCCGGATTACAACAGCCCGCGCCCCTTGATGATCGCCTGCGGGCCAAAGCGCGCGCGGATCGCGTCGGCGGCGCGTTCGGCCCCGGCGCGGGCGGTTGCGGCAGGGTCGAGCAGGTCGCGCACCGGGTCAAGCGCGGGGGCGGGCGAAAGCTCGCTGAAACCGACGCCGATCAGCCGGAACGGCCCCGCCTCGTGCACCCCTGCCAGCAAGCCCGCTGCGGCAAGGTAAAGCGTGTCGGCCAGTTGCGCCGGGTCGTGCAGGCTGATGCGGCGGCTGAGCAGGCTGAAATCGGCGCGCCGCAGTTTCAACGTGACGACGCGGCCCACCAGATGCATCGCCTTCATGCGGTCAGAGACCTTCTCGACCAGCCGCCAGAGATGGGCGTCCAGCAACTCGCGGTCGGTCAGATCGGCCTCGAAGGTGGTTTCGCTCGACACCGTTTTGAGCGCGGCATCGCGGGCGACGCGGCGGCTGTCTTGCCCCTGCGCGAGCCGCCAGAGCCGGTCTGCGCCCGCACCGAAACGGCGGGCGAAGGCGGCGCGGTCTTGGCGGCGGATATCGGCGAGGGTGCGGATGCCTGCCGCGGCCAGCGCCGCTTGGGTGGCCGCGCCGACGCCCCAGAGAATCCGCACCGGTTTGTCGCGCAAAAACTCTTCGGTATCGGCTTTGCCGATCACCGCAAATCCGCGCGGCTTATCGAGATCAGAGGCGATCTTGGCAAGAAACTTGTTGTGCGAGAGCCCCACCGAAACCGACACGCCGATCTGCGCCTCGATATCGCGGGCGAGCCGGGCGAGCAGAACCGCGGGCGGCGCGCGGTGCAGCCTTTCGGTGCCCGACAGATCGAGAAACGCCTCGTCGAGCGAGAGCGGCTCGATCTGCGGGGTCAGCGCCTCGAACAGCGCGCGGATCTGGCGCGAGACGGCGGCGTAGTGGCTGCCGCGCGGCCGGATCACCACCGCGTCGGGGCAGAGTTTCAGCGCCTGAAACATCGGCATGGCCGAGCGGACCCCGGCGATGCGGGCGATGTAGCAGCAGGTCGAAACCACCCCCCTTGTGCCGCCTCCTACGATCACCGGGCGGGCGGCGAGGCTGGGATCATCCCGCTTTTCAACGCTGGCATAAAAGGCGTCGCAATCGACGTGGGCGATGGAAAGCGAGAAAAGCTCGGGGTGGGCAAGCATACGCGGCCGCCCACAGGCCGGGCAGCGGGGAGAGGGGGCATCAAACGTGGCCAGACAATCGCGGCAAAGGGCGGGCATGATCGGGGCAGTATAGCCGGGATCCGGGGGGCTGGGGAGGGCCACCACGCGCATACCAGATGGGGTGTGGTAACACGCGTGTTAGGGAGGGTAAGGGGTTGAAAAGGTGGGTGATTGTGGCGGGCGTTAAGGGGTTGGTAAGGATTTTGAGGCGCGCGCGTCATCGTGCCATTGTGACCTATATCTATCTCGACAGTGCCTGCAAGCGCCGCTGCAACTTAGACTTGCATTGCAACAGGAGTGGTCATTAAATACCGCGAAATTAGTGTGAGGCGTAAAATGGATTTTTCCGAACGCGTTAAAGATCTTGCGGGCCGCTCGAAACACGCAACGAAACATGCGTTAACCGAGGAGGCGACAAAAACCTCGGTTGTCCTTCCGCTAATTCAGACACTTGGCTTTGATGTCTTCAACCTGAATGAAGTTGTGCCAGAGTTTGTTGCTGACGTCGGGCTGAAGAAGGGAGAGAAGGTCGATTTCGCCCTGAAGATCGATGGAAAGTTGGCCGCGTTAGTCGAAGTAAAGCCAATCACAATGTCGCTTGGTTCGGCGCAGTTCAGCCAGCTTTATAGGTATTTTGCAACCACCGAGGCAAGGCTAGCGATTCTAACGAATGGCCGCGAAATATGGTTCTTCTCTGACGTGGATGAACCGAACAAGATGGACAAAAAGCCATTCTTCACGTTCGATTTGCAAGTTGCGGACGACGCGAAGATCGCCGATCTGGCTCGCTTTCAGAAACATAACTTTTCGATCGAGACAATTCTGGCGACAGCGTCAAACCTCAAGTATGCGAACGCAGCGGGCGCGTATCTGAAAAAACAGCTAACCAATCCGGACGAAGATTTCGTGAAGATGGTGGCGCGAAATATCTATGATGGCATGTTGACAAAGACGGTTGTCGAGCAATTGCGCCCCGCAATTCAGGCATCACTTGATGAGGTAATTCGCGACAGGATTCAGGCGAAACTGAACGTTACATTCAGGGCGGAACCGGTAGCGACTGAGGAACAGATTGCCAAGCCAAATGATACAGAGCCTGAGATCGTAACCACCGAAGACGAGCTTCAAGCTTTTCTCATTGTTCGGGCGATTGCGGCGCGCTGGATCGACCTTGAGCGTATCACTCTAAGAGATTCAAAGACTTATTGCAGCGTGTTCGCGGACAACAACAATAGAAAGCCGATTTGCAAGCTGTATTTCAACGCCAAGACAGCGCGCCATGTCGGATTGTTTGACGCGGAAAAGGTCGAAGAACGGGTGCAAATCGGCTCGCTTTCAGACATCTATAAGTATGCGGCGCGGATTGAGGACGCGGTAAAGACTTACCTTTAGCCCCCCTCACACCGGCGCATACATCCGCTCGATATCATCCAGCACCTGATCGATCATCATGCCGCGCGCTTCGGGGCCGGTGAAGCGCAGCACGTAGCCTTCGTTGGTGCGTTCGCGCCGGATGGTCAGGCCGACGCGCGGGCGCAGCAGGCGGCGGGGGCGGCCGGGCGAGGTGATGGGGGCGGGGTCTTGCAGGGTGGATTCGGCCTCGGCCAGCACGGGTTGCAGCAATTCCCACTGCGCCTCTAGGGTGCGGGCCTGGCTTTCTTCCAGCGCGACGCGGATCAGGTCTGCCCAGCCGCCGCGCAGGGCCGCGGCCAGCCGCAGCACTTGGCGTTGCGACAGCGCGAAGGGGCCTTCCAGCAGCCCGTCGAGTTCTTCTACCGCGTGGGCCAGTGCGCGCAGCCGCGAGCGTTTCATTGCAGGGGCAAAGGGGTGCAGTGCCGCCACGGCCGCATCGAGCGTGTCGAACAGCCCCGAGTTGCGGCTGCGCACGAGGATCAGGCCGCGTTCCCAAGGCGAGATATCGGCGCGCTGGTCATTTTCGGCCACCATTGCCGCCACCGCCTCGGCGCGGTTTTGCGGCTGGCGCAGAAAGGCGGGGATGGTGGGGAAGCGGCCGGGCATCATGTCTTCTAGCGCGCGCATCGCGGTAAGGCGGCGCAGGCCCGAGATCAGGCCGTAAAGCAGTGGGCCTTCAGGTTCGGCAAGCTCGAACACCTCGATCGGTTGGCGCAGGCCATGCAGCGAGATCGAGGTTTTCAGCTCTTCAAGTGCCGCATCATCCAGCGCCAAACGGTCGCGCGGCAGGGCGGTTGCGTCGATAGCGTCAAGTGGCAGATCGAGGATGGGGGTTTGCATGGGCGCCTCCTTTTGCAAGCGCGCCACTATAGGCCCGCCCCGGAGGGTGTTGCGCAAAGCCCGCGTCGAGCGCACGGACCCTTTTCCTTTTGGTGGTTTGCGGTCATGATCGGGCCAGATTTTGGTAGCGAGGACCCCGATGAACGACATTGGCATAAGTGGCGGCAACGTTTTGCTGATCGTACTTGCACTATTCATTATTCTTGCGCTTTTCCTTGGGGTTCGGATCGTCCCGCAATCAGAAAAGCATGTGGTTGAACGGTTCGGGCGGCTGC
The DNA here is from genome assembly GCF_041596715.1 of Phaeovulum sp. Taxonomy (GTDB): domain Bacteria; phylum Pseudomonadota; class Alphaproteobacteria; order Rhodobacterales; family Rhodobacteraceae; genus UBA6213. The sequence continues at coordinate 7,839 of NZ_JBFHIA010000083.1, forward strand.
GCTCGGTCTTGGGGCCGGGGATCAATCTGGTGATCCCGTTCCTTGACCGCGTGGCGCACAAGATCAGCGTACTCGAGCGGCAGTTGCCGACCGCGCAGCAGGATGCGATCACCGCCGACAACGTGCTGGTGAAGGTGGAAACCAGCGTGTTCTACCGCATCACCGAGCCGGAAAAGACTGTTTATCGCATCCGCGATGTCGATGCGGCGATCGCGACTACGGTGGCGGGGATCGTGCGTAGCGAGATCGGCAAGTTGGAGCTGGATCAGGTGCAGTCGAACCGCACCCAGCTGATTGCGCAGATCCGCGAGCATGTGCACGCGATGGTCGATGACTGGGGCATCGAGGTGACGCGGGCCGAGATTCTGGACGTGAATCTGGACGATCAGACCCGGCAAGCGATGTTGCAGCAGTTGAATGCCGAACGCGCGCGGCGTGCGCAGGTGACCGAAGCAGAGGGCTCGAAGCGCTCGGTCGAGCTGGCGGCGGACGCCGAGCTTTATGCCGCCGAGCAGAAGGCCAAGGCGCGGCGCATTTCGGCGGATGCCGAGGCCTATGCAACGCAGGTCGTGGCTGTGGCGATCAAGGAAAACGGCATCGAAGCGGCGCAGTATCAGGTGGCGCTGAAGCAGGTCGAGGCGTTGACAACCGTGGGTCAAGGTAGCGGAAAGCAGATGATCATCGTGCCGACGGCGGCGCTCGATGCCTTTGGCGATGCGTTCAAGCTGTTGCAGGGGCGGGCGAAATGATCTGGCAGCAGGCATGGTTCTGGGCGGCGGCGGGCGTGGTGCTGGCCGCGCTGGAAATGGTGACGCCGGGGTTCTATTTGCTTGGGCTGGGGTTTGGCGCGCTGGTCGTGGCGCTGCTGGTCTGGATCGGGCTGCTGGGCGCATCTTTGCCGTGGATGATTTTCGTGATGGCCCTAGGGGCCTTGGCCGCGTGGCTGGCGCTGCGGCGCTGGGCCGGGGTCTGGCGTAATGAGCCGAAAATCTGGGACCGAGATATCAACGAGGACTGAGGGACAGCCGTGTTCAGACTATACCAGATGCCGGGCTGGGGCTCGGCGATGATCGAGGCGCAGCTGGCATTCTACAAGCTGCCGCATGAACTGGTCGAAAGCGGCGATGTGTTCAGTGAACCGGCGGCGCGGCCGAATCTGGAAAAGCTGAACCCGCTTGGGCAGATACCCACGCTGGTGCTGCCCTCGGGCGAGGTGATGAGCGAAAGCGCGGCGATGACGCTGTATCTGGCCGATGTGGCCGGGTCTGACGCGCTGGTGCCGGGGCCGGGTGCGCCAGAACGGGCGGCGTTTCTGCGCTGGCTGGTGTTCATCGTGGCCAATATCTACCCCTGCTTCACCTTCGCCGACGTGCCAACCCGATTTGTGGAAGATGGCGAGGCGGCCAAGGCGTTTCGGGCAAAGCTCGATGACTATGCCTGCAAACTTTGGCGCATGGTCGAGGCGGCAGCGGCACCCGCGGGGCCGTGGTTTTTGGGGCAACGGTTCTCGGCACTGGATATTTACATCGGGATGATGAGCCAGTGGCGACCGCGCCCGGAGTGGTTTGCCGATAATGCGCCGAAGCTGGCGGCGATTGCCACGCGGATGCAGGCGCGGCCAGATATGGCCGCAGTCTTTGCGCGGAACTTCGGGTAAGGGCGAGGGCCCGGCAATCAGGGCCGCGAAGGCCGCCAGGCCATCGCTTGCCCGGCCCTTTGGCCCGCTTACGCCCCGGTAATTTCGGCCACGATTGCGGCAGCTGCGGCGCGCGGGTCGGCTGCTTGCCAGACCGGGCGGCCCACGACGATGTGGTTGGCACCTGCCGCAATGGCGGCGGCGGGGGTTTCAACGCGCTTCTGATCGCCCAGTGCAGCACCTGCCGGGCGCACGCCGGGGGTGACGATCAGCCTACCGCTGGCCTCGGGCAGCGCGCGGATGGCGGCTGCCTCGTGCGGTGAGGCGATCACACCATGCGCACCGGCCTGAAATGCGCGGGCGGCGCGTTCGACAGCCAATTCGGCAATATCGCCGGGACGAAGCAGGCAGGCATCGAGATCGGCACGGTCGAGCGAGGTGAGAATGGTGACGGCGAGGATTTTCAACCCGGATCCCGCAGCACCTTCGCAGGCGGCGCGCACCACATGCGGATCGCCGTGCACGGTCAGGAAATCAAGGTCATACTGCGCCAGCCCACGCACCGCCGCCTCGATCGTGGCGCTGATGTCGAAAAGCTTGAGGTCAAGAAAGATGCGTTTGCCGTGCTGCTGTTTCAACTCGTCTGCCAGCGCCAGCCCGCCACCGGTGAGCATTCCGAGACCGATCTTGTAGAAGCTGACGGCATCGCCAATCTTCTGCGCAAGCTCTAGCCCGGCAATCGCGTTTGGCACATCGAGGGCGACGATCAGGCGGTCATCATGTGGCATGGAGGCTCCTCTGCGGCTGGTTCGCTTGCTGCTTAGTCTGACAGCTCAGTTTCGGCAAGCGAAGGGCCGTGCTGAAGCACTGCGCGGCAGAATGTATCTTCTGCGAAAGGCGATAGGGCTGTGCCCGCCTGAGATTTGTTCCGGGGCAGGGCTAGTGGGCCGAAAGCCCGCCGATGCCGCGCCGCGCCGCTTCGGCAGTAAGGGCGCGGGCAAGCGTTTCGTGCGGAATACCTTGCGGTGCCGCCAGCTTGACCGGCACGCGCAATGGGAGGGGTAGACCCGGCGCAAAAAACTCTACCACCGCCTCGAAGCGGCGGAGCGCGGCGTCATAAAAGACCTCGGCGATATGGGTGGCGGAGTGGGACAATTGGCACCTTTTTTCTGGCACCGTTCTGCAACGGCTTCGCGTCAGTATTGCGGCGAAGTGTTGGTGAAGCGTTAGCAAAGGGGCAAAAACGCGCCTGCGGCACCTCTTGAAGCCTATGCCACGCAACGCCATTTCATGTGCAAGACCCGGCAGAACGCCGTGCCATAACGGGCGGTGTCATAACTGGGGGCTTTTTGAAGGAGTTACCTCATGAATATGGAAAAATTCACCGAACGCTCGCGGGGCTTTTTGCAAGCGGCACAAACGATTTCGATGCGAGAGGGGCATCAGCGGGTGCTGCCCGAGCATCTGCTGAAGGCCCTGATGGATGACGATCAGGGGCTGTCGGCCAACCTGATCCGCGCCTCGGGCGGTGCGCCCGAGCGGGTGATCGAAGCGGTCAACGCGGCGGTGGCCAAACTGCCCAAGGTTACCGGTGGTAGCGGCGAGGTTTATGTGGACCAGTCGCTGGTTCGCGTGCTGGACGAGGCCGAGAAGGTTGCCAAGAAGGCGGGCGACAGTTTCGTGCCGGTCGAGCGTATTCTGATGGCGCTGGCGCTGGTCAATACCCGTGCGAAAGACGCGCTGGATGCGGGGGCGGTGACCGCGCAAAAGCTGAACTCTGCCATCAATGACGTGCGCAAGGGCCGCACGGCCGATAGCGCGAGCGCAGAAGAAGGGTATGACGCGCTCAAGAAATACGCGCGCGATCTGACGCAGGCGGCGCGCGAGGGCAAGATCGACCCGATTATCGGGCGCGATGACGAGATTCGGCGGGCCATGCAGGTGTTGAGTCGGCGCACCAAGAACAACCCGGTGCTGATCGGTGAACCCGGTGTGGGTAAGACCGCGATCGCCGAGGGCCTTGCGCTGCGCATCATCGAGGGCGACGTGCCCGAGAGCCTGAAGAACAAGCGGCTGCTGGCGCTCGACATGGGGGCGTTGATCGCGGGGGCGAAATATCGCGGGGAGTTCGAAGAGCGGCTGAAGGCCGTCTTGAAGGAAATCGAAACCGCGGCGGGCGAGATCATCCTGTTCATCGACGAGATGCACACGCTGGTCGGCGCAGGCAAGGCCGATGGGGCGATGGATGCGGCCAACCTGATCAAGCCAGCGCTGGCGCGGGGCGAGTTGCACTGCGTGGGTGCCAC
>NZ_JBFHIA010000084.1:0-11714 GCF_041596715.1 Phaeovulum sp.
GCCACGCAGTTAGCGCGGTGATCAGTCGCGGGGCTCGCGGTGCCACCGCGCCTCTAGCGCCTCGATTGCCGCGATGCGGTCAGGCGATTTCGGGTGTGAAAGTATCCATGCCGGGGCGCTGGCACCGGGCGTGCCGGTCAGCCGATCCAGCCGCGTGAACAGCGCCTTTTGCGGCGCGGTGCCGATACCTGCCTTGACCAACAGCGCCGATGCCCATGCGTCGGCCTCATACTCGTCCTGCCGCGAGAGGCGCGCGGCAAGCGCCGATGCGACTAGGTTGGCAATCCAGACACCGATGCCGGGAAGAAAGCGGCCAAGCACCGTGGCCAGCACCATGCGCAGCGCATTTTGCCCGGTGAAGTCGATCATCCGGCGGCGCGAATGGCCAAGTGCCACGTGGCCCAGCTCATGCGCGACCACTGCCCCCAGTTCTTCGGGCGTAACCTGCCCGCGGTCGAGCGCGTTCATGAAGCCACGGGTCAGAAACACGCGGCCATCGGGTGCGGCAAGCCCGTTGATCGGATCGATCTCATAGACATGCACCGGAATCCGCGGCACCCCGACTGCTTTTGCAAGCCGCCCCAGCACGGGTGCAAGCCGCGCATCGCGTAACGGGCGCGAGCGGCTATCGAGCTCGCGCGCCAGTTTCCACGCCGAAAAGCGCCACATGGCAAAGCCGTAGACGACCAGCGCAAGCAGGGGCAAAAGTTTGAACATCATTTGAATATGGTGCTCAATCGAGCCAGATCAATTGCTCCGCCTGCGTGCCGCGCCCCGCAGCCACCAGCCAAAGATCAAAAGCGCGGCAAGCGCGGCCAATAACCCAAGCGTTGATGAGGCAAGCTCGGTCGCTGCGGAAAGGTTGGCGCTGAAGACATATCCGAGGCCGACATACAGCCCGACCCAGAACACGTCGCCCGTAACGCTCGCCAAGGTAAAGCGAAGATGTGAAAACCGCAGCGCGCCGGCGGCAAGGTTGATCGACGGCGCAAGCGGCGCGAAAAGCCATCGGCTGAAGAAAACGGTTAGGATTCCGTTGCGCCGAAGCCGCGCCCGCGCCCGCGCCAACATTCGGCGCCGCTTGCCTTTGAAGGGCGGAAAGAAGTGTCCGGCCTTGCGACCGATGAAATAGATCACCTGATCGCCAAGCACAGCACCCGCCCATGTCGCCACTGCCACCTGCACCCCGTCAAGATCGCCAGCCGCCACAAGCGCGCCGCCGGTTATCGCCAGAAGCGACGCAGGAACCGGAACCATGAGGCAGGCAAGAAAGGCCGTCGCGGCCAGAAGCCACGGCCCCCAAGCGGGCAGCATTGCCAGCAGGGTATCGGTCATGGTTGCTCCAGCAAGGGCAGAAGCGGCGCAATCAGCACCTCAAGCGGCACGCCACGCTCGGCGGCGATTTCGTTCAGCGTCTTGCGCCGCGGTCCGGTCAAATCAAGCCCAAGCGCATCGGCCACCACCTCGGGCGGCAGATGCCGCGTTCGCGCCACCATGCCCGGTGTCATCCAGCCCCTGATCGGGGCAAGCCGATGCGCGGGGTCGGCGAAGTAAATGGTAAAGACCAGCATCCGCACGGCAAAGAACGCCACCGCAAGTGCTGCGATGACAAAGCCGATCAGCGCGATACGGTTGTTGCGCCAGAGCCGTTGCAAGGTTTTCATCCCAGCACTTTCATCGCCCGTGTGATGCCTTCAAGCGTCAAAGGCTGCATCCGCCCCTCGAAAGCCTGCGCGATCATGCCGATGCTGGGGGTGTGTTGCCAGTGTTTTTCGGGCACCGGGTTCAACCAGACATTGGCGGCCCATTGCGCGCGCGCTCGCGCCAGCCACGTAGCGCCGCTTTCGGGGTTCCAATGTTCATTTGCACCCCCGGGGTGGCTGACCTCATAGGGGCTCATCGAGGCATCGCCCACAAAGATGCATTTGTAATCGGGGCCATAGCGGTTCAACACTTCCCATGTTGGGGTCTGTTCGTCCCATCGGCGGCGCGCGCTGCGCCAGACCTGTTCGTAAAGGCAGTTGTGAAAATAGAAAGGCTCAAGATGCTTGAACTCGGCCCGCGCCGCCGAGAACAGCTCTTCCACCTGCCGCACATGCGCATCCATCGAACCGCCGTGATCGAGAAACAGCACGACCTTGACCGCATTGTGCCGCTCGGGCCGGGTCTTGACGTCGATGTAGCCCGCTTCGGCAGAGGCGCGGATGGTGGCGGGCAGATCAAGCTCTTCGTCGGCCCCGTGGCGCGCCCAGTTGCGCAGCCGCTTCAGCGCCACCTTGATGTTGCGGGTGCCAAGTTCGATCCGGTCGTCGAACTCGCGAAACTCGCGCCGGTCCCATACCTTCACCGCGCGGCCGTGCCGACTTTCGGCCTGACCGATGCGCACGCCCTCTGGGTTGTAGCCATAGGCCCCAAACGGGCTGGTGCCTGCCGTGCCAATCCATTTCGAGCCGCCTTGGTGGCGCTCTTTTTGCTCGGCCAATCGCTCGCGCAGGGTTTGCATCAGTTTTTCGAACCCGCCAAGGGCGGCGATTTCGGCGCGTTCTTCCGGGGTCAGATGCCGCTCGGCCAGTTTTTTCAACCAATCGCCGGGCAGCGCCAGCGCCTCGAGCACGGCCTCTGCGGGTATTGCCTGCAAACCCTTGAAAGCCTCGGCAAAGGCGCGGTCGAAACGGTCGATGTGGCGTTCGTCCTTCACCATCGAGGTGCGCGCAAGATAATAGAAGGCCTCGATGTCATAAGTAGCAAGACCTGCCGCCAAGCCCTCAAGAAAGCTGAGAAACTCGCGCAGGCTGACCGGCACACCGGCGCGCCGCAGGGCAAGGAAGAAGGGCAGGAACATCGCCCCGCGCCTCAGGCAAGCCGCTGGATGGCGACCGTCAGGAACAGGCCCAGAATGGCGAACAAGATGGCGTAGACGGCTGCGTATTGGGCGCGGTCAAAGCGGTTGCCGGCACGCCGTACTGCCTTACGGTAGCCCAATAGCGCGCCGAAAGCTGCGGCGATAATGACGATCATGGGGCCTCCGGGCCTCGGGTCAATTGTGCCGCGTGCCTGTGGCCAGCGCGGCGACCTCGGCAGCGCGGCGGTCTGCCGCGGCCTGGCTGCCAAAGCCATAGCCCGCCCAGCGCGCCGAGTCGAGCCGCGCCGCAGCGGCAGCGGCCGTATTGCCAAGGGCGGCATAGGCCTCGGCGCGGATCAGGTGCAGCGTGGCGACCAGTGCCGGGTTTTCAGCGGCGATCGCGGCATTCAGCGCGCTATCTGCCAAAAGCAGAGCTTCGCCCGGTTGTTGCGACGAAAGCGCCAGTGCGGCAAGTTGCATACGCACATGTGCCTGATGAATCGCAGCGCCCGGCAGTGCCCGATAGATCGCATCGGCTTGCAAAAGCGCCCGGCGCGCGCGGGCGGGATCGGTACTGGCGCTTAGCCTGCCAAGCGCGAACCACGCAAACCCCGCGCGCGCATCGTGCCAGCCTTCGCCAGTTGCGATTTCGACAGCGCTTTGCGCTGCGATCAGACGGCGTGTCGGCGCGGCGCTGCTGCTAAGCGCGGCATCTAGCGCGGCCTGAAAAGCGCGCGGTGTGGGGGTGGCCGGGGCAGGGGTGGCAATGCTGCCACCCGCCGGGTTGATCCGCGCCAGTGCTGCGGGCAGCGCCGCGGCCACTTCGGCCTCGCTCATGCCATTGCGCAGTTCTGGTGCGTAGGTCAGGCGCAGCATCAACAGATCGCGCGGGCTAAGAACCGCCACGAAGTTATCGTCGTTGAAGACCGAGTCGGTCAGCCGGTAAAGATCGTTCAGCGGGCCCAGCGCCTGTGCGATTTCCTCGTGCAGGCAATCGCGCATTTCCTGAGGCGCGACATCCGAGGGCAGGAACACCGCAACTTGGCTCCGCCCGGCAAGCATGGCCCAATCGGTGGCCGTGCTGCCACGCGCGGCGCGATAGGCTTGCCAGCTTGATACGCCGGGCACCACGAAACAGGCGGCATTGGGCACAAGCGCCTGCATTTCGCGGCGCGGCAGAAACTCTACCACGATGGCGGCGGGGCCGGGGCCTTGCTGGCGGATGTCGATGCCGGCTCCGCTGCGCAGCATTGCCAGCAAGCCCGCAATTTCTTGGCCCGCGTTGGGTGGCACGGCACCTGCGAGCGTTAAAGTGATCGGTTCCTGAAAGCGTGTGAATCGGGGCAGGGTGCGACCGCTTTCAAGCTGAAAAGTCAGTTCCAGAAAATCGCGCGCAAGTTCGGTGTTGCCGGGCAACCGGGCCGAAGGTGCGAGGGTCGCGCCGACGTCGAAACTGGCAAGGCCGGGCGGTGCTTGCAGGTCTGCATTGGCGCGCGCGGCAGGGCCACCCGCGGGGGCGGCCATGCAACCCGTCAGCGCGAGTGCCGCAAAAAGCGGAAAGAAACGGTAGAACTGCATCAATCCCCAAGGCGCTTGTCTTGCCAACAGCTTAAGGCGCAAGGGTGCTGCCACCTAGCCAAACCTTGGGAAACAGTCTGGTTCACGTGTTGGCGCGAAGATGTAGATGTTAGTGGGGCTGCGGGCACAGCCTATCGTGCCCGCGCCGTTTGATCTGCGCTGTCGTTGCCCCGGGGGGTACTCGAATCAGCGGGTCAGCCGCGCCCGCGCCTGCGCCCGCCGCGCGCCCCGCCTGCGGCTTGCACCGCGGCACTGGCCTCGGCAAAGCTTGCGCCTTCCTTCACCGCTTCCAGCACGCGCGCGAAGCGGATCCATTCAAAGCCGTTCGCATCGTGGTCCATCAGCATGTTGGCGGCACGGATTGCCTCCATCTCGACCGAGCGCACCGGGTTCATGATCGCGCTTGTCATGCCGGCACCAATCGCCATCGGCAAAAACGCCGCGTTCACGCCGTGCCGATTGGGCAGACCGAACGAAATGTTCGACGCACCGCAGGTGGTGTTTACGCCAAGCTCGCGCAACCTGCGTACCAGCTCGAACACCTGCCGCCCGGCACTGGCCAGCGCCCCAATCGGCATCACCAGCGGATCGACCACGATGTCATGCGCAGGAATGCCGAAATCGGCTGCACGCTCGACGATCTTCTTGGCCACGGCAAAGCGCACTTCGGGGTCCATCGAAATGCCGCTGTCGTCATTTGAAATGGCAACGACCGGCACATTGTATTTCTTGACCAGCGGCAGCACGCGCTCCAGCCGCTCTTCCTCGCCAGTGACCGAGTTGAGCAGGGGCCGCCCTTCGGCGGCTGCGAGCCCCGCTTCAAGTGCTGCGGGCACCGAGCTGTCGATGCACAGCGGCACATCGACAAGGCCCTGCACCAGTTGCAGCATCGCCACCATCAGCGGCGGTTCGGTTTCGTTCGGGTTGGGGTTGGAGTTGTAGACCACCCCCGCATTCACATCGAGCACCATTGCCCCGCAGGCGACCTGCTCTAGCGCGTCCATCTCGACCGTGGCGTAATTTCCCGCCTCCAGCTCGGCGGCAAGTTTCTTGCGTCCCGTGGGGTTGATGCGTTCGCCGATCACGCAAAACGGCTCGTCAAAGCCGATCACGACGGTTTTTGATTTGGATTCCAGTACGGTGCGGGTCATGCGGTCTCGCCTTTATTATGCTCGGCCACCCAAGTGGCAGTCGCCTTGATGCCTCCTAGCGGAAAGAAATGCACCGATTCAATGCCGAAAGATGGATTTGCAGTCTTATGCGCTGCCAAAGCGCGCAGCAGATCGCCCGGCCCAAAGGGCATAAGCAGTTTGGTCACGTCACGCGCGCGCCGTTGCAGCACCCGCAAACTGGGGCCTACGCCGCAAGCGATGGCGTATTTGACCAGCGTCTGCAGCTTGGCCGGGCCCGCAACGCCGATATGCACAGGCAGCTGGATGCCGAGTCTTGCAAGTTTATCGACCCATGCGATGACCGGTTCAGCTTCAAAGCAAAACTGCGTGACGATCGCCATTTTCGCATCGGAACGCGCGGCCCAGTCCTGCTTCAGGCGCAGCGCCTCCATCGCGATGCGGTCGCCGCCATCCGCATCGATATCGCGGTTGCCTTCGGGATGGCCTGCGATGTGCAGGCGTGTGAATCCGTCAAAAGCGCCGCTTTCCATCATTTGCAAGGCGCTGGTGTAATCGCCCGCCGGGGTGTTGACGCCGCCGCCCAGCAACAGCGCCTGTTCGATCCCGGCCTCGCCTTTGTAGCGGTTGATCCAATCCAGCAGGACCGCCTTGGAGGCGATCAGCCGCGCGGGAAAATGTGGCATCGGTTCGAACCCTTCGCGGCGCAGGCGCGCGGCGCAGGCCACCATGTCGTCAATCGGAGTGCCGTCGATATGGGCGATGTAGACGCGGGTTCCGGCTGGCAGCAGGGCGCGGAAATCCTCGATACCCGCGGCGGTGCGCGGCATCACCTCGATCGAGACGCCATCGAGAAACGTTGCAAGCGCGTTTGGCGCAGGCGGCGTGTCGCGGCGAAGGTTCATAAGCGCCATCAAGGCCTCCGGTTCAGGGGCGAGGGGAATCCCAGCCGTCATTTGCAATCAGTGCGGCAAGTCGCGCACTGTCGTATTCGGAAAGGATGCGCGCGCGTGTGGCCTCGGCGGCCTCGGCGTCGGGCTCTGCATGGGTGACCGGGGCGGCCTTGCGCCATTCGGCCATATAGGCATCAGCATCGCGCGCGCCGATCTTCATCGCGCAGCGGTCGATGGCCTGCTCGAACCGTTCGGGCAACGGCAGCTTGACCGCGCCGCGGCCCCGCCCGGCAATCACCTGCGCGGGGATGTCGCGCCAGAAAACGAGTGTCACTTCGGCCATGCTGATTCCTTTCAATGCCACACTTACGATGGTCACTAACGCCCCCGATGACGGATTTCGACATATTGCGAGGGCTGAGCGACGCCATTCGCAGAACACTAGCATGCCGCCGCCACCACCGACACGCCGATGGTCGCCATGATTGCGTGCCCCAGGCTTTGGCGGGCATCACGCGGCCAAGGTGCACCCTATGCGGCCTCAAAATCCAGTCAGACCGGCAAGTTGGCGCGGCAAGGGGCTCTGCCCCCCGCGCAGAGGCAGGTCGATTTGCAGGCGGTGCAATTAAGGCGCTGAAAATTAAAATAAATACAAAGGTGCATCTGATTAGGTGCGCGGGTGCGCCCGCCGATGATCGTTAAAGTATTTCCTTTCTTTTAGCGCCCCCCGGGATAACACTTGTCGCGGGGAGATAGCCATGCACGCGACGGTGCCGCAAAAGCACACGATGTTACTTGCGTTCTTTGCGCCAGAGTTGCGCGCGTGGCGCGGCCAGATGCCTTTGCCCGTAGTTTTCTGGGGCTACGGTGTTGGAACAAGCATCGTGCTCGCCATCCTTCATGCAACGGCGCTGGACGCGGGGCAGTTGCTTTTTCAGCAAGCCCTGATCCTGATATCGGCGGCCTATACGATCTGGATTCTGGTCGCGATCTGGCGCTGTGCCGCAAAGGCCCGTGCGCTTTGGGGTGTTCTTGCCAGATGGTTGACCGTCACTTGGGGGCTGAACACGGCCTTTGTGCTTTTGTTCCTGCAAATCGAACTTTTGGCGCGATATGTCCGTGGGTAGCGCCCCTGCCGACACGCCGCAGACCACGCGCACCGGGTTGAGAGCGCGCCTGACGGGCGGCGCGGCATCGCTGTTTCCGGGGTATTTCGCGCTGGTGATGGCGACTGGCGTGGTCTCGATCGCTTGCCATTTCATGGGGCTTCGCCCGGTTGCGCTGGCGCTGATCGGCATCAATTGGGTCGCATGGCCCGTGCTTTGGTTCCTGACCATCCTGCGCGCTGTGCGGTTTCGAGGAGAGTTGCTGCGCGATATTTCGGACCATCAGCGCGCGCCGGGGTTTTTCACCATCGTCGCGGGTACCTGCGTTCTGGGCACACAGAACGTGGTGGTGATCGGCGCGACAACGGTGGGGATCGCGCTTTGGTGGTTTGGGCTGATCTTGTGGTTCGTGATCATGTACACCTTTTTCACCGCCGTAACCGTGCGGGCGCGCAAGCCGACGCTGGCGCGAGGAATCAACGGGGCTTGGCTGATCGCTGCGGTGTCCACGCAGGCGGTGGTGGTGTTGCGCGGTGTGATCGATGTGGCCGCACCGCCCCCCGAGGCGATCCAGTTTCAGGTGATCGCAATGTTTTTAATTGGTTGTATGCTTTATCTCGCGATCATTCCGCTGATCTTTTACCGCCTGACCTTCGTGCCGATGCAGCGCGAAGATTTCAGCCCGCCTTATTGGATCAACATGGGTGCTGTGGCGATTACGGCGCTGGCGGGTTCGATCCTGCTGTTGCGAGGCGAGACTTGGCCGCTGCTGGTGCCGCTGCTGCCGTTTCTGCGGGGCTTCACCTTTTTCTTCTGGGCGGTGGCGAGTTGGTGGATACCGTTCCTCTTTCTTCTAATGCTCTGGCGCTATGTCTGGATGCGCGACCGCTTTACCTATGAACCGGCGATCTGGGGCATGGTATTCCCCTTGGCGATGTACACGACCAGCACCTATCAATTCGACCGCGCAATGGGGTACGGCTTTCTTGACCCGATCCCGAGGGTGCTGGTGTTCGTTGCACTGACCGCGTGGCTTTTGGGTATGGTCGGGCTTATGCGGCGCGTTTATCGGGCCGTCAGGGGCACATGAACGCGCAGATGCGCGTTTTGCGACGCGATTGCGCGGCGTTTCTAGCATGTCGTGCCTGCGGCTGATGCTGTCTGGCCGGGGCTTTCGGGCACCGCTCTGCCTGTCAGTCTTCCCTGAACGCCTTGGCGAAGTATTCGGTGAAGGGTTGGACAAGATAGGCGAGGGGGCTGCGTTCTTCGGTGCCGATGAACGCTTCGACCGGCATCCCCGGGATCAGCGCAAGATCACCCAGTTTGCCGATCTCGCCGGGTTCGAGGGTGATCTGGGCGCGGTAATAGGTGGCCTGGGTTTGCTGATCGGTGATCGCATCCGCGCCAATCACCGCGACCCGGCCAACCAGTTTTGGTGTGGTGCGGGCCGAGAAGGATGGAAACACCAGCGATGCTTGCTGCCCGATGCGCACCTGATCGATATTGATCGGTGAAACCTGCACGGTGATGACCAGCGGGCGGTCTTGCGGGATCAGGTAAAGCACCGGGTCGGCGGCGCGCAGCACGGCGCGCGGGGTTGTGACCTGTAGCCCAAGTACAATGCCCGAAACAGGTGCCAGAACGTCGAGCCGCGCGATCTGTTCGATCAGGGCGTTGCGGCGCTCGGCAAACTCCATCTCGCGAAAGCCGATGTCGCGCAATTGGCTGCCTGCTTCCTCGCGGCGCGCAGCGGCAAGCCGCAGTTCTTCGATTTGCAGCTCGGTTATGCGGCCCTCGGCCTCGGCGCGCGATGCGATCAGCCCTGCGGCCTCGCCTTGCAGGCTTGCTGCCTCGCGCTGCAACGCCATCACGCGACTTGCTTGCGCGAGCCCCTTGTCGAGCAGCTCTTGCTGGCTGACACGTTCCTGCTCGATCAGATCGAGCTGGCGTTGCAATGCCGCGATTTGCGCGTCTATCCCGCTGATCTGACTGCTGATTTGGCCGCGTTGTTCGCCCAGCCGTTCAGACTGTTGCGCCAAGGTTTCGCGCCGCGCCTCGAACAATTGCTGTTGGCCCTGCATCAACTCGTTGATTTCGGGCTGCGCGGCGGCTGCCGCCACAAGTGCTGCATCAAAGCTGACATCGCTTGCGTCAACGCTTTCGGCCTGCAACCGGGCGCGGCGGGCGAGCATTTCGTAAAGCTGCCCTTCGACAATCGCCAATTCCGAACGCAGCGCCGCACCGTCTAGGCGCAGCAAAAGATCACCCGCAGCGACCGAGGAGCCTTCGTCCACAAAGACCGCCTCTACAACACCGCCGTCGGGATGCTGCACGATCTGGCGGTTCTGTTCGACCTCGATCCGCCCGCTTACCACCACCGCGCCCGCGATCCGTGCCAGAACGCTCCAACTGCCAAAGCCGCCGACCAGCACCAGCAGCACCAGCAGGCCGACCAGAATGTAGCGGCGTGGCGAAAACTGATCTGGCTTTGGCGCGGGGGCAGTCATGTCACACCTCCGGGGCCCGGAAAGGCTTTGATCTCAGCCTGATTGCGCACCATCGCGCGCAGCACCTGATCGCGGGGGCCGAAGGCGCGGGTTACGCCATTGTCGAGCACCAGAAGCAAGTCGCACTCTTGTATCGCCGAAGGCCTGTGCGCCATGATGAGAACCGCACCACCTGCCGCCTTCATGGTCTTGATTGCGGCGTTGAGTGCGAGTGATCCGTCATTGTCGAGGTTTGCGTTCGGCTCATCCAGCACCAGCAGAACCGGGTCGCCATAAAGCGCGCGCGCAAGGCCGATGCGCTGGATCTGGCCGCCCGAAAGCCGCCCCCCAAGTGCAGAAATACGCGTGTCGTAGCCATCTGGCAGGGCAAGGATCATCTCATGCGCGGCCGCCTTTATTGCGGCGCCCACCACCATCTCGTCGTTCGGCTTTTGCGCGAGGCGTGCGATATTCTCGGCCACGGTGCCGTCGAACAGCGTTACGCGCTGTGGCAGATAGCCGATATAGCTGCCCAGCACGTCGGGCGCGTAGTGATCGAGCGTCGCGCCATTAAGGCGCACCTTGCCGCCTGCCGCGGGCCAAGCCCCGATCAGCGCGCGCGCCAGTGTCGATTTGCCAGACCCCGAGGGGCCGATCACCCCGATCGCCTGCCCGGGTTCAAGCTTGAAACTGACGCCCCGCAGCACCGCGCGGGTTTCCCCCGGCGGCGCGACGGTCAGGCCCTGCACGTCAAGCGCGGCGCGTGGCCGTGGCAATGCTGTAGGTTCCACCGCTTCGCGCTGCGAGGTCAGCAGGGCGGCAAGCCGCGCGCGCCCTTCTGATGCGCGCTGCACGAGCGCCCATTGCCCTACCGCAAGTTCGACCGGCTGCAACGCGCGCCCAAGCAGAATCGAGCCTGCAATCATCGCGCCAGCACTCAACTCGCCACGCAGCACGAGCCACGCGCCAAGGCCAAGCATGGCGGATTGCAAGAACTGGCGGAAGGTGCGCGACAGCACCAGAAAACCGCCCATCCGGTCAGAGGCCGCGACCGATTGCGCAAGCGCCTGCAAGCGCGCCAGTTGCCAGCGTGCAAAGCCTGCCCCGGCCATGCCCAAAGCCTGCACCGTTTCCGACTCTGCCTTCAGGTTTTCGGCAAATCTTTCAGCCTGCACCGAGGCGCGGTTGGCCTGTTCCAACGGCTCTTTTGAAAGCCACTGGTTCAGCATCGTGACCCCGATCAGCACCACGCCCCCCGCAACCGCAAGCCAGCCGAGCAAGGGGTGGAACAGGAAAATCGCCCCAAGAAACAGCGGCACCCATGGCATGTCGAACAGCGCCAGCAGCACCGGCGATGCCAAAAGCCGCTGCATCGCTTCCAGATCGCGCTGCCCCGCCGCCGCTGCCACGTCGCCCTGATAGAGCGAGAGCCTTCGCACCGAGGCCTGAAACACGCGCATATCAAGCGCGTTTTGGAACCGCGCCCCGACCCGGGCCATGACCCGGCCTCGCACATGGTCAAGCAACCCCATGCAAAGAAACAGGAAAGCCACCAGTGCGGTCAGCGCAACCAAGGTCGCTTCAGACCGGCTACCCAGCACGCGGTCATAGACTTGCAGCATGTAAAGCGGCCCGGTCAGCAGCAGCAGGTTTACAAAAACACCGAACAGCAAAACCGC
>NZ_JBFHIA010000085.1:0-11674 GCF_041596715.1 Phaeovulum sp.
AGCACCATGCGACTTGGCTGATCGAGAAAGCGGTTGAGGCTATGGCCGATTCTGCCGGTGCGGCTGAAGTTTGGGGGTGCGGGCGGGCGCATGGCTACTGCCGGGGTCAGCGCAAAGACCTGGCGCAAGACCAGCAGGCCCCCGGCAGAGGCCGCAAGTATACTGACCGTAACCCCGGTCACGAAAGATTTTGGATCAAGCTCGAACACCAGAAAGGGGAACTTGTAATAGGTCGTATAGACCCCGATCAGCGCCCGCCCCGCCGCAATACCGCCTAGGCACCCCGCCAGTGCCCCGCCAACGGCAATGGCAAGGATCAGCTTGAAGTAATGCGCCCCAACCTCGGCGTTGGTGTAGCCAAAGGCCTTCATCAGGCCAATCTCTTCGCGCTCGGATTGCACCATGCGGCTGATGACGATGTAGAGCAGAAAGGCCGCAACCCCCAGAAAGATCGGGGGCACCCCGACCGCCGCCGCTTCCAAACCCGAAATCTCTTCCGAGACGAAGCGATTGGACATCTGATCTGCCAGCGGATAGGCGCCCGAGCCGCCGTAGGGCTCTAGCAGTTGATCGACACGGTCCAGCACCTCGGCCTCGTTCGCACCGCGCGCCAAGCCGATCAGCGCCTCGTTGAAGGCACCAGAAAGATCATAGGCGGCGGCAAGCCCGGACCGGCTGATCCAGATCACGCCAAAGCGCGCATCATCGGGCAGCAATTCGCCCGGCGCGGTAGTGTAAAGAAACTCGGGGCTTTGCGCGAGCCCGACAATGTCAAAGCTGCGGCGCGCGCCGTTCATGGTGGCATGCAGCGTATCGCCCGGGCGCAGGTCGTTGGCGGTGGCGAAACTTTCTAGCAGCAAGATCTCGTCGGGGCGGCCCACAGCGGGCATCCGCCCGTCGGCAAGGTAAACATCGTTCAGCGCAGGCACACCGCGGTCTGGCAAGGACACCGCCAACGCCTGCACCGGCAGCACCTGCCCTGCCAGATCAATCAGCGCGCGGCCTTGCACCCGCGTCTCAACCGCCGAGACGCCGGGGATTTCGGCAAGCTGGGCCTTCAGCCGTTCGGGCGCGCGCGCGACAGAGGCAAAGACATCGGCCAGCCGATAGCGTTCGTAATAGGCAGCGCGGGTTTCGGTCAGCGAGGCGGTAAGGCCCGTCATCATCACCAGCATCATCACGCCAACGGCGATTACCGCGCCGATCGCCATGGCTTGGCCCTTCATGTACCAGAGGTCGCGCAATAACTTGTGGTCAAGTGGGCTCACCACTCGATCTCCTCGGGGCTGCGGCGGGTCTTGTTCAGCACCACGTCACGAATGGCACCATCTGCAAAATGGATTACCCGGTCGGCCATAGCGGCAGTGTTGGCATTGTGCGTGACCATCATGACGGTCGAGCCAAGCCTCTCGTTCACATCGGCCAGCACCTTGAGCACCGATCGCCCGGTCGCACTGTCAAGCGCGCCGGTCGGTTCGTCGCAGAAAAGCACATCGGGCTGCTTGGCAATGGCGCGCGCAATGGCGACGCGCTGCTGCTCGCCACCCGAAAGCTGCGCGGGGAAATGATCTGTGCGCTCTTTCAGGCCAACCAGCGCCAACGCCTCGTCCGGGTCGAGCGGGTTGTTGGCGATTTCGGTGACAAGCTCGACGTTTTCATGCGCGGTCAGGCTGGGCATCAGATTATAGAACTGGAACACAAAGCCCACATGCTCGCGCCGATACCGGGTCAGTTCGGTATTGGTCATGTCGCTCAGGATCTTGTCGTGAAATTGCACCGTGCCTTCGGTGCCCCGGTCCAAACCGCCGATGATGTTGAGAAGCGTGGATTTGCCCGAGCCCGATGGCCCCAGCAGCACGACAATTTCTCCATCAGGGATTTCCAGATCGACGCCGCGCAACGCATGCACCGCCGAATGTCCCTCGCCGTAAACCTTGGTCAGACCACGGGTGGTGAAGGCCGGTGCGCGCGTTGCGGGCGTTTCTGTCATGATGAATTGCCGCCTGTCTGCGCCGAAGCGCCCCTGTGCGCCGTGTCGGGCGGCGCAGGAAACCACCGCCGGGTCTTGCGCCCGAAACTGTCAAGATAGGTCAAGGCCACCGGCACCACGACCAGCGTCAGGATAGTGGACGAGATCAGTCCACCGATCACCGCATGTGCCATTGGCGCATTCTGACCAGACCCTTCATGGATATTCAGCGCCAGCGGCAGCATCCCGAAGATCATCGCCAGTGTCGTCATGATGATTGGCCTGAACCGCGTCACCCCGGCTTCGACCAGCGCTTCATAAAGGTTCATTCCCTGTTCCCTCATATGCTGATTGGCATTGTCGACCAACAGGATCGCATTCTTGACCACCAGCCCCATCAGCATGATGAAGCCGATCATCGAGAACATGTTGAGCGTCGAACCGCCTACGAGCAAGCCCAACATGACGCCCACCAGCGCCAGCGGCAGCGCGGCCATGATCGCGACGGGTTGCAGAAAGCTGCCAAACTGCGAAGCGAGCACGAGGTAGATGAAGATCACCGCCAGAATGAGCGCCGATCCCGCCGCCGCAAGGATTTCTGCATATTGCTCGGCATCGCCGCCCATGCTGACGCGGTAGCCGGTAGGAAGTTCAAGCGCGTCCATTGCCGCCTGAATCTGCGGCGTCACATCGCCCAAGGTCACGCCAGAAAGGTTGGCGCTGACCAGCACCTGGCGCGAAAGATCGCGGCGCGTAATCTCGGACGGGCCGAACGACTGCACGATGTCGGCCACCTGATCTAGCCGCACCATACCTGTGCCGCCGCTTTGCGCCACGGGCAACGCGCGCAGCACGTCGAGGTCGTTTCGCATCTCTTCGGGCAGGCGCACCGTCACGGTAAAGCTGCGCCCATCGGGCGAGGTCCAGTCGCTGACATCGCTGCCACCCAACATCGGGCGGAGCGTCGCGCTGATCTGTTGCAGCGATACGCCAAGATCACTCGCCGCCTCGCGGTTGATCCGCACCCCAAGCACCGGTTGCGCGGAGTTAAGACTGGATGACACATCCTCGAGCCCGTCGATGGTCTGCAACGCGCGCACCAATCGGTCTGACAGCGGGTCGAGCACATCGAGATTATCACCATAGACATTGATCTGCACGGGTTCTGAAATGCCACCCATCCCACCTGCCGCGCCTACCTTGGCATCTATCCCGGGAATTACGGCAAGCGCCTCGCGCACCGGAAGCGTCATGTCTTGCGGGCTGCGCACGCGTTCGCTGGGGCCGACCATCGCAACCGTAATAGTCGCGCTGTTCTGCCCGCTTGAACCGGCACCTGCGATGGTTGCATAGGTGCCCGTCACCTCTGGAAACGCGCGCAAGACCCGATCGACTTGCCGCACCTTGATTGCCGTATATGCCAGCGACGAACCGACGGGCGTTTCGACCTCGACCTGAAACTCGCTGTTGTCCACGGCGGGGGCAAACTCAGCGCCGACCAACGGCACCAGAAAGAAGCTGCCGACAAAGGCACCCATAGCTATCGCTAGCGTGGTGATCCGGTGCCGCAGGCTCCAACGCAGCAGCCCACGGTAACCCTGACCCAGCCATTCGAAAAAACGGCCGAACTGCGCCACGGCACGCCCCAACGGCCCGTGCTTCGCCCCGGTTTCGGCCGACGGATCATACCAGACAGACGACATCATCGGGTCGAGCGTGAAGGCCACGAAAAGCGAAATCAGCACAGCAACTGACACCGTGACGCCGAATTGCAAAAAGAACTTGCCCATGATGCCTTCCATGAAGGCCACCGGCAGAAACACCGCAACGATCGAAAGCGTGGTGGCAAGCACCGCAAGACCAATCTCGTTGGTGCCCTCCAACGCCGCTTGTCGGTGCGATTTGCCCATGTGCAGATGCCGCATGATGTTTTCACGCACCACGATCGCATCGTCGATCAAAAGCCCAATCGCAAGGCTAAGTGCCAACAGCGTCATGATATTGAGCGTGAAGCCAAGGAAATAGAGCACCGTCATGGTGCCAATCACCGAGATGGGCAGCGTCAGCCCCGTAATGACGGTCGAGCGCCACGAGTTGAGAAACAGGAACACGATCAGCACGGCCAGCGCCGCGCCTTCGATCATCATGCTCTGCACACCGTGATAGCTTTCCTCAACCGGCACGGCATTGTCGCGCACGATCTCGACCTTCACATCTGCGGGCAGCTTGCCATTCATCAGCTCTTCCACCGCCTGGCGAATGTCTTCGGCCACAGCAACCGTGTTGGCACCCTGCGTCTTGACGATATCCATCGCCAAGGCTGGCTCTCCGTCCAAAAGCGCAATGCTTTCGGATTCGGCCTCGCCATCTTCCAGCGTTGCAACATCGCGCAGCCGCACAGGCTGATCGCCACGACGCGCCACGATGATATCGAGAAAATCGACCGCGTTCGCGATGCGGCCTTCAACCTGAATCGACTGCACCTCGAGCCCCTGCTCGATCGAGCCTGCGGGAAGGTCTTGGTTGTCTTGGCCAAGCGCCGCGGTCACTTCGCCAACGCCAACGCCAAAGGCTGAAAGCCGGTCGGGATCTATCAGCACGTTCAACTGGCGCGGAACGCCACCGACGACCGAGGCGCGGCCCACGCCCTGAATTGACGACATGCGCGGTTCGATCACGTCTTCGGTCAGCGCCGTCAGATCGCGCAGCGACATGATATCCGAGCTGACGGCCAGCGAGACGACCGGCAGTTCGGCGGGATCGAACTTGAAAAGCAACGGGTCATTCGCGTTGTCTGGAAAGACCGCCTGAATACTACCAAGCCGGTCGCGCACCTCTTGCATCGCCGTGGCGCTATCGACATCCATCTCGAAGAACAGGATCACCAGCGCTTCGCCCGCCCGCGCCGTGCTTTGGATATAATCGATGCCGCTGATCGTGTTCACCGATTCCTCGATGGGCTTGATGATGTCGCTTTCCACCGCTTCAGGTGCGGCCCCCGGGTAGCTGACAACCACCGCAACCACCGGAAAATCGACGTCCGGCAGTTGCTCGATGGGCAGGCGCATGAAGGAATAGCTGCCGATCACCAGCAGTGCGGCCATTACCATTGCCGCGAAAACCGGGGCCTTGACGCTGATACGGGTCAGAAACACGTGCTTATTCCTCCACGATTTCTACGGCATCGCCGCTGGCCAGCGATGGCAAGGGCGCTGTTACGACTGTCTGGCCGGGCTCGACGCCCGAAAGAATACGCACCAGACCGCCCGCCCAGTCGCCGTCGGTTTCAACCTGCCTGCGCACCAACCGGCCGTCCTCGATCTGCAAGAGGTGGTGGCCCGCCGCGTCCTCGCGCAGCGCAGTGGCCGGAACCGCCAGCGACTGGGGCGCGTCCTCGACCACGATCTGCCCAACCCCGAACATGCCACCCAGCAGAATACCGTCGGCGTTCTCGATCTGAACATATACCGGGATCGTCCGGGTTCCCTCTTCAGCTACCGGGTTGATGCGGGTGACGACGCCTTCAAAAGTTCGGCCGGGGATGCCATCGACGTGGACGCTAACCGCCTGACCGCGCGTGAGCTGCGAACCCGCGCCAACGGCGGCGCTGGCGTTCATTTCGACCGAAGTCAGATCGACCACCGTCACCAGTGGCGTGCCGATCCCGACATACTGCCCCGGCTCGGCGGAACGTTTGGAAATAGCACCCGCATAGGGCGCGCGCACGGTTGCGTTGCGCAGCCGCAGTTCGGCCCCCGCGACCTGATCTTCTAGCGCGCTGACTTGTGCGCGCAACTGCGTGACGGTGCTGCGCGCCTCATCAAGGCTCGACGTCGTGGTGAAGCCCCGGTCGATCAGTTGCTGCGTGCGTTCCAGCTGCACTTCCGCAAGGTTGAGCCGCGCCTGCGTGGCATCGGCATTGCTGCGCGCCTGCTTCAGTTCCAGCGTCAGGGTTTCCACGTCGATCTGCGCCAGCACTTCCCCCTCTGTGACACGGTCGCCGGGTTGCGCGCTAACCGCCTCAACACGACCGTTGACCTGCGAGGAAAGCTGCGCTTGGCGGATCGGTGCCAGCGTGCCGATTACGCGAACCGTGCGCTGCAGGGTTTGTGGCTGCAAAACGGCAATCTCGGCGGTGCTAAGCTGCATCACCGCTTCCGGCTTTTGCGCGTGCTCAAGTATCTCGTCCGGCCCGACTGGGGCCATTTTGGCGCTGTAATAGCTGTAGCCACCACCAGCGGCGACGACCAGCGCAAGCAATACCCAAGGCCACCTGCGCCGCCTTTGCGCCAGCCCCTCGCGTGCACGGCGCGCGCGCTCTGCCTCGGCCCGGCTCATCGCCCAATCGGGCTTGTCTTGCGCTGGCTGTTGGGTCTTTTGATCATTTGCGGTCATGCGCCGCCTCCGGGGTTTTGCGACGGCTTCATCGCGCCCAACATCAGACGGTAATCCGCAGGGTGTGACAGCAAGATGCTGCCCGCAGGCAGCCCCAGCAACCGGTCTATCAACCGCCCCTCGGCACGCATACGCGCATCAAGCAGGCGCACGGCTTCGTCCATATCGCCCAATTCGGCAGCCGCGATTGCAGACCGTAGAACCGCGCGCCGCTCTTCTTGCCCAAGGGCTACAATCACCTCGGCAGCAATTTCGGTGTCGGGGGTGTCGAAGGTGCCTTCGTCGATACCTGCCTTGATCAGCTTCCGCAGGATCGGCAGCGTAGCCTCGTTCGAGGTGGCCACGACGCGCTGGAATAGCACATCATTGCCCGGCCGCAGCATCACATCAGTGAAAAATCGCAGTTCCGGGCCAAGATCGGCCTTCCAGCGGTTCATCGCGCCGATGAACGCATTGAAGCGCGTAAGCGCGTCCCCCGTGATCGCATCGCGGGCCGTGGCGGTGCCTTCCAACGCCCGTGCCACAAGGCGCTCGACGATGGCGTCGAGCAGATCCTCCTTGGCGGAAAAGTGGTGGTAGAACCCGCCCTTCGATATGCCCGCCTCGGCTAGGACATCCGAGATCGTCACCGCATCCCAGCCTCGCGCATAAAACAACGCCTGCGCTGCATCGACGATTGCTGTGCGCCGCGCGTCAGGCGACATTCTGAGCCGCGTTCTTTTTACATTCTCATCTGTTGTTGCTGCGTTCGCCACTGATCCAAGCCCCTTAAAAACCGACCGCCGGTATGTAAAGGCTATCGCGTCACGATACAAGGCTTGGCTTGCAGTGGCTGCCTTCTCGCCGTGGCTTCAAAGCAAGAACAGCACGATCCCCGGAAATGCCAGCAACAGCAGCACCCGCACCATGTCGGACGCCACGAACCACAGAACCGGTCCATAGGCGGCACTTGCTGGGGTTTCACGGTCAAGCGAAGTGATGACAAAGAGGTTCATCCCGACAGGTGGCGTAACAAGCCCCACCTCGACCACGATCAGCACCAACACCCCAAACCAAACCGCAGTATCGGCGGCGCCAAGACCAAAATCGAGCCCCGAGACCAGTGGCCAAAAGATCGGGATGGTCAGCAAGATCATCGACAGGCTGTCCATAACGCAGCCCAGCGCCAGATAGAACAGCAAGATCAGCCCCAGCACCATAAACGGGCCAAGCCCCAGCCCGGCGACAAAGGCAGACATTTCCTGCGGCACCCGCGCATAGGCCAGAAAGCCGTTGTAAAGCGCTGCGCCGAGCAGGATGAAAAAGATCATCGCGGTGGCGCGCGCGGTTTCCAGCAGCGCCTCGGTCAACCCGGCCCGGTCAAGCCCGCCCCCGGCCCAAGCCATCAGCCCGGTGCCCGCCGCACCTATCGCGGCACCCTCGGTTGGGGTAAACCACCCACCCCAGATGCCCCCCACCACCAACGCAAAAATCGCCGCCACCGGCCAAAGCGCCAGCGTGGCGCGGCCGCGGTTGCCGCGCGCGGGCATGACCGTGGCGGCTTCAGGATAGCGGCGCACATAAAGCGCGATGACCACCCCATAGCCCAGCGCCGCCAGCAGGCCCGGCAGCAGCGCCGCAAGAAAAAGATGGGCGATGTTGGTTTCGGTCAGGATCGCGTAGATCACCAGTACCACCGAGGGTGGGATGAGAATGCCAAGCGTGCCGCCCGCCGCAAGCGTGGCAACCGAAAACCCGCCCGCGTAGCCGGCCCGGCGCAACTCTGGCAGCGCTACCTGCCCCATCGTGGCGGCAGTAGCCAGTGACGAGCCGCAGATAGCCCCGAACCCAGCCGATGCAACGATGGCGGCCATCGCAAGCCCCCCGCGCCAGTGCCCGACCCATGCCCCTGCGGCACGAAACAGGGTCCGGCTCATTCCTCCACGGGTGGCGAACTGGCCCATCAGCAGAAACATCGGAATGACCGCAAGACTGTAGCTGGAAAACGTCGAAAAGCTTTCGGTCTTGAGCCGCGCCAGCACCATCGCCGGGCTGCCGGTGACAAGCGTCAGCCCAACCGCCCCCACCGCGAACATCGCCAAGCCTATTGGCGCGCGGGCAAAGATCAGCGCCAGCAGCAGCGGAAACGAAGCGATGCCAAGTGCAAGGGCGCTCATGCGCGCCACCTGAGCGCATCCCACGCGCTGACCAGTGCGGCCACCCCTGCCGCGCCAGTGCAGGCCGCATAGGCCCACCAGATCGGCAATGCCAACAGAAACGTGGTCTCGCCGCTGCGTGCCTTGGCCAAGGTGCCCGCGCCCAACCGCCAAGCGATCAGCACCATCGCCAGCGCCATGCCAAGCGTCCAGAACCGTGTCAGCAGGGCATTGGCACGCGCTGGCAGCCGCGCGGCGAAAACCTCGACCGTTGCATGCGCGCGGTCAAGCTGCGCCAAAGGCAAAAAGGCAAAGACCACGAAGGCCACGGCCAGTTCCACCAGTTCATACCCGGCACGCACTGGGCCAAACCCGGCCACGCCCAGCCGCGCCAGCGCATTTCCTGCAACGCTGACGCAGATCATCGCCACCAGCATCAGCAACACCGCGCCACCCAGCAGCGCCAGCCCGCGTGCCAAACCGCGCATCAGCCGCTCAACCTTCATGCGCCGCCAATCCTGCCCCGAGGCATACGCAGAACGCCCCGACAACGACCTTGACCATCGGTAAATCGAACTGCCACGCCCGCTTTGCGCGCATACGTTGATGCAAAGCCTGCGCCGCCTTGCGCGCCTCGGCGGGCTTTGCCGAATCTGGGGCAATAGCAGGGGCCAGCATCTGGTCTCTTTTCAATGGCCACGATTGGCGCGCACTATGTTCGGGACAAGGAAGCCTGTCCAGCCACACAGCATGAATTGCGCCGCAAGCCCTGCCCCACCCGTCGCGCCCCAACAACACCGCTGGCCTCTGCGCACGGATAGGGGCAAGATTGCATTACGCGCGCAACTGTTGGATTGGCCCCCATGACAACCGACCAGATCATTCTATTCACGCTTTTCATCATCTTCTTCGGCATGTTGCTTTGGGGGAAGTTTCGATATGACGTGGTCGCCTTTACCGCATTGATGGTCGGCGTGGTGTTGGGGGTGGTGCCTACCGACGCCGCCTTTTCGGGCTTTGGCCACCCTGCAACGCTTGTTGTGGCTTTGGTGCTGATCGTTTCGGCAGGGCTGGTGCGGTCGGGTGCGGTGTTCCTGATCACTCGCACCTTGGTCGATGCTTCACGAAGTCTGGGCATGCATATCGCAATGATGGGGGCGATCGGCGCGGTGCTTTCGGCTTTCATGAACAACGTCGCGGCCTTGGCGCTGCTGATGCCGGTCGAGATTCAGACCGCGCGCAAGGCCGGACGCTCGCCGGGGCTGTCGCTGATGCCGCTCAGCTTCGCCACAATCCTCGGCGGTATGGCAACGCTGATCGGCACCCCGCCCAACATCATCATTTCCGCCATCCGCGAAGATGCCTTGGGCGAGCCCTACAGAATGTTCGACTTTGCCCCCGTGGGCGCAACCGCGGCCGTGGCCGGGCTGATCTTTGTGGCGCTTGTGGGCTGGCGCCTGATTCCGGTGCGCGAAGACGCCATCGCCAATATCGAGAACCTGTCCGAATACATGGCCGAACTGACGGTGCCAAAGGGCAACAAGGCGATCGGCAAACGCGTTGGCGAGTTGGCTGAAGCCGCCGAAAAGGCCGACGTTGCCATTTTGGGCGTGATCCGGGATGGCAAGCGGCGGTATGGCCCGGTCCGAAATGCGGTGGTTCAAGCCGGTGATATACTCGTCATAGAGGCGACACCTGACGCGCTTGATGAGTTTCGCGCGGCAATGAAATTCACCGTGGCGGACGAGGCGCGTGAAGAGCGGCTGAATGCGGCGGGAGACGGCGTTGAGATCATCGAGGTGGTCGTGCCCGATACCAGCCGCCTTGTGGGAAAGACGGCGCTTTCGGTCGGTCTGGAATCGCGCCAGAACACGGTTCTGCTGGGCATTTCGCGGCGCGGCAAGCGGATCACCCAGCAATTGCGCAAGACCCAAATCCAGACCGGCGACATCCTGCTGCTGCTGGTACCGCGCGACACCGGCGCCGATGTGACCGAGTGGCTGGGCTCTCTGTCGCTGGCACCGCGCGGGCTGAAAGTAACGGTCGACAAAATGGTCTGGCTTGCAATCGGCGTTTTTGCGGCTGCGGTCGCCGCGGCAAGTTTTGGGCTGGTATATCTGCCGATCGCGCTAGGCTTGGTGGTGATCGTCTATGTGCTGACCGGCATCCTGACGCTGACCGAGCTTTACTCGCATGTGAACTGGCCCGTTGTCGTACTTCTCGGCTCGATGATCCCCTTGGGTAGCGCGTTGGAAACCTCAGGCGGCACGCAGTTGATTGCGGCAGGTCTTGTGAATGTCACCGAGGGGCTGCCTGCATGGGCGATCCTGACCGCGTTGATGTTGGTGACGATGACCTTGTCGGATGTGCTTAACAACACCGCCACCACAATCGTCGCCGCACCGGTGGGCATCCAGATGGCGCAAACGCTGGGCGTATCGCCCGAGCCTTTCCTGATGGCCGTGGCCGTGGCCGCCTCTTGCGCCTTTCTCACCCCGATCGGGCACAAGAACAACACGCTGATTCTTGGCCCGGGCGGATATGCGTTTGGCGACTACTGGCGGATGGGTCTGCCGCTCGAAATCATCATCGTTGCGGTCTCGATCCCGGCGCTATTGATTTTCTGGCCGCTTTAGTAACGGCGGCACGGGGCGCAAGCCACGCGCGCCGCATCTGTATAGCGCAAGGTTGCGGTGCTGCTGGCTGCGCGACGCTCCGCGGTATCGGCGTTGCGGGCAACAGCCTTTTGAGGCATGAGGTCCTGGTTCAGCCAAATCGCAAGGGCGTCAATATGGATTACGGAAAATCTGGGGTTCCCAAGCCGAGCAAGTCGGGGGCCCGCTACATCGACCATAACGCCAAGGGAACCGAGAAAAACCCCTTTGGCGATCAATCGAAAAAGGCAGCGCTGCTGGCACGCATGAAGGCTGCGGCGGAGGCCAAGGCGCAGAAGTAACCACGCCAAATCGGCGGCAGTTGCGCCTATCGCCCGGTTTGCCGGCGGCGCGTTTGCTTAGTCTAGCGCCAGCACGATCTTGCCGATGTAGCCCTTTTCGCCAAAGGCGCGTTGCGCAGCGGCGATGTCGCGCAGCGGATAGGTTTCCGCGACCAGCGGCACAACCTCGCCCCGCTCGATCCGGCCGATCAGATTGGCAAAGACCTCTGGCTCCAACAC
>NZ_JBFHIA010000086.1:0-11604 GCF_041596715.1 Phaeovulum sp.
CCCGACCGATCCGAAACTCAGATTGGCAGGAAAGCGGATCTCGTGAAAAGCCATGCGCGCCTCCTCAGCGGTTGCGTTCGCCGCGCGCCAAAACGCGGCTCAATTGTGCCGCGATCTGGGCTTGGCTGCGGGCAAACCCGGTAGCGTCGGGGGTGGCGATGTTCATCACCACATTCACAGCACGCCCCGCCCCCGCCGCCTGCACGCCCAACCGCCCGTCGGCACCGCGCGCCAGCGGCATGATCGCCTCGGGCCCCGCCTCACCCATCAAACCGCGCCCGGATCGCATGGCAAATGAGGTCGGTGCCGAAACGACACCGCCCTTGGCAAAGGGCATCACCCGGCCCTGCGTAAAAGCACCACCTTCTGCAAACGGGAACATCCCCCTCAGCAGGCTGTTCATTCCACTCGCAATCGCGCCACCGAATGCGCTCTGCACCGGCTTCATCGCAGTTGCATAAACACTTTCGCTCATCGCACGCCCGACCTCGGCCAGCGCGTCCGACAGTTTCATTCCATCTAAGACAAGCCCGTCGAACGCGCGCCTAAGCCCCTTTCCGATTGAATTGCTAAGCGCCCCGACCTCGCGGTTCGTAAATGTCGCGCTTTCCCGCATCCGCCCCAGTTCTGCATTGAACGCCGCGGCCATGGTCTCGGCACCGCCCAAGCTGCGTTCAAGCGCCGCCGCTTGCTGGCCCAAGCCGTCAAGCCCGTCCACCTCGATCATCCCGTGATCCTTTCACCTTGTCTGGCCAAACCGCCGCCAACTCGTTCAGTCGCGCGCGGGTCAAAGGCGCGGTCGCAGCCGCGTCCCCCACCATCATCGCAAGCTCTGCCGGGGTCAGCCGCCAGAACTCTCGCGGTTGCAGGCCCAGCCCTTGCAGCCCCACCCGCATCAAACCCGGCCAGTCGAGCCCGCTCATTTCGCCCTCGGCACCGCGAAAGCGCGCGCCAATAGCTCTGCCGCCACGCGCGCCGCTTCTACCGGACCACCACGGATTTCGACCGTGCGCAGGTCTTCGGCCTCGCCTTGCCAGCCACCGCCACGCAGCCCCGCCACCAGCAACGCAAGCACGTCGCGGGTTGAAAACTGCCCCGCCTCGAACCTCTCGACCAACTCGATCAGGCTTCCCGCCGCCAGTGCCGCCTCCAACTCTGCCAGCGCGCCAAGCGTCAACTTGGCGACATGCCTCCGCCCGTCGAGCCAGATCGCCACTTCTCCCGCCCAAGGGTTCGCCATCAGAGCGCCGTGAAAGTCAGCACCCCGGCCGATGCCATGCTGACCTCGTAGGTTGCCTCGCCGTTATGGCTGCCTGCATATTCGACTGCGGTAATCATGAACGGCCCTTGGACAATTCCGAAGGCCGGTATGATCACCTGAAACTCCGGCACCTCGCCGTCGAAAAAGATCTGCCGTGCGCGCTCGTCGGTGTCGGCATCCTTGAACACGCCAGAGCCAGAGATTGCCGCCGATTTGACCCCCGCCCCCGCAAGCAGCTCGCGCCAGCCGCCTTGGCTTTCAAGACTGGTCACATCGACCGTCTCCGCGTTAAAGCTGATCCGCGTGGCCCTCAGCCCCGCGATGGTCTCGAACTGCCCACTACCAGTCAGATCGAGCTTGATCAGAAGGTCCTTGCCGTTCTGTGCCGCCATGCTTGTTCTCCGTTTGATGCAGAAATGCCCCGCCGGGCGCGCTAGCCCTAAGGCCCGAGGAATGCGCCGGTCAGATTTCGACCCGCGCCCGGAATGTCAGGTCAATGCGCCGCGTCTCGCCAGATTCCACGCGCCGCGCGCGCGCTCGCAAAAACCACAGCCCCACCAATCGGCCGCGTGCCAGCACCAGCGACGCCCCCAACAGCTCGTCGGAAATCGCCGCCGCAACCAACTTTGCCGTCTGGAATCCCGCGGCATCGGTAATGACCGACACCACAAAGTCATGCTCGGCCCCGCCCCCGGTGGCGTCCGAGGCATCACGCGCGTCTTCCGGCCCAAGGCTGACGAATGTGCCCGTCACCGCCCCCGGCGGCACCGCATCGTGGATGGCCTCACCCACCAGCGCCTCAAGCGCGCTTGATGCACGCAGCCGCTGATAAACCGCAGCCTGCAATGCGCCCGCGATCGCATAACTCATGCCACCACCTCCTCCTGCGCGAAGCAGGTCAGATAGAGCCCGGCCCGGTCGGCTTCGCTGACTGCAAGAATACGAAATATACGTGCGCCCTCGCGTAGCCGCTGTTCGGGGCGCGGTCGGCTCGGGCTGCCAAAAGGTGCCGCGCGCACCGTGATGCGGTAGGGCACCGTGGCGAGCGTCACGAATTCGCCCGCACGCTCACGCCCGGCTCCGGGTTTGACCTCGGCCCAAAGCGTGCCAATCGCTGCCCAGTTCAGCAGATACCCACCCGCGCCGTCGGCCACGCGCTCGGCCTGTTCCAGCACCAGTGCCCGATCAAGGCGCGGCGCGCTCATGCACGCCCCCCAAGCACGCGCACCGTGCGCCAAGGCTCGATCAGCGCCATCACCCCAAAGGGAATTGCTTGCGCCGCGCCGACGCCTTCGTGCCGCAATTCGTAATACTGCGCCGCAAGCAAAAACACCGCCTGCGCCAGATCCACCGGCAGGTCTGCCCAAGCAGGTCCGAACCCGGCAGTAAAATCGATTTCGGCGCAACCATCCGCTGGCACGCCCGGCAGGCTAGCGCCAATTGCCTGTAGATGCGGGCGGCTCATATCAGGCACCAGCCGATACCGCGTCGGTGCCACCACCGCGCTGACCCCTGCTGCATCGCGCAACCGAACTTCGGCAATCGCGCTCACCGGGGCAACCGGTAACGGCTGCGCCCGCGCACCACGCCAATTTCCAAGTGTCACCATGAAATCGCGCTGCATCAGCACCTTGGCCGTGCGCATCTCGATTGCCGCGATCGCCGCGCGCAGATAGGCCAGCAACGCGGCATCGCCTGCACCAAGGTCGGCAAAACCGGTGCCCAGCCGCAAATGGTCGCGAAACTCTGCAACGGGCAAAGCCTCGGCGGGCACCGCCGTCTTTTCGGTCAGCATCATGGAAATCTCCGCAAAACGCGCCCTTGCGGGCAAAAGCGGGCGCGGGCTGCCCGCCGTCGCTCGGACGGAGGGAGCAGCTAGACGACAACGGGCACGCGCCCGCGCCCACACGAGGGGGTGCACTGCACCCCCGCACGCGCCATTACGACGCGGCGAACTTCAGCAGCTTGATCGCGGCAAAGTCGCTGACATCGCCACCGACGCGCTTGGAGGCGTAGAACAGCACATGCGGCTTGGCCGAGAACGGATCGCGCAACACGCGAAGGTCCGGGCGCTCGGCAACCGTATAGCCGTATTTGAAATCGCCAAAAGCCATCGCATAGGTGCCCGAGGCGATGTCCGGCATGTCTTCAGCGATCAGCACCGGATAGCCCATCAACCGCGAGGGCTCGCCCGCCTGTAGGCTGTCGCTCCACAGGAAACGCCCATCCGCATCCTTCATCTTGCGCACCGCGCCGGCAGTTTTGGAGTTCATCACGAAGGTGCCATTCGCGCGATATTCGGCGTCAAGCGAATAGACCAAATCCACGATCGCATCCGATGCGTTGATCGTCGCGAAATCGCCGTTGTTACCGGTGGCAACATAGCCAAGGCTGCCCCAAGCCCAACTGTCGTTGGCGACTTTCGTATGGCTCAGAAATCCTTTGGGCTTGTCTACGCCGTCACCCGAAACGAAGGCCGCCGCTTCGGCGCGCGCGAACTTGTCGGCGATACGCTGCGCAAGCCAGCCTTCAATGTCAAAGGCGCTGTCGTCCAGCAGCCTTTGGCTTGCTTTCGGCATGGCGCTCAACTCGTGCAGTGCAATCGAGATGCGGTCGATCTGCGGCGTGCCGGTTTCCGTCAGCGCCGCAGTTTCCGACGCCCAGCCCGAACCCATTTCGCTATGATCCACCAGCACATCAAAACTGGTCGCCTCGACGTTCACCACATGTGCGATCTGCCGGATAGAGGCTGTGGCCTTCAGCACACCACGGATCGCGTCCGAGGTTTGCGGGTCCACCAGATAGCCACCCTCAGCAGAAACCGCGGTGTTGAGCGCCTTGCCTTCCAACATCAGTCCGCGCAGCCCGTCATCATCGCCCGACCGCAGATACGCGGCAAAGGCTTTTTGATGCGGCGCTTCCTCCTGCGCGGCGGCGGAAAGGGCATGGCGCCCGCTCGTCATCGATTTTGCATGCAGCATGGTCAGTCGTTCTTCCTGTTGTTGCAACCTGGTCTTCACATCGTCCTGAAAACTTCTGATCTCGTTCAGGAAACCGGCCAGCGCGGTTTTCACCTCAGCCACCGGTGCCGGGCCACCGGGCACACCCGTCTCGGCCCGAGCCTTGCTCTCGGTCTTCATCGTCACTCCACCTTTTGATAGGGTTGAGGGGTTCGGCGCGGCCTAGCGGTCCGCCAGCACTCTGGTCGCATCGGCAAGTGCGGCGACCAAATCGCGCAAATCGGATGCCTCGGGCCCATCGCCCTTGGCCCCAACCCGCGCCTCGTTGAGCATCGGAAAAGTCACTACCGAGACCTCCCAAAGCTCAAGTTCCGCAAGCAGCCTTTGGCCTTTTGCGTTCTTTTCGGCCGCAACCGTGCGGTAACCGATCGACAAACCGTCAATCGCCCCCGCGGCAATCAGCGCCGCCGCCTCGCGCGCCCGGTCGATTTCGGGCAACAAGCGGCCCTTGACCCAAAGCCCCTGCGCGTCCTCTCGGATCTCGTCCCAGACACCAATCGGCTGTGCCGGATCGTGCTGCCAAAGCATCTTGACGCTTGCCCCATTGGCGGCAAGGCGCTTCAGCCCCGCGGCATAAGCACCCGGCAGCACCACATCGCCCCCCTGGTCTGCAACTCCGAAAAGCGAGGCATAGCCCGATATCACCAAACCGTCGGTGACACTGACCACATCACCCATCCGGGTGAACTTCTGTTCCAGCCCGTAATCTTGTGTCATCATGTAGAAATCCTCACTTCGGGGCCCATGAAAGCACCCCCTGCACCGCCTGCGACAGAATTACGGCAACCACGCCGTAAACTGTCATCCAGAGCCGCTTTTCCAATCCGCCGATCATCTGTTCGATCCGCTCAAGCCGCTTTTCGACCTGCCCGAACTGCAATTCCATGATCCGCTCGGTCGCCTCGAACCGCTGTTCATGCACTTCGAACGGCGCTTTGAGATAGCGCGAGCCTGCCTCGCTCATCCCTTACGCCTCCACCAACGGCGGCAGCCCCAGCAAAACGCGCTTCTCCGCATCTGAAAGAAACTCGGCCCCGCCGATCCGCTGCCATTGCTGATCGCGCTCCGCAGCCAGCGCGGGAATCTGGTCAAGATCGGGGCGCAGCTCGATTGCCGCGCCCAAGTGGTGTGAAAGCCAATAGGCAATCGCGGCCGAAACCCGCGTTGCAAGCGGCAGCACCGTCAGGCGGTAAAAGGCCCGATGCGCCTCTTGGTAGTTGGCATAGGTCGCATCGCCCGGTATGCCCAACAGCATCGGCGGCACACCGAAGGCCACCGCAATTTCGCGCGCGGCCGCCTGCTTTGTCGAATGAAACTCCATGTCCGATGGGCTGAACCCCATGGGCTTCCAGTCAAGCCCGCCTTCCAGCAACATCGGCCGTCCGGCGTTGCGTGCACCTTGATGATGCGCCTCCATCTCGCACACCAGCCTGTCATACTGATCCGGGCTCAATGCGCCCTGCCCATCAGCCCCTTTGTATATGATAGCGCCCGAAGGCCGCGCGGCATTGTCCAGCAACGCTTTTGACCAGTTCGAAGCGGCGTTGTGCACATCCACCGCCACCGCCGCCGCCTGCATCGGTGAAAGCCCGTAGTGGTCATCCTGCGGATGAAACGCCTTGATGTGGCAAATCGGGTCAGAGTGGCCCAACATGTCAAAGCGATGCTTTCGACCGCCAACCGTATAGTCATAGGCCACCGGCCAACCATCGGCCCCCGGCACAATACTCATGCGGTCCGAACGCAACACATGCAGCTCGCGCGGCAGCCCCGGTTCGGGCGTCACAGCCTCGATATAGCCATTGCCCGAAAGCAGAATCTGCCCGTAAAGCGCCTCGAACAGATCGGCGCGCCCCTGCCCCGGATTGGGCCGACGCATAAGGTCGATCAGCGGATGCACGTCATAGCGCCGCTCCGCATCCTGACAAACCAGTGGCAGCGCCGCGCCCGCCTCGGCAATCAGCTTCACGCAGCGAAACCCGATCGGGTTTGCGGTAAAGCCCTGCCGCGTCATGCTGCCTACATCGCGTGCCGACCAGATAGCACCGCTGCGCGCGGTGCCCGAAGCCATCGAAATCACGCGCCCAGTCGCCGAGGCTTTTTGCTCTGGCACCGCCGCCGCGCCGTCACGGCCACGACGAAAAAAATGCATCACCATCTCTTGCTCCTGTCTGCCATGCCCACCGCGCAGGTTTGCCAAGACGCAGCAAAAAGGCCGGGTCGCCCCAGCCTTCCCCTCTGCCCAAGGGCCGCAAACCCCCGCGCCCGTTCATCTTCCAAATGCCGCAGAAATGGCGCGCCCTACAAACCGCGCACCCGCGGGTTTCGGTGCTGCGCGGCAGGCTCAAGGATCAGCTCATGCAATGCCCAGACCAGAGCATCGAGCCGGTCTGGGCTGCCCCGCCCCTGAAAGCCCTGCGCGGTCATCTGGCACATCTGGTCTTCCAGCCTGCCCAACCCGCGCAGGTGCCGCACCCGCCCTTGCTCATACAGCGCCGCGGCCGGTTCGGCCCGCATCCCCTTGCCGCGTCCCGCCACCAGCTTGCGATACGGCACCAGTGGTGCCACCTGTCGCAGAACCGCCTCGACCAGATCGCCACCTTGGTTGACCTCGGCCACCAGCCGCTCTGCACCGTGGCGCTCCACGGCGGCTGCGGCTGCCTTGGCCCATTGCATGGGCGAGGCACCCTGCACACTCGCGTCTTCCAGCACATAGGCGCGCCAATTCTGCACAGGCCCTTGCGTAACCGCCCCCACCACCACGATCCCGCAGGTGTCAGAACTACTGTTGGCCGTCACCGCCGGGTCTATCGCCACCACAATCCGGTCAAGCGGCGGCGGCTCGTTCACCCGCAAGGCCTCTAGCGCCGCACCAGACCAGAGCGCGCCCGGAACCTCTTCGACCAACAGCCCTTCCAGCTCTTGCTGTCCTTGCCGCGTTCCCGCGTAGCGCGCCGTGACCTCCTCCAGAAACGATGCTGCCAGATAGGCGCGGTTCGCCTCGGTCGGCGCGTGTGTCACCACCGTCGAGGGGTTGTTCAAGATCGATTTCAACACATGAACATTGCGCGGCGTTGTGGTGACAACCTGCTGCGGATGCTCGCCCAGCCGCAATGCGAATTGCAGCATGTCCCAAGCATCTTCGGCGTATTTCCACTTTGCCAACTCATCCGCCCACGCCGCATCGAACTGCGGCCCGCGCAGACTCTCGGGTTCATGCGCCGAAAACACCTGCGCCACCGCGCCATTTGGCCAGACCAAACGCTTGCGCCCTGCTTCCCAGTCCGGCCTGCGGTCTGGGGGCGAACAAGCCAGAATACCGCTTTCGCCAAAAACCATCACTTCGCGCGCTTGATCATAGGTTTCGCCCAGCAGCGCCACATGCCGTGCCCGCCCCGCGTCCAGCGGGCGCGCGCCTTCCACTTGGGCACGCACCCATTCCGCCCCGGCGCGGGTCTTGCCCGCACCGCGACCGCCCATGATGACCCAGCTTTTCCATGCCCCCTCGGGGGCGATCTGATGCGGTAACGCCCAGAAGTCGAACACCCAAGGCAGGGCCAGCAACGCATTGTCGCTCAACCCCGCCAGAAACTCATCAACCTCCTCCGGCTGCGCGGAGGCGAGCCAGGCGGCGCCCGATCTCATCTCTCGCGGCGTCGAAGTCGATGGCGTAATCCCGCACGACCCCGGCAACGTTTTTGCGGAGTTTTTCAACTCTGGTCCTTTCATCCATTACCATCTGCAATGCCGCCCGAAGGTCTTTCACCGCCTGCATGGCGGTTTTAACCTCGTCGGCTTTGCCCAATCTGATGCCCTGAAGTGCGGCGGTCAGTTCAACCGCCACCTCCCGGTACAACACCTCTGTCTCCGCGATCAGATCCGCCGGAGCCGCTTCCTCGCCCGAGAAAGTCACTATCATCTGCTGCTGCGCCCGCCTCTCATGCCATTGTCCGCACGAGCGAAATGAAAAAGCGGCACCGGGTTGCCCCGTGCCGCTTGCCCACTTCTCCTAGCATGCCTGTTTTCTACTTTAGGGCGTTCGCAAAGTCAAGTTTAAAATCTCGGGTTGCACGCACCCTGCGCGCGTAACATTAGGTTTTTGTTAAGGAAATCCCACAAAATCCGCTTACCCATTGTTTTTAGGGGCATCTCTATGGCACGCTGAATGTACAGCCCATTGCGGCAGCCGCCTCGGCAAAACTCTCGGGTCCGCGATACCTGCCCAGCGCTGCACTCTGTAGCGCCCCATCGACCCAGCGCGTTGCCATCACCTGCGCCCAAGTCGAATCGGCGGTCAGCATCACAGGCCCGTCAGGGCAGGCTGCAATTCCGCCCTCAAGCACGGCAGACCGATACTGGTGGCTGGGCAAGCCACCGCTTTCCGCCAGCACCACCAAACCTTGCCGGTCAAAGCGCACCACGCTCAACACCGCATCAAGATGCGGGCGCAGCACATAGGCAAACTCCAACCTTCCGTCACCGTCAACATCCAGCGCGCCCAATGGTGCTAACCAACGATGCGAGGTGCCAATAAACGGCCCTGCCGCAATCCGCCCCTCTGGCCCCCAGATCGCCAATCGCGCGCCTTTGGCAACCTCGCTTTCAACCACAACCGCTTCTGCCACCCCGTCGCCGGTCAAGTCTGCCAGCCGTGGTGCCACATCTTCAAACACCATATCCGCAGGCAAGCCAAAGCGCCGCTCGCCGCCGCCCTCCAGTACCAGTACCAGCTCCGCCCACTCGCCCCCGGCCAACGCGCCATGGCCATAGCGCGCGGTCGGTGCATCGTAGCGGGCCGAGACTATCGTTTCGCCCAAGGCTGGCGTTGCAAACATGGCCAGCGCCAGCGCGAAACGCTGCATCAGATCTGCTTTTCAGGAATATTCACCACCAGCCCGTCCAACGCCTCGGTCACTTTGATCTGGCAGGTCAGGCGCGAAAGTTTCGGGTCTGTCTTGTAGGCGAAGTCGAGCATATCCTCTTCCATCGCATCTTTTTGGGGAATCCGATCAACCCATTCCTCGGCGACATAGACATGGCAGGTGGAACAGGCGCAGGCACCGCCGCAATCGGCATCGATACCGGGCACGCCATTATCGCGTGCACCCTCCATAACCGTCTTGCCCGGCTTTACCTGCACATCGTGCCGCTTGCCGCTGTATTCCACATAAGTAATCAGTGCCATGTCAGCTACTTTCCCAGTTTTGCGGCCCTTGCCGCCGTCAATTGCAAACGAGACTTATGCCCATCAGAACGGCATTGCCAGATGTGGTGGCTTGCATTTGGCGCAACTGGGCTTTCAGGCACATCAACCTTCCGTTAATGTCGCAAAAACCGTGCCCGCAGGAAGCCCGATTACATGCCCCGCGCCTTTGCCATCGCCCTTAGCGTGCTGTCACTGGCCTCCTGCGCGCCCACCGTGCCGCTGCCTGCAACAGAGGTCGCTGCGACCCTGACCGGCGAGGTGCGGCTGCAAGCGCCCAGCGCCGCCCAGGGCGCTTGCTGGGCCAGCCAAGTTCGCCCGGCGGTGATCGAAACGGTCACCGAGCAGGTCTTGATCCGTGCCGAACAGCGCGACCCCGCGACCGGCACCGTGATCCGCCCGGCGGCATTTCGCACCGAAACCCGGCAAGAAATCGTCTCGGAACGAACCCCAATCTGGTTCCGCACGCCCTGCGCCGATGCGCTGACACCAGATTTCGTCGCAGCACTGCAACGTGCGCTGCGGGTGCGCGGTTACTTCCACGGCTTCGTGAATGGCGAGTTTGATAGCGCAACAGCACGCGCAATCAGCGCCTATCAAACCCCGCGCGGCCTGCCCAGCAGCACCTTGGCGCTGGCGACTGCACGCGAACTTGGCCTGATCGCGGTCGAGTTGGATCGCTGAAATGAAAAGGGCGCCCAAGGGGCGCCCTTTCAGCGTTTCGTGCCTTGGCCTTACGGCGTCGGCAGTGCCACGAACCGCGGCTCGCCATCGCGGCGGATCAGCAGCAACACCGACTTGCGCCCCGCAGCGGTCGCTTCTTCCATACGCGCGTTGAGGTCGCTCATGCTGGCCACCGGTTGCTGCCCGGCCTCGGTGATAACGTCACCGGCGCGCAAGCCGCGCTGCCATGCTTCGCTGTCGGTCTTGACTTCGGTGATAACCAGCCCCTGCGTGCCTTCGGGCAGGCCCAGCGTGTTCGCCGTCTGCGGCGTCACCGGTTCCAGCGTCATGCCCAGCAGGCTGCCAGCAACCGGTTGCGGTGCTTCGGCACCTTCACCTTCGGCCAACTCGCGCTGCCCGAGCGTAACCATCAGCTTCACTTCGTCGCCGTTGCGCAGCAACACCACTTCGACCGCTTCACCGACTGGCGCATCCGCCACACGGCGCACCAGATCGCGACTGTTGCTTACAACACCGCCATCGAAACTGGTGATGATGTCGCCCGCCTTGATCCCGGCATCAAGCGACGGCCCGGTTGGCACGTCCGTCACCATCGCACCGCGCGTGTTGCTCAGCGCCATCGCTTCGGCCATATCGGCGGTAATGTCTTGAATCTTCACGCCAAGCCAGCCGCGCCGCGTGGTGCCGAACTCTTGCAACTGCGCGACGACCTTGGAAACCACGTTCGAGGCCATCGAAAAGCCGATGCCGATCGAACCGCCATTGGGCGAAAGGATCGCGGTGTTGACCCCGATCACCTGACCATCAAGGTTGAACAGCGGCCCGCCCGAGTTGCCCCGGTTGATCGCGGCGTCGGTTTGCAGATAGTCGTCATAGGTGCCGCTCAACTCGCGGTTACGCGCCGAAACGATTCCGGCAGAGGCCGAAAAGCCCTGCCCCAGCGGGTTACCTACCGCCAAGACCCAGTCGCCGACCCGCATCACATCGCTGTCGCCAAACTCGACAAAGGGTAGCGACTCCTCAGTAACCACCTTCAGCACGGCGATGTCGGTTTTCGGGTCGGTGCCCACCAGCGTCGCAGCACGCCGTTCGCCCGAAAAGAACTCGATCTCGATCTGATCTGCGTCTTCGATCACGTGGTTATTGGTAACGATGTACCCATCGGCCGAAACGACAAAGCCAGAACCAAGCGCGTTCGATTGGCGTGGTGCGCCCTGACCGTTCTGTCCGTTGAAATCCTTGAACAGATCACCAAAGGGCGATCCGTCGGGAAACACCGGGCTACCATCGATCGGCGCAGCGACCGTGGTTGTGGTCGTGATATTGACCACCGCCGGGCTCACCTTTTCGGCCAGATCGGCGAAACTTTCTGGCGCGGCCGCTGCGCGTTTCGGCGCAACCGCCCCAAAAGCCACCGCGACCGATAGCAGGATGAC
>NZ_JBFHIA010000087.1:0-11593 GCF_041596715.1 Phaeovulum sp.
GCTTTCGCAAGGCGCGCGCTCTATGCCGGGTTGACCGACCAGATGCAGCGCGGCGGCAAGCACTTCGGATTCGCCGAACAAGAGATCGGCGCGCGGCCCGCTGAGCAGCATCCGGTGCTGTGGTGACACGCGCAGATCGGCGGTGGGAAGCCCGTCACCCAATGCGCCCTTGCGGATCAGCACGGGTTGCAGCGTCGGGTTGGCCGCAAGCTCGCGCGCGTCAAGCACGCGCCGCCCGATCCAGCGGATGCGCTTAAAACCGTTGTCCCGCGTTAGCACCTTTTGCCCGACGCGCAGGTTTTCCACCGCAATCGGCCCGTCTTTGGTTTCGATCAGCGCGCCCGGGGTGAAACAGGGCACCTGAAGGATGTTCTCGATATTCGAGAATGTCGTGGTCTCGCCGTTGGCCCAACGGATCGTGCCGTTTTCGGGGTTGGTATCGAGCAGGATCTTGGCGCGACCGTTGATGACCAGCACGTCAACATCGCCGTTGCCGACATCTTCGCCGCCAACGATCACATCGCCCGCGCTTTCGCCGTAGTTCAGCGTGATCGTGTCAGACCCGGTGCCGCCATAGATCGTGTCTTGGCCCGCCCCGCCATCAAGTTGATCGTTGCCCTCGCCGCCGTCGATCAGGTCGTTACCCGCGCCACCATAGATGGTGTCATTGCCCGCCTCGCCGTAAAGCGAGTCGTCACCGCCGCGGCCATCGAGATAGTCGTTGCCAGCGCCCGCATAAAAGACGTTCGTGAAAGGGTCAGACGGGTCAGCCGAGAACCCATCATAGCCTAGCAGCGTGTCGTTATAGGCAGAACCGATCAGGCCATCGACACCCGAAAGCGTATCACCCGCGGCATCGCCACCAGTGCCGGTGCCTGCCAAAAGATCAACATTGACCCCCGCTGTAGAGGCGGAATAGTCGGCATAATCCATGCCTTGCCCGCCGCTGAGAACATCGGCACCGGCCCCGCCCGTAAGCGTGTCATTGCCCGCGCCGCCGACCAACGAGTCGTTGCCAGCACCGCCGAGCAAAAGGTCATTGCCGTCGCCGCCCAGCAAGGTGTCGTTTTCGGTACCGCCATCAAGCGTGTCGTTGCCAGCGCCGCCGTCCATGTAGTCGGCACCCGCCTCGCCGTACATCAGATCATTGCCGTCGCCGCCATACATCGTATCGACACCCGCGCCACCGTAGATCGTGTCGTTACCGGTGCCGCCGTCGAGCGAGTCGTTGCCATCGCCACCAAGCATACTGTCGTTGCCAGCGCCGCCGATGAGCGTGTCGTTTTCGGTGCCGCCATCGAGTGTGTCGTTGCCCGCGCCGCCATCGATGTAATCGGTACCGGCATCGCCCATGAGCCAGTCGTCACCCAGACCGCCCGTGATGGTATCGTTACCATTGCCGCCCGAAACGGTGTCGTTGTCAGTCGGCACGGCCTCGAACAGGATGTCCGAAATTACGACAAGCTGCCCAGCAGAAAGCCCGTTCGAGTAGTCGATTTCAAAATAGGAAACCGGCCCCGGAATCTCGATCAGCACCGAACCGCCAGCACTGCTGATCGAGTCGCCATTGGGACCTGCGGTGATCGTGTTGCCAGAAACGGTATCATCGCCCGCGGGCGTGATATTGACCGTAACCGGGTTTCCCGCCGCGTCGTAGGCGCGGATGGTCATGATATCTTG
The DNA here is from genome assembly GCF_041596715.1 of Phaeovulum sp. Lineage (GTDB taxonomy): Bacteria > Pseudomonadota > Alphaproteobacteria > Rhodobacterales > Rhodobacteraceae > UBA6213. The sequence goes on from NZ_JBFHIA010000087.1 coordinate 1,681, forward strand.
CCAGCCGCCAGAATCGATGTCGTTCAAGCGGAATGCGACGTTCACAACCTCGTCCGCAAAGCCCGCGTCAGCAACCGATGAAAAGGCAACCTTGACGGTAGCGGCAAGGCCCGCGCCGCTCGCGTTAATCTGCGCGCCCGAATTGGTCGCGAATGTCTCGCCCGGTGCGACGTATTGGGTTGCGCTGGTTTCGACCTGAAAACTCGTCGCGGGGCCGTGGTCGGTATAGGTGACGGTCGCGTTGATGCCACCGGTGTTTTGCGTGTAGGTGTTGCCGATATTGGTGCCGTCGTTGCCGCGGCTGCTCCAATTCAGGTACAATGGGGTATTGGAAAGCGTCTCTACGCCAGCTTCGATATAGTCGTTGCCGCCAGCGCCGCTGATCGAGTCGTTGCCTGCCAAGCCGGTCAGCGTGTCTGCAGCGCCGCCGCCTCTGAGATCGTCATTGCCGCTTGTGCCAGTTCTGACAGCCATTTAGTTCGAAGCCCCATAACCAAGTATTCGGTATGGAAAGACTGCGGACCAATTGCGTCAGAATTCCGGTAAATAAGTGCTATTGTAGTGAATACACGCACCAATGCCGGCCCAAGCGGGGGCCGCGATCAGCCTGCGTCAACAGCCACAGCTTCCGGGCGGACCGAGGCAAAAACATCAGCCGCATCGCCCTGCAAAGCAGGAACCTTGGCCAAAATCTCGGCACGCGCTGCGGGCGCGAGTGCTGCCAGCCGCGCCGCTGAAGGCTGGAAACTTTCGCTCCACGCGCCTTCGGAAAGCACCAATTCGTGCCGGTCGAGCAGAAGCTGCACATATTCGACGTGCGGTGCATCGACCCTTGTGACGCCCTCTCTGCCAAGCAGCGCGCGTGCCTGCCAAAGCCGTTCGGTCTCATCAGTCAGGCGCTGGCCGGGCAAGGCTGCAAGAAAGCGATGGTTCGGCGAAACAAGCATGTCGGCGGCAGGAACGCCGTCACCAAGCGCCCCGGCGGCAATGCGGATTGGGCGCAGCGCCGGGTTCAGCCCAAGCTCGCGCCAGCCAAAGCGCCGCCGCCCGACCCAATGCACCGCTTGCGGCCCATGATCGCGGGTCAGCACCCGTGCACCTACTTGCAGGTCACCCGCCAGTTGCGGGCCAGTTTCTGTCGCAATCGCGATCTGCGGCGTGAAACAGGGAAGTGCGGCAACAAACTCGCTAAGCCGGACAGCTTCGCCCCCGAACCCATCGGCATCGGCAGGGCGTAGCCAGCCTTCGTTACGCTCGTAAGACGTGAACGCGAAACGCATGGCAACGAAAGCCGCATCCGGGGATGCGGTTTCAGATTGCTCATGTTCACGGCCCCCCGCTGGCAGGCGAGAATGATGCAGCATTTATGTCACCTTCTTCAGCGCAATACGCGCAGGAAAAGAGTGCCCCCAAGGTCAGAGCTTAGGCGGTATTGCCAAATCCGCATAGCTGAAATGCCTGAAATCCGACCTAATTTCGTCACAATTCTGTTTCGCCGCAAGAAACGGGCGAGGCACCAATGGCGCCTCGCCCATGCGCCCGTTGCCGGGCGGCCCCCAGGTGGAACTTACCGGCTTAACGAGCCAGTAGCGCCGCCTCATGCTTTTTCAGCGTCCGACGCGCCGCGCCATAGCTTTCAACACCTTGTTCGGTCTGAAGCTCTGGGAACAGCTCGAAGATCTCGTTGCGCTGCGCATTGCCCATACCGCCAAGTGTCTGGTCGCCCGGCTGGAAACTTTCGGTCCAAGCACCGTTGGCCAGCACCACTTCGTGGCGATCGAAGAGGAAGTGCAGGTAGGTCGTGCCCAACACTTCAACCGACAGAACACCCTTGTTATCAATCAGATGTTTGGCAGCCACCAGCACCTCGTGCTCTTCGAAATAAAGCGCGGTGCGGTCGTTGGCGACCAGCATCCGGTGGTTCGGGCTGACCAGCATGTCGCGCTCGGGCAGGCCGTTGCCAAGGCTTCCGGCGCGGATCAGCACAGGGCGAAGATGCGGCGCGGCAGACAGTTCGGCGCGGTCCAGCACCCGCTTGCCGACCCAGCGGATCTGCTGCAAGCCGTTGTCGCGGGTAATCACCCGGTCGCCTGCGCGCAGCTCTTCCACCGCCACCTCGCCTCGCGGCGTTGCCACCAGCGTGCCCGGCGTGAAGCAGGGGATGACATTCTCGATATTCTTGAACGTCAGCACACCCTTGACCGCACCGCCAACCCCGTCGAGGAACTGCACGGTGCCGTTTTCCGCATTGGAAGGGTCATAGACCACGCGCAGCGGACCGGAACCCGTCAGATCCAAGGTATCGACATCGTCGCCTTCTTCATTGCCGTCGATAACGTCGCCAAGCCCGGCGGTGTTGCTACCGACGATAAAGAGATCGCGGTCGGCGCCGCCGGACATGCTGTCCGCACCTTCGCCGCCAATGATCGTGTCGTTGCCCGTGCCGCCATAGATCGTATCTTCGTCGATACCACCGTCGATGTAGTCATTGCCGGCATCGCCGTAGATCAGGTCGTCATCATCCTGACCGAAGATCTTATCGTTGCCTTCGCCGCCGTGGATGGTGTCACGGCCGTTGTCAGGCACGAGGTCGGTGGCGTCAGGAATGTTCAGGCTGTCGGGATAGGCAGGATCAAGCCCGCCATAAATCGTGTCATCGCCCGCGCCGCCCTCGATATAGTCAGAGCCTTCACCGCCGACGATGAAATCGTTGCCCTCGCCGCCAAATACCGTGTCGCGGTCGAAGCCTGCGTCGATTACGTCATTGCCGCTGCCGCCATCGATCCAGTCGGCATCGTCACCGGTGATGATGGTGTCATTGCCCGCGCCGCCATACACCGTGTCGCGGTCGTTGAGCGGGTCGGCATCTGCCGGGAACAGGCCGGGGTAGCCAAGGTCTGGCAAGGGGGTCGCGCCGCCACCCGAGGTGTTGATGTAATCATCACCGTCACCGCCATCGGCAAAGTCGTTACCGTCGCCACCCGAAATCCAGTCGTTGCCCTGATTGCCTACCAAACTGTCGTTGCCCGAGCCGCCATCGAGCGTGTCAGCGGCGTTCCCGCCCAGCAATGTGTCATTGCCCGAACCGCCATCCAACATGTCTTCGCGCGGCCCGCCCAACAGCACATCGTCGCCCGCGCCACCATAAAGCGTATCAAGGCCCTGCCCGGCATCGAGCGTGTCGTTGCCGTCGCCGCCATACAGCACGTCATTGCCGTTGCCGCCCGAGATGTAATCGTCGCCGGCTTCGCCATAAAGAACGTCATTGCCGTCTTCGCCGTAGACCTCGTCATTGCCGAGCCCGGCATAAACGGTGTCGTTGCCATCGCCCGCCAGCACGATATCGTCTTGCGGCGCTTCGCCGGGCAGAAGGGCATCGGAGTTGTCGATCATGTCGCCTTCGGGATCGCCCGTGTAGGCAAGGTCGATCAGATCATCGCCAGTCGTGCCCTCGACAATGCCATCGCCTTGGTCGGCAATGACTTTTTCGATGTTCACAAAGTTCAGCGTACCGGTGACATTGCCTTCAGCATCCAGAAACTGCACGGTGCCGTTTTCAGAGTTCGACGGATCGTATTCGATGCGCAGCGGGCCCGCGCCGGTCAGATCGAGCACGTCGAAATCATCGCCACCCTCGCCGCCGTCGATCATGTCGCCCGCACCGGCTGCGCCGGAGGCAACGATGAAGGTGTCACGGTCGTCGCCGCCAGACATATTGTCGGCACCCGCGCCCCCGGTCAGCAGATCGTCGCCGCCTTCGCCGTAAAGCGTATCGTCGCCCTCTCCGCCGTCGAGCGTGTCATTGCCGGGAATCAGATCGACGATCACCGGCTGCTCGATCACCGCGCCATTCAGCGTGAAGCCAGAGTTGACCTCGCGCGTGGTCAGGGTGAACTCGATGAAATCCCGGTCTTCAAACGCCGCCGAGAACCACGCATCCTGATCGGATGGGTCGTTTTGCTCGGTCCCCGTGGCGGTAATCATGCTGCCCGCGGTCAGGTTGAGCGAGGTATCTGAGGTCAGACCATAGTTGGTGAACTGCGAGGCCGGGATACCGACCTTTTCAGCAAACTGAGTCTTGTCGAGGTCGCCAAAGGTGGCAATCGACGAAATCGAGATCGGCTCACCGGTCGCTTGGTCATAAAACTCCAGCCTGAAGCTCGCGGTCTTGCCTGCGTCCGATGAATCGTTGTTGGCGTTAAGCAGGATTTCCTTGCCTGCGCCGCCGGTCAGATCGACGTTGAGACCGCTCGAGCGGTCAACCAAGACCAGCTTGGCCATCACCACGCGCCCGTCTTCGGTTACGGTCACGTTCTTGTAGATGACGCTGTCACCCGCGTTGGCCTGCCCGTCGCAACCCGTTTGCGAACCCGATTTGACGTTGGCCGCCGAAAGCGTAAGCGGATCAGCCACGTTTGCAGGCGTTTCGCCGCCCGACCCGGCAATGTCGCCCCAGATCACATCGTTGCCAGTGCCACCGGTCAGGCTGTCATCGCCCGAACCACCCAGCAACGTGTCGTCGCCAGTGCCGCCATCCAGCGTGTCATTACCTTCGCCGCCTGCGAGGCTGTCGTTGCCCGCCTCGCCGTAAACGAGGTCATCCCCCTCACCGGCGCGCACGTCATCATCGCCTTCACCGGCGTAGATGGTGTCATTGCCAGCGCCAGCCTCTACGATATCGTCTTGCGGCGCCTCGCCGGGCAGGATCGCGTCATTATTGTCGATGCGGTCGCCATCGGGATCGCCAGTATAGTTGGAATCGATCAGGTCGGCCCCATCCGTGCCCTCGACGATTCCGTCCAGCGTAACCACAGGCGGCAGCGAGGTGGTGGCAAGGTCTTTGTAATAGACCGAGGGGCAATCGCTCGACAGCTTGATGACATCATAGGTCACGCCCGGTTGCATCGGGTCTTCCGAAACGAAGCCGATGACATTGCCGTTCATCGAAATCGCGTAAAGCTTGATTTCATCGCTCTTGTCGGTCGAGCCGGCCGGGCGAACGACATAGGAATACTCGGCATCAAGCTCGCTGGGTGCGAAGGTCTTGCCATCAAGCGAGACATTGGATTTCGTAAGCTGATCGGAGTCTTCGTCATTCAGCTTCTTGTCTGAATCGGTCATCCCGATCTGGGTCAAGCTTGCCGAGGACGCGATCGTAAAGCTCATTCCCGCTGGCTTTGACACGCCGTCTTCGGTGTCAGGAAAGACATTTCCGCTCGTGGTAACCGCGGCAAGGTCCCACGCATAAATCGTATAGTCTTGTGCAATATTCGAATAGCCCATGTCATCTCTCCAATCCGCCCGACGGCGACCACCTGATCCGTGCGATTTGCGTCTTTGACGCAGGTTCTACATGGCCAGGCAGTTCATCCCCTTAACCACACCCATGGAAATGACAGGCATGCTAGGCGGGCTGGAAACATGTCTTCTGTGCCACCCAAAAGCGGTGGCATAGCCCGTTCTGAGCCTAGAAGATCATACGAGGCAGCAGATCGCCCCGTTCCTTAGCAGCACCGTTCCGTCAAACCTGCATCCTCTGGATGCATTGCTCGTACCTGACCACCCCCATGGCCAGTTGCCCCCCAATCGGGCTATTCAGGGATACCGCGCGACCCCTGTTCTCGGAAGGGAAAAATGCATCAAACGTGGCACAACTACGGCGACACTGCGGCGGCGGTGGCCAGAATTAACCGCAATCCGGCCCGAATGATGGCACGATTGTTTCCTGCGCCAAACATACATGCGCCAGCCGACATTCACTTTAGACTAAGTTTAATAGGGAATTAACACGGGGCAAGCCTGCGCCTGACCAGCGTTCAGGAATCGCTTGTGGCCGATTGTTTCGTTTTTAGAAACGCGCGAACACGCGGCGTGCGCCACGGGCTGCCCTGAAAAAGTCGCAAAGTGGTTAGCGCGATTGTTCAAGGTTTTCAACCAAAGTGCGCAATTTTGCAGCACTGTTCGTGCTGGAAGGTGCCGCGTCGAATCGCAAAAGCCGCACAACCGATTCGGCGTCAAAAGCGGTTCTGTCTGGCGAAGCTGCGGCGTATCAGCGCTGCAAGCGCGCAAATTGCGCCTGTCTAGCTACGGATAAGCGATGGTGCCCAAGGTCGGACTCGAACCGACACGCCTTGCGGCGGGGGATTTTGAGTCCCCTGCGTCTACCATTTCGCCACTTGGGCCCGGCACCTGCATTAGCGCCGCTTACCGGCGGTGGCAAGTGGCTCGCGTGCTTGACGACGCACGCGTGGCGCGCGAAGGGAGGCAGACCGAACAACAGGGGTGCCCATCGTGGTAATGATCCGCAAGCTTTACGATCTGGTGCTGGGGCTTGCCGGGCACCGCCATGCGCTTTGGGCGCTGATCCTGATTGCCTTCATAGAAAGTTCGGTATTTCCGATCCCCCCTGACGTGCTGATGATTCCGATGATCGTGGCGCGGCCATCGCGCGCATTCCTGATTGCTGGGGTGGCCACGCTCGCCTCGGTCGCGGGCGGGATGCTTGGCTATTACATCGGCTGGGGGTTGATGGATGCGGTTGGCCGCCCGCTACTCGATTTTTACGGCGCGCAAGAAAACTTCGATACGCTTGCAACGCGATTCAACGATTATGGTGCCTGGGCCGTGATGATCGCCGGGGTGACGCCCTTTCCCTACAAGGTCATCACCATCTTTTCAGGCGCAACACAGCTTTCGCTGCCGCTGTTTGTCACGGTTTCGTTTATAGCCCGGGCCTTGCGCTTTTTTCTCATAGCGGCTTTGTTGTGGCGGTTCGGCGCACCGATGCGCGATTTCATCGAGCGGCGCTTGGGTTGGGTGTTCATCGTGTTCTTCGTGGTGCTGATCGGCAGCTTCTACTTTGTGAGATACCTATGAAAACTCTTCGCCAGATCTACGCCAAGCTCTCGGCCTCGCGGCTGCGGCTGATGGTATTGGCAGCATCAGGGTCTGCGACGTTGCTCGCGGTCGCCTATGTGTTTCAGGCGTTGGGATATGTACCCTGCCAGCTTTGCTGGTGGCAGCGATATCCGCATATGCTGGCCGTGGCGGTAATAATTGTGGCGCTGGTTTGGCGGCCGTCTGCACAGCTTGCTTGGGTCGGGGCGCTTGCCGCACTCGCGACCGCGCTGATCGGCATCTATCATACCGGGGTCGAGCAGAAATGGTGGCCCGGGCCCGACACCTGCACCGCGGGCACGCTTGGCGAGCAAAGCGCGCAAGATTTGCTCAACCAGCTGATGGCAACGCCGATGGTGCGCTGTGACGAGGTCGCGTGGAGCTTGATGGGCATTTCGATGGCCAGCATGAACGCGATAGCCTCTTTTGCCCTGATGGCCATCTGGATCGCGGCGGCGCGGCGCAAATAGGCACCGGCGTTAACCAAACGCCACATGGTGGCCGTAATCCGGCCCGAATTGCATGCCACAAAAGGGGCGTAGTTAATTCGGAGAGCCGCCGTGCTGCTGACATTTGACACTCTCGCCGTGATCTTGATGCTTCTTGCCGTAACGGGCGAACTCGGGCGGCTGACCCTTTTGTTCAATGCACCTGCCGCAGATGACGATGATGCAAAAGCGAAAACCACGCGAGACCAAGGTTCCGTCGCCGCTGAAGCCTGATCTGGCCGCGTTTACGCTTTCGTAACATTTCTGGGCTACGCAGTTTTCAGTGGCGTAGCGATTAACAGCACGGGTGGTGTACTACCCGTGCTTTTTGCTGCTGATTTCGGCATGATGGCGCGCTTTGGTCACACGGGGGCCGCGTCGGCACCGCCGCCGTGGCCCGAGTTTGCAGCACGAAAACCCAGACCACGCGCAGGCAGCTTACGGGACCGAAGAAGGATCAAGCCTGCCCCTGCCGACGCAACCTCCGAGTATCGGTGCAGCCCGGTGGACCGGCCAAGCCCCATCGACCCCTATATCTTTTGGCCGTTGCAGCGACCGCAGGATATGATTCGTATCATACGGCACAAATGCGACATTTCCGATGCGACAGAAACGCCGAACGCACGAGGCAGAGTGCCGCACGCGCGCACTGTGGCCAAAGCAATGGCGCAAAACATCTTGTCTCGATTCACCTGCGCTCCCATGTTAACGGCGAGCGACCCGATGGCACAGCCAGCGGGTGCAATCAGACAACAGGCTGTAAATGACCTCTGCAACCCCACCAGATTCCACCGCTGACGACGCTTACGACGCCGATCTTGGCTGCGTGGCGATTGCGCCTGCCGAGATGATGGGGCGCGCGCAATTGGCTTCGACCTTCCTCAAGGCGCTCGCGCATGAGGGGCGGCTGATGATTCTGTGCTATCTCACCTCGGGTGAGAAATCGGTGACAGAACTCGAAAACCTGCTGGAATCGCGGCAGGCCGCAGTCAGCCAACAGCTTGCGCGGCTACGCCTTGAAGGGCTCGTAACCTGTCGGCGCGAAGGCAAGGCGATGTATTATTCGCTGTCAGACCCCAAGGCCGAACAGGTGGTGGCGCTGGTTTACGATCTATTCTGCAAGGCACCCTGAACCGGGTCAGCCGCTGCAAGTTACCTCGCGCGAGGTGCTGCCGGGTGCATTGTTGATCTCATAGCACCGCTGCTTGCCGTCATCGCCCACGCAGGTTTGCCAGCTTGTTCCGTTGCCCTGATCCATCCAGCCGGTGCAACTGGGCTCGCCAAGCGCCAAAGTGGGTGCAAGCAAGACCCCGATCATGGTTGACGCCGCCGCAAGGCGTATACCGTACCGCATGATGTCCTCCACAACAGTGCCCGAATGGGCACAGGCGCATGATACGCCTCTGCGCCGCGCGCGTAAAAGCCATTGATGTTTCGGCCGGTCTTTTCGCGCGCGCCCCGATGCGCTACAGCGACGCCAGACCCTGCCAGACGAGGCCCGCCATGCACGACATTCGCGCCATCCGTGAAAACCCAGCCGCTTTCGATGCCGCCTTGGCGCGGCGCGGCCTTGCGCCTGCCTCGCCTGCCATCCTCGCGCTTGACGAAGACCGGCGCGGCAAGATCATGGCCGCAGAAACGGCGCAGGCCGAACAGAACCGCGCCAGCAAAGAGGTTGGTGCCGCCAAGGCACGTGGCGACGACGCAGAGTTCGAGCGCCTGCGCGCACTGGTGGCTGATAAGAAAGCCGAGATCGCGCGGCTGACCACAGAGGCAAGCGCCGAAGACGCTGCCCTGCGTGACATGCTGATGCGGATTCCGAACCTGCCGCTGGATGAAGTGCCAGATGGTGCAGATGAACACGGCAACGTCGAAATCCGCCGTTGGGGCACCCCGCGCGCTTTCGATTTTGCGCCGGTAGAGCATTACCAGATTGCGGGCGTCGCCAAGGCGATGGATTTCGAAACGGCTGCCAAGCTTTCCGGCTCGCGCTTCGTGGTGCTGTCGCGCGGGGTCGCGCGTATCCACCGCGCGCTTGGCCAATTCATGCTGGATCTGCACACCGACAAACACGGGCTGACCGAGATGATCACCCCGGTTCTGGTGCGCGACGAGGCGATGTTCGGCACCGGCAACCTGCCCAAGTTCGCCGAAGACAGCTATCAGACCACCAATGGCTGGTGGCTGATCCCGACCGCCGAGGTGACGCTGACCAATACGGTTGCGGGCGAGTTGCTTGATGAGGCGGCGCTTCCGATCCGCATGACAGCACTGACCCAGTGCTTCCGGTCCGAGGCAGGGTCGGCGGGCAAGGATACCTCGGGCATGTTGCGCCAGCATCAGTTTGAAAAGGCCGAAATGGTCACGATCTGTGCGCCCGAGGAAGCACTGGCCGAACACGAGCGCATGACAGCTTGTGCCGAGGCGGTGTTGCAGCAACTGGGCCTGCCCTATCGCACGATCGTTCTGTGCACCGGCGACATGGGCTTTGGCAGCCAGAAAACGCATGACCTAGAGGTTTGGCTTCC
>NZ_JBFHIA010000088.1:0-11319 GCF_041596715.1 Phaeovulum sp.
CGCACATGGGTCAGACCATGCGTTGGCACATAGCCATCGTGGCCAAAGATCAGACGTGTGCTTGCATCGCCCAGTTCCGATTTCTGCCAGACTTCGTGCGGCACATCCGCCAGCATTTCGGCACCGCCCCCGATCAGCCCCGCAGGTGCCAAACGAGACGAGGAATAGCCCCGGATGCACAGTGTCGAGTGGCTAGGCGTCGCCCGCCCTGCGCGCCGCCATTCTGGCCCGAACGCCGCGCCAGAGCCGCAGTTGACGATCAGCGGGCGCCGGCCCGAGGTCAGTTCCAGCGCCAATGTCGAGGCATGTGCATTGACCGATGCGCGCCCGCTTGGCGGAGGTGCCGCATCGACAATCACCGTCGTCCGCCCGCCGTGCATCCGCACAAAACCCATCGCGGGGCCTTCGGCGGCATGTGCGCGCACACCAGAGGCGGCCAGCGCCTGATCGAGGCGGCCTTCAAGGCCACGCCCGCCACCGTGAAACCGCGCCAGCCCCCCGTCGGCGTGGCGCAGGGCGCGCAGCGTTGGCGCAATGCGCGCAATCGCCGCCAGATGCGCCGGGTGCGGGGTGCGCCCAGCCTCGCCCAGTGCTGCGGTGGCCCATGTAAGAAGCGTGAAAACCTCAAGCAATTCTTCGGGGTTGCGGGTGGGAATACCGCCATGCGCGTCAATCTGAAATTCGCATTCACGCGCCAGCGCCGCAGCGGCGCGCGGCACATGCCGTTCCATCCCGGTCAGCGCAAGCCCTGCGTAGATCAGCCCGGTCAGCGCCTCGAAGCGGGCGACACCGGGGCTGGTCGCGCGCCACCGCCGCGCCAGAAACAGCGTCTGCTGCGACAGCGAGCGGAAAAACCTGTCTGCCGCCACGCGGTCGCGCCCGTTGAGCAGCAAGATCGCATGGTTGATCCAGCGAATCAGCCGCCGCCCGGTCAGATCCGGCGTCCAGCCCGGTCCGCGGCCCTGCCCGTAGCGGTCGATCCAGCCAAACACCCAATCTTGCGCGCGCTCGCGCGCAGCGCCGTCACCCAGCGCCGCCAGATCGTCAAGCCATGTGCAGCCGTGCAGCGCCTCTTCAAAGCTGCGGTCGGGCATCGGCAGGTTCCAGATCGACAGGCCGGGGCCTTCGATCAGAAACCCGGCAAACAGGTAATTGCCCGCCAGCAACTGCCGCCCGCGCGCCTGGCTGCCGATGGTGCGTGGTTCCGGTTGGCTGACAAAGCCGGTCGCAGGGCGGGCGCGTGCTGCGCGCAGCGCCTGCAAGCGGTTCGAAACGCGATAGTTGACGCGGGCGAGCCAGCCCGGCGTCGCCCCGAAATCACTCTGCCGCCGTTTATTGCCTGCCATTCTGCCGGTCGCCAATTCCCGCGCCTGTGTGCTTGTTCCGTCGCACAGCCGCACCATAGCCAGCAGCCAAGCCACTGTCACCGCTCAATTCGGGTCGCAATAGGTTGCAAATGGTTTGACGCGTGCTCAGCGTCGTAGACATGCAATGAAAAAACCGTCGATGCCGCCGGTCTCGGGCCAGTAGTCCGGGCGCAGCCGCAGCCCACCCTCGGGACCGATCCATTCGGGTTGGACCCCTTGCAGCGCCAGCGCGGCCGTATCGACGCTTAGCCCCGGATGCCGCGAAATGGCCGCGGTCACTTGATCTTCGCCCTCTTCGCGCAGCAGCGAGCACGAGGCATAGACCAGCCGCCCACCCGGCGCGAGAAATCCGAGCGCACGGTCGATCAGTTCCGCCTGCAACGCCACAAGCGTGCGCAGGCTTGCCGGGTCGCGCGCGAAAGGCAGGTCGGGGTGGCGGCGGATCGTGCCGGTGGCCGAGCAAGGCGCATCAAGCAGCACCGCGTCGAATGGCGTTTCAGGTGCCCAGACAAGCGCGTCGGCGACAACCTGCGTTGCCTCGACACCGCAGCGCGCAAGGTTCTCGGCAAGCCGCGCCATGCGCGGCCCTGAGATATCAAGCGCGGTGACCGCAGCCCCGGCTGCCGCAAGTTGCAGCGTCTTGCCCCCGGGTGCGGCGCATAGGTCAAGCACACGCTCCCCCGGGCGTGGCGCAAGAACCCGTGCGGGCAATGCTGCCGCCGCGTCCTGCACCCACCAGTCGCCCGCCGCATAGCCGGGCAATTGCGAGACTTGCCCGGGGTGCCCCGATAGCCGCACCGACCCGGTGGCCGTAACCGCACCACCAAGTGCTTGCGCCAAGCCCGCCGCATCGCCCGACTTCGGGGTCAGATCAAGCGGCGCGCCACGCCGGTGCGCCTGCTCAATCGCCAGCACCGCGCGCCTGCCCCATGCGTTCATCAGCCGCCCGCGCAGCCAATCGGGCAAGGCCGGAGGCGGAAGCGCCGCCCAAACCTCGGGCGATGTCGCGGCAACCTTGCGCGCCACGGCGTTGACCAACCCGGCGAAACTTTCGGCCCGACCGCGCGCCAGCGTCACCGCCGCGTCAACCACGCCATGCGCGGGGGCGCCTTCTTCCAACATCTCAACCGCGGCCAAGCGCAGAATCGCCAATATCTCGGGCGGGGGCGCGCGGCGCAGGTGCGGGCGCAGCACCGCGTCGGCACTGCCAAGGTGGCGCAGGGTCAAAAGCGCCAGACGTTGTGCGCGTGCCCGGTCTGGCGGTGCCAGCGACGCGAGCGCGCCCGTGGCCAGAAGATCAGAGAGCGCAGCCCTACCCTCGGTAACGTCGAGAATCAGCGCGGCGGCGGCTTGGCGCACCGGATCTACCCTGCTCATGCCCGGCTCCCTTGCCTGTTGCACCCGATGCCGCCGCCTATATCATGGCGCCCATCGGCACAAGGAGACCACGTTGAGCGAGAAACACCCCGATCTGCCCCCCGCCGCGCGTCGCGCGCTTGCCGAAGCCGAGGCACGGCGCAAGGCCGCGGCAAAGAAAGCGGCCCCGCCGACCGAGCTTGGCGGCCGTGATGGCCCGGAACCCGTGCGCTATGGCGACTGGGAGAAAAAGGGCATCGCCATAGACTTTTAGGCGGTGCGAAAAGCACGGGGGTGACGCGCCCCGGAACCCCGCTTGGGGTAGTTTATAGCGTAGATGTGCGCAGACCGAGCACGTCGATCATGTCGTATTCGCCGGGTTTCTGGCCTTGCCCCCAAATTGCGGCCCGCAACGCGCCGCGCGCAAAAACCGCGCGGTCCGTGGCAACATGGCGCAGCACGATCCGCTCGCCCGCACCGGCAAAGATCACGTCATGTTCGCCCACATAGTCGCCGCCGCGCAGGCTGGCAAAGCCGATGGCACCGGGGCGGCGGGCACCGGTGATACCATCGCGCCCCGCCTCGCGGTTGGCATCGAGCGATATGCCGCGCCCATCGGCCGCCGCCTGACCCAGCATCAGCGCCGTGCCGGACGGGGCATCCACCTTCATGCGGTGATGCGCTTCGAGGATTTCCACATCCCAGTCGGCATCAAGCGCTTCGGCAACCTTGCGCGTCAGTTGCACCAGAAGGTTGACACCAAGGCTCATGTTGCCCGCCCGCACGATCACCGCGTGCCGCGCTGCGGCCTTGATACGTGCAAGATGCTCGGGCTCCAGCCCAGTGGTGCCGATCACGTGCACGGCACGGGCCTGTGCCGCCAGCGCCGCAAACTCGACTGTTGCAGCCGGCGCGGTGAAGTCGATCACTGCCTGCGCACGCGCGAAAGCCTCTAGCGGGTCGTCGCTGACGATCAGGCCGCTTGGCGTGCCGCCCAGTGCCGTGCCGTGATCTTGGCCGACCCAAGCGTGGCCGGTGCGTTCAAGCGCGCCGACCAACCGCGCCTTGCCCGACGCCATAATGGTCGCCGCAAGCATTCGGCCCATTCGACCCGATGCCCCGGTAATCACGATGCCCGGCAATTCGCTCATTCACGCCCCCGCCCTTTGAACTTTCCTTACCTCTTGCGGCGCGGCTTGGCAAAGCCCCGTTGCGGCAAGCCCGCAGCTGCCCTACATGGGGCGCATGGCAACCAACCGTTTCCCCAAGGGCCAAGGCCCCTCGCAACGTCAGCTTCGCGTCGGCGAAGCGATTCGGCGCAATCTTTCGGAAGTGCTCGCACGCGGCGAAGCACATGACGACACTCTGGCACGCATTTCGGTGACGGTGGGCGAAGTGCGCCTGTCGCCAGATCTGCATATAGCCACCGTCTATGTCTCGCCGCTTGGCGGCGAGGGCGGCGAAGAAATGCTCAAGGCACTGCGGCGGCGGACGGGCGAGTTGCGGCATCTCGTTTCGCGCGGGATGACCCTGCGGGTTACGCCCGAGTTGCGCTTTCAGCTCGACATGACCTTCGATCGACTAGACGATGTGCGGCGCATGTTTGCCGACGAGAAGGTGCAGCGCGATATCGCCAAACCAGACGAGCCCCAGGCAGACAGCGAAACCGGCAACGATTGACGCGCTGCGGGCGGCGCGCTAGCAGGCGGGCTTCACCAACAAGGGGTAAGGCATGGCACGCAAGAAGGGCCGCGATGTTTCGGGCTGGCTGATCGTGGACAAGCCTGCGGGCATCACCTCGACCGCGGTCGTAGGCAAGGTGCGATGGGCGCTTGACGCCAAAAAGGCAGGCCACGCAGGCACGCTAGACCCTGCCGCAACCGGTGTGCTGGCCGTGGCATTGGGCGAAGCCACCAAGACCGTACCCTACATCACCGATGCGCTGAAATGCTACCGCTTCACCATGCGCTTCGGTGTTGCCACCAGCACGGATGATGCCGAAGGCGCAGAAATCGCCAGCTCGGCCGCCCGGCCATCGGATGCCGAAATCGCCGCGGCGCTACCTGCCTTTCGCGGTGAAATCCAGCAGGTCCCGCCGCAATATTCGGCAGTCAAGGTTGATGGCGAACGCGCCTATGATCTGGCCCGGGCAGGCGAGACGATGGAACTTGCCTCGCGGCCACTTTGGGTTGAAAGCCTCGAGGTGATCGCGCGCCCCGATGCCGATACGCTGGAACTGGAAATGGTCTGCGGTAAAGGCGGCTATGTGCGCGCCATCGCGCGCGACCTAGGCGAAGCGCTCGGCTGCTTTGGCCATGTGCTTACGCTGCGCCGCGTTTGGTCGGGGCCGTTCGATGCCGCTGATGGGCTGAGCATGGAAGAGATCGAGCGCCTTGCACGTACGCCCGAACTGGAAGCGCGCCTGTTGCCGCTGGAACTTGGGCTGACCGACTTGCCAGAGCTGAAAGCCACGGCAGAAGGCGCGGTGCGGTTGCGCAACGGCAACCCCGGCGCAGTGGTCACCGCCGCCGAATACGGCGAACCCGCTTGGGCAAGCTTTCAAGGCAAGGCGATAGCGGCAGGTATTTACCGTTCGGGTGAATTGCACCCGAACCGCGTTTTCAACCTCTGACCTGTGCGGCGGGCAGTGGCACTTGCGCAGGCAAGAACCCTGCGCGACAAGAGGCAATGATCACCCGACACCACCTCAAGGGCGATGCGGCAAGCAGCGCGGTCTTTTCTGACTGCGAGCGGTATCGGTATCTGCTGACGCGTGTGTGGCAGGCGCAGGCACCCCGCGCGCTTTTCATCCTATTGAACCCCTCGACCGCGACCGAAACGCAGAATGACCCCACGGTTGAGCGTTGCGAGCGGCGGGCGCGGGCCTTGGGCTTTGGCGGCTTTCGTGTGACCAACATCTTCGCCTTTCGTGCCACGGACCCGCGCGAAATGCGCGCCGTGCCCGACCCCGTGGGCCCAGACAACGACGCAGCAATTGCCGATAGCCTTGATTGGGCGGCGCGCCCCGACGACCGGATCGTTTGCGCCTGGGGCACGCATGGCGCGCATCTGGGCCGCGGATCGGCGGTCGAGGCCGCGCTGCGCGCCAAAACACAGGCGCTTTACCATCTGGGGCTTACGCAATCTGGCGCGCCGCGCCATCCGCTTTACATCGGATATGATCGCCAGCCGGCGCTCTGGCTGCCCGCCGAACAGAGTTAACGCACTCGTTTCGTTAAACTATTAATTACATTCCGCTTTGGAACAGCCCCTGCCTGGGCGAAGATGCACTCTCGCGAACGCCATTGGGGGGGCAGTCGCTATGATGCTGATGACAGGTGTTCTGGGGCTGCTGCTGATCGGCTTTTCCGCCGATGTCTTTTCTTTTTTTGGCACTACCGAAGAAACCGAAGACGAGCAGGACGAGTTGCTTCCCGCCGAAGTTTCCGAAGGCGATAGCGAACTGGACCCCAAACTCTATGCACCCGAGGTCGCAGCGGCACCCGTAGAGGGTGAAGACGCGGGCGACGACATTCTTTGGGGCGGCGAAGCTGGCGACAGCATCGACGGGCTTGGCGGCGATGACCAGTTGAACGGATACGGCGGAAACGACACGCTTTCTGGCGGTGCCGGCAGCGACGACATGCATGGCGGCACCGGCGATGACCAGCTTTCCGGCGGCGCTGGCAATGACGCGCTTTCCGGAAATGACGGGCAAGATACGCTGGCAGGTGAGGCGGGCGACGACACGCTTTCAGGCGGCATGGGGGACGACATCCTGTGGGGCGGCGAGGGGGCCGATCTGATGTTGGGCGGCAGCGGCAACGATATGCTGGCCGGGGGCGCGGGCGACGATAGCCTGCAAGGCTGCGACGGCGACGATATCCTGTCCGGCGGCCTTGGGTCTGATGAGCTTTTTGGCGACGCGGGCAACGATACCTTGATTGGCCGCGTGGCCGACCCTGAAACCGGGCGCGGCGACATCGACACCGGGCAAGACCTGTTGAATGGTGGGCGCGGCGATGATGTGCTGGTGCTGGGTAGCAACGATTTCGGCAATGGCGGCGAAGGCGCAGACCTTTTTGCAGCGGGCGACTGGATCGACCCGGCGCACCCCGCCACTATTCTGTTTGAGCCGGAACAAGATCAGATCGTGCTGGTCTATGACCCCGGCGCGCATCCCGACCCACAGATTAGTTTGGAACCCTCGACCTCGGCCCCCGATTCGATCTGGATCAAGCTTGACGGCGTGGCCTTGGTCGAGGTGTTGCATGGTGCCGGGTTGAACGTGGCGGACATTGCCTTGCAATCTGCGCTCGACCTGCCAGCAGTCACCGCGCGATAGGCCGCGCCCTGCGACATGCCGCGATTGCTGCTTTTCTTTCGCGCACTTTTCCCCTATACGCGCGCATCCGCCTTGATTGGCGGAGCAAGGGCCCTGCTGGACGACATCCCGGCTTGCGCCGTCAACACAAAACCAAGGAGTAACCGATGTCGATTACCGCTGAAGTAAAAGCACGCCTTATCAAAGAATTCGCCACCAAAGAAGGCGATACCGGCTCGCCCGAAGTGCAGGTTGCCATTCTTACCTCGCGCATCGCGACGCTGACCGAGCACTTCAAAGACCACAAGAAAGACAACCATTCGCGCCGTGGTCTGCTGATGATGGTGGCACAGCGCCGCCGCCTGCTCGACTACCTCAAGGGCAAGGATGCCGCGCGCTATGCCACGCTGATCGACCGTCTGGCGCTGCGCCGCTAAGCCGGTTTATCGCCAAAACGTATCAAACGCCCGCGCCGCAAGGTGCGGGCGTTTTACTTTGGCGCAGTGCTGCACGCCTCGTCACACCGGCAGATGCCCCGTGCAACAGAGAACACTCGGGCAGGACCACGGTCGAACTCGGTGCTTTCAATTTGAGCCAGAATCCTGTAGACGCGCGCAATCTGCGACGTGAGGCCATGCCCCCGGCCACATGCAAAGGATAGGGGGCGGCGGCAATGGGGCCGCTATTTTGGATGGGAGACCCGGAACGCCGGGAGTGCTCCCTAGAGGAAACGATATATGTTCAACGTTACACGTAAATCTATCCAGTGGGGCAATGAGACGCTCACACTGGAAACCGGCAAGGTCGCGCGTCAGGCCGATGGCACAGTCATCGCGACACTGGGCGAGACCTCGGTCATGGCAAACGTGACCTTTGCCAAGGAAGCAAAGCCGGGGCAGGATTTCTTTCCGCTGACCGTGCACTATCAAGAACGCTATTACGCCGCTGGCAAAGTGCCCGGTGGCTTCTTCAAACGCGAAGCGCGCCCTTCCGAAAAGGAAACGCTGACCTCGCGTCTGATCGACCGGCCGATCCGGCCCCTGTTCGTCAACGGCTTCAAGAACGAAGTGCTGGTGATCGTTACCGTGCTCAGCCACGATCTTGTCAACGAACCCGACGTTCTGGGCATGATCGCCGCCTCGGCCGCGCTGACCATTTCGGGCGCGCCTTTCATGGGCCCGATCGCTGCTGCTCGCGTTGGCTTTGTCAACGGTGCCTATGTGCTGAACCCCGATTGCGAAGCGATGCACAAGCTGCGCGAAAACCCCGAGCAGCGGCTCGATCTGGTTGTTGCGGGCACCCGCGACGCCGTGATGATGGTCGAATCCGAAGCCTATGAGCTTTCCGAAGCCGAGATGCTTGGTGCCGTGAAGTTCGCGCATGAATCGATCAAGCCGGTAGTCGATCTGATCATCGACTTCGCCGAAGAAGCCGCCAAAGACCCCTTCGACTTTGCTGCGCCGGACTATTCGGCGCTATATGCCAAGGTCAAGGCGGCGGGCGAGGCGCAGATGCGCGCCGCCTTCGCGCTTCGCGTAAAGCAAGACCGCGTCAACGCCATCGAAGCCGCCCGTGCGGCCGTAAAGGCGACGCTGAGCGCAGAAGACCTTGCCGACGAAAACCTCGGCTCGGCATTCAAGAAGCTCGAGTCCTCGATCCTGCGTGGCGACATCATCAACGGCGCACCGCGCATTGATGGCCGCGATACCCGCACCGTGCGCCCGATCGTCTCGGAAACCGGCATTCTGCCGCGCACCCACGGTTCGGCGCTGTTCACGCGCGGCGAAACGCAGGCTTTGGCGGTTACTACGCTTGGCACCGGCGACGACGAGCAGTTCATCGACGCCCTGACCGGCACCTCGAAGATGAACTTCCTGCTGCACTACAACTTCCCGCCCTACTCGGTCGGCGAAGTTGGCCGCTTTGGCCCGCCCGGCCGCCGCGAAATCGGCCACGGCAAGCTTGCGTGGCGCGCGTTGCAGGCAGTTCTGCCGCCCGCGACCGACTTTCCCTACACGATCCGCATCGTCTCGGAGATCACCGAGTCGAACGGCTCCAGCTCGATGGCGACCGTGTGTGGTTCGTCCTTGTCGATGATGGACGCGGGCGTGCCGTTGAAAGCGCCGGTGGCCGGCGTGGCGATGGGTCTGATACTTGAAGACGATGGCCGGTTTGCCATTCTGACCGACATCCTTGGCGACGAGGATCACCTCGGCGACATGGACTTCAAGGTGGCAGGCACGGCGCAAGGCATCACCTCGTTGCAGATGGACATCAAGGTCGCGGGCATTACCCCCGAGATCATGGAGCAAGCCCTGGCGCAGGCCAAGGAAGGCCGGATGCACATTCTGGGCGAAATGGCCAAGTCACTGACGCAGGCGCAAGCCTTCAGCCAGTATGCACCGAAAATCGAAACCATGACCGTGCCGGTAGACAAGATCCGTGAAGTGATCGGGTCGGGCGGCAAGGTGATCCGCGAGATCGTCGAAGTCTCGGGTGCCAAGGTCGATATCAACGACGACGGCGTGATCAAGATCGCGTCCTCGAACGCGGAGTCGATCAAGAAGGCACACGACATGATCTGGTCGATCGTGGCGGAACCCGAAGAAGGCAAGATCTACACCGGCAAGGTGGTGAAACTGGTCGATTTCGGCGCTTTCGTGAACTTCTTTGGCAAGCGTGACGGGCTGGTGCATGTCAGCCAGATCGCGGCGAAGCGGTTGAACCACCCCAACGAGTTCCTGAAAGAAGGCCAAGAGGTGAAGGTCAAACTTCTCGGCTTTGACGAGCGCGGCAAGGTCCGGCTTGGCATGAAGATGGTCGATCAGGAAACGGGTGCGGAAATCCTGCCCGAGGCGCAGAAAGACGGCGCCGAGGCCTGAGGCCAATTCAAAACGACAAAAGGCCCCGGAGCGATCCGGGGCCTTTTTGCATTCTGCACATCAGCTCAGACAGATTTCGCGATATGCCCCCACCTCGCCAGATCAGCCAGCGTGTCACGCAGGCTCGTGGCGGCGTCGCGGTAATGGATGCCCAGCTCGTTCTGCGACTTCGACGCATCAAAGCGCAACGTGCGCCCTAGGTTGGTGCGCAGATAACTGCCGGTGCCAACCGGTTGAGTATAGCTGAACGCCTTCATCACGGCGGTGCCTATGGCGCCGGTCATGGAAAGCCGCGGCAACTTCGCGCCAAAGCCCTCGGCCCGCATCAGGGCCACCGCTTCGGCCATGCTCATCGCGTCGCCCACGCAAAGGTAGCGCCCGGCCGCTTTCGGCCGTTCCATAGCCGCGATATGGGCATCTGCGACATCGCGAACATCGACAACGCCCCAGTTCAGCGACAGCACTGCCGGAAACACACCCTTGATGATATTGATAAATATTTCCGGCGAGGTGTTGACGGCAGAGGTATGCGACGGCCCGATCACCAGAAACGGGTTGATCACCACCAGATCATATCCCGGCCGTTCGCGCGCCACGAACTTCCATGCCGCACACTCGGCAAGTGCTTTGGAATAGTAGTAGGGGTTGCGAGTCAGCGACGATTTATTGTTCCAATCGGCTTCGGTCAGCACCCGCCCATCCGGCTCGTCCGTCACCGCCGCCATTGAAGACGTCAGCACCACGCGGCGCACCCGCGGCTGCGCGGCCGCCGCGCGCAACATCGACAGCGTGCCCTGTACCGCCGGATCGACCAGATCGCGCTGCGCATCAGCAACGTTGGGTCGATATGGCGAGGCCATGTGCATGATGGTATCGACATCGGTATAGGCCGAAAACGGGTCTGCGTCCGTCAGGTCTGCCGCAACAAGTTGCAGCCGCTCTGCGCCCGGCATGGTGCGAAAATGCGCCAGCTTGGCCTCATCCGCAGGATTGCGCACGGTGCCGACCACCTCGTGTCCGGCTGCCAGAAGCCGTTCGATCGTATGCCCGGCAATAAACCCCGTAGCACCGCTTACCAGAACCTTGTTTCCCATCAGCAACCACTCTAGCAATTAACGTTATGAACGTTTATATAAGGTTTCGTAAAGTTTTCTTCAAGGACCGGTCCATGTCTAGCGCTAACAGTTCCTTATCACCGCTAAAAGCCGCGCGGCGCGAAAAAATCATCGACGCGGCAGAGCGGATGTTCCTGTTGCACGGATTTCGCGGCACCACGGTGGAAGGCATCGCTGAAGCGGCGGGCATTTCAAAGGTCACGCTCTATACCTATTTCCACGACAAGGACGCCGCCTTCGAGGCAGTTGCGACCCGTTTTTTCGAAACCTTGCGC